>NZ_JARESS010000009.1:0-263336 GCF_046027915.1 Paraburkholderia sp. RL17-347-BIC-D
GGGCCCCCCCCCCCCCCGCCGCCCCCCCCCGAGCCGATCCATTCTACCGAGATGTGCAAGCGCGTGCCGGCGGCGCCAAATTCGATGTCGGCACGCCAGACCGCCTACCTCTGAAGGTGTTCGCACGTTACTGCATTGCAGCAATCCACGCTGTTGTATGCAGGCCGTCCAGCTGGCTGATACGGTCGAATTAAATGGGCTTTGAATTGTGCCCGAGCGTGGACTATTCTCAAATAGAACCGGCTTGTATTAAAGCCAGGGCGAGGGCCACAATGAAGCCGTCGCAGTCCGCTTAGCGGTTCGTTTTGTCGCCGCCGGAAGGCGAAGCAGGAGGCGCACATGAAGCTGCTCAGATCAGGCAACCCGTTCCGCCACGCGCACCATGCGCATCACGTCGGACACGAGGGCAGCCATGTCATGCTGCCGCTCGTCGTCATTTCGGTGATGGCGATCGGCGTGTACTTCGGCGTGCGCAACATCGATTTTTCCGAGTTGGGCAAAAGCGCGCTGTTCTATGTCGTGATGCTCAGTGTCGCTCTGGGTATCGCGGGATTGTTCGGCGTCGTCGGGGCCTGGGTTCGGTCAAACGGCGACGACGCCGAAGAGGGCTTCTGCTTCATTGGCGCGTTGATCGGCGCCGTGGTGTTCTACGTGGCGATCTTGAGTTGACCGCTCTCAACAGCAGATCGGGCGCCGTGGATCAGACGATCCGCGCGGCCTCGTCGAAAGCGAAGCGCGGGCTGCGCGGGAACAGTTTCGACGGGTCGCCGTAGCCCAGATTGATCAGGAAGTTCGACTTCACGGTCGTGCCGGCAAAGAACGCTTCGTCGACCTTGGCGGCGTCGAAACCCGACATCGCACCCGTGTCCAGGCCGAGCGCGCGGGCGGCGAGAATCAGGTAGCCGCCTTGCAGCGTCGAATTGCGAAATGCCGTGTCAGCGATCGCCTTGTCGTTACCGGCAAACCAGCTGCGCGCATCGGCGTGCGGAAACAGCTTCGGCAGGTGCTCGTAAAATTCCATGTCCATCCCGACGATCGCCGTGACCGGCGCTGCCATCGTCTTCTCCAGATTGCCTGGCGACAAAGCCGGGCGCAGCTTCTCCTTGCCCTCCTGCGTTTTGACGAAGACAAAGCGGCCCGGGCTGGAATTGGCCGAGGTCGGGCCGAGCAGCACGAGTTCGATGAGTTGTTTGAGCACGGCGTCGTCGACAGGTTTTTGCTGCCAGCCGTTATGCGTGCGCGCTTCGCGGAAAAGCTGATCGAGCGCCTGGTCGGAAAGAATCATTTGATTGTTCCTTGAAGGTTGTGTGTGAATTGGAAAGGACGGCGCCCGGATCAAACCGCAAGCCGCGCGTAGGAGCGTCGCCGTCGTTGCCGCCATAATAGCCAAGGTTCTTTCCGGTCGCGCATTGAGCGCGCGATCGTACTCAGGCAATCTCATGACGGATCTCTTTGCGGATTTTTCCGATGCTCTGCCGGCGCCCGACGTCGACTGGTATCCCGACTGGCTGACGCCTGAAAGGGCGGCACGGGCCTTGACGCAACTCATCGACGAAGTCGAATGGCGTCAGGACATGATAGGCACGCCCGCCGGCCGCGTGCCGCTGCCGCGGCTGACCGCGTGGCAAGGCGAGCCTGACGCCGTCTATGTCTACTCGGGTATTCGCAACGTGCCACAACCGTGGACGCCGACCGTCGCCGAGCTGAAGTCCGCCGTGGAGTCTATTTGCAACGCGCATTTTAATAGCGTGCTGATCAACCGCTACCGCAGCGGCACCGACAGCATGGGTTGGCATGCGGACCGCGAGCCCGAACTCGGCGCACAGCCGGTGATCGCCTCGGTGAGCTTGGGTGTCGCACGCACGTTCGATCTGCGGCATAACAAGACCGGCGTCGTGCAGTCTTTTTCGCTGAAGGGCGGCAGCTTGCTGGTGATGAAGGGCAACACGCAAGCGGATTGGCGGCATCGGGTGCCGAAGGAGCCGCGCGTGGCGGGTGAGCGGATCAATCTGACGTTTCGGTGGGTGACGCCGCGCGCGAGTGTCCGCTGATGGGTCGCGTGTTGGGCGGCGGCGGTGGCGCCGCATAGCCGAGCGTGCCCGACAAGCGCGAACAAGCCGAACAAGCAGCCGAGCACGTAAGCGCATAAAAAAGCGCCAAGCGCATCGCCGAGCCAACCAACGCACTCCGCCCACATCAACAGCGCATCCCACGTCCACGCCACAACCGCCACCGCCCGCTATACCAAAATTGATATCGCCGACGCGAATCATATGATTGGACGGTTAACGCCCTAGACACTACGCTACATCACGATCCACGCACCGTGAGGGCCGCAACGGCTGGGCGGATTCGATGGGTCGCCTACACAACAACGATCAGGAGACAGTCATGGCGAATACACGACGCGCCGCATGTCGTGCGTTGGGCGCGCTCGCACTCTGCGCGGGCTTTGGTGCGCTGACGCTGACCACGCCGGGCGCTTACGCGCAGGACAAACAGATCACGCTGGGCTTCGCGCAAGTCGGCGCGGAAAGCGCATGGCGAACCGCCAACACCGAATCGGTCAAGTCCGCTGCGGCCGAGGCGAAGATCAAGCTCAAATTCTCCGACGCGCAGCAGAAGCAGGAAAACCAGATCAAGGCGATCCGTTCCTACATCGCGCAGAAAGTCGACGTGATTGCGTTTTCGCCGGTCGTCGAGTCGGGCTGGGAACCGGTGCTACGCGAGGCTAAAGCCGCGAAGATTCCGGTGATTCTCACCGATCGCAACATCGACGTGAAAGACACCTCGCTCTACGTGACGATGATCGGCTCGGACTTCATGGAAGAAGGGCGGCGCGGTGGTCATTGGCTCGCGGATCACTATAAAAACGACCAAGGCCCCGTCAACATCGCTGAACTTCAGGGAACGGTCGGATCGGCGCCTGCCAACGACCGGCACTCGGGTCTTCTCGAAGTGATCAAGAACGATCCCAAATTCAAGATCATTGCCTCGCAAAGTGGGGACTTCACGCTGGCCGGCGGCAAGCAGGTCATGGAAGCGTTTATAAAGACATATGGAAATAAAATAAATGTAGTTTATGCGCATAACGACGATATGGCGCTCGGCGCCATCCAGGCGATGGAAGAGGCCGGCATGCATCCGGGCAAGGACGTCATCGTCGTTTCGTTCGATGCGACCAAGGGCGGCTTCCAGGCGATGGCCGCAGGCAAGATGAACGTCGATGTGGAATGCAGTCCGCTGCTCGGGCCGCAATTGATGTCGGCGGTGAAGGATGTGGTCGCCGGCAAGCCGCTGCCCAAGCGTATCCTGACGGAAGAGACGGTCTTCCCGATGAGCGTCGCCGCGCAGACACTACCGACGCGCAAGTATTGACGGTAATTGATAAGGCTTCCTGACTGTCATAAGCGGACATAGACGCACGGAACAACGCGCGACAGGGAAGCGCAGTACCGACACACGAAAAAAGGTTTCTCCAGTGGTGCCTGGCCGTCCGTCTGCTTGGGTAGCGGGCGGCCTCTTTTCCGCGCAATGCCGGCTGGAGGCTGCTGGAGGCCGCCGAACCACGCACCGCCGATCGAGCGAGGCCTATGACGCATCCCGCTTCCGAACCGAATCCGCCGGCTGGCGGCACCGGCAACGCCCAAGCCGCCACCGGAATCACCGGCGCCGCGGCAACCCATGCCGACGGCACCACGAACACTGTCGAACCGATTCTCGCCACCGCCGGCGTCAGCAAGACGTTCCCGGGCGTGAAGGCGCTGCAGCGGGTCGATTTCCGCCTGTTCCCCGGCGAGATTCATACGCTGATGGGGCAGAACGGCGCGGGCAAATCCACTTTGATCAACGTGCTCACCGGCGTCGTCGCGCCGGACGCCGGCACGATCCGCCTCGGTGGCGAGGTGGTGGCGTTCGCCTCGCCGCAGGAGGCCGAAGCGGCCGGCGTGCGCACGCTGTATCAGGAAGTGAACCTGTGCCCGAATCTCTCGGTAGCGGAGAACATTTTCGCGGGCCGGCAACCGAGACGCTTCGGCGCAATCGACTGGCCCGACATCAAGCGTCGGGCTCAAGCCGCGCTGGCGCGCCTCGACGTGACGCTCGACGTCACCCGTTCGCTCGATGCATATCCGATCGCCGTGCAGCAGATGGTGGCCATCGCGAGGGCGCTTTCCGTCGACGCGCGTGTGCTGATTCTCGACGAGCCGACCTCGAGCCTCGACGACGGCGAAGTCAGCCAGCTCTTCAAAATACTTCGGCATCTTAAGCAATCGGGAATTGCGATTCTGTTCGTCACGCATTTCATCGAGCAGACGTATGCCATCTCCGATCGCATTACGGTGATGCGCAACGGCGAGCGCGAAGGCGAGTATCTCGCGCGCGATCTGCCGGCCGATCAACTGGTATCAAAGATGGTCGGCCACGAGCGCATGAGCGCACGTTTGCGTGAAGCCGCCCAGGAAGGACACGACACGCATGAAAAACAAGTCGCGCAGACCGTCCAGCCATTCATCGAGCTGCGCGGCGTCGGACGGCGCGGCACCATGCAGCCGATCGACCTCGACGTGCAGCCGGGTCAGATCCTCGGCCTTGCCGGTTTGCTCGGCTCGGGCCGCACGGAAACCGCGCGGCTGTTGTTCGGAGCCGACCGCGCCGACAGCGGCTCCATTCTGGTGGAAGGCCGCCCCGTGCGGCTGCGTTCGCCGCGCGATGCGGTGCGCCACGGCATAGGCTATTGCGCGGAAGACCGCAAGAAAGAAGGCATCGTCGCCGAACTGTCGATCCGCGAGAACATCCTGCTGGCGTTGCAGGCGCGGCGTGGCTGGTGGCGCAAGATCAACCGGCAACGCGCGCGCGAACTGGCTGATCTATGGATCGAGCGGCTCGGCATCAAGGCCGCGGATGCGGAACAGCCGATCGGCCTGCTGTCCGGCGGCAATCAGCAGAAAGCGCTGCTGGCGCGCTGGCTCGCCACCGATCCCAAGCTGCTGATACTCGACGAGCCGACACGCGGCATCGACGTCGCGGCCAAGTTCGACATCATGGATCGTCTGCTGGCGCTGTGCGCGAGCGGCTTGAGCATCCTGTTCATTTCGTCGGAGATCAACGAGGTGCTGCGCGTGAGTCATCGCGTGGCGGTGTTGCGCGACCGTCGCAAGATCGCCGAAGTGGCCGGTAAAGCGTCGAACGAGGACAACATCTATCGACTCATCGCGGGGAGCGGCGAATGAAGCTATCGAACTGGTTCGTGCGCGACGGCGCCGAGCGGCCGTTGATCTGGCCATGCGTCACGTTGGTGTTGTTGTGCGGGCTGAACCTGTGGGTCAATCCGCATTTTCTGTCGCTGCGCATGCTCGACGGCCATCTGTTCGGCGCGCCGATCGATGTGCTGAATCGCGCTGCACCGCTGGTGCTTGTCGCCACCGGCATGACACTCGTGATCGCGACGCGCGGCATCGACATTTCGGTGGGCGCCGTGGTAGCGATCGCGGGCGCGGCCGCCGCCACGATACTGGCAACGCAGCCGGTGCCGACTGGTGGACTGATCGCACAGGCGCTGATCGCGGCGTTGATCGTCGGCGTGTTGAGCGGCATGTGGAACGGTTTGCTGGTGTCCTTCGTCGGCATGCAGCCGATCATCGCCACCTTGATCCTGATGGTGGCCGGCCGGGGCATCGCGCAATTGCTGACGGCAGGGCAGATCATTCCGATCGGCGCGCCGGGCTATCTGTTCGTGGGCGGCGGCTACTGGCTCGGCGTGCCGTGCTCGGTGTGGATCGCCACGGTGGCGGTGCTGGCCACCGCCGCGCTCGTCGAAGGCACGGCGCTCGGGCTGTTCATTCGCGCGATCGGTGTCAATCCGGTCGCCACGCGTCTGGTCGGCTTGCGATCCAAAGCGCTCGTCTTCGCGGTGTACGGCTTCTCGGGACTGACCGCGGCGATGGCGGGCATTCTCATCAGTTCGAACGTGCGCAGTGCCGATGGCAACAACGCCGGGCTGCTGCTCGAACTCGACGCGATCCTCGCGGTGACACTCGGCGGCACGTCGCTGCTCGGCGGCCGCTTCAGTCTCGCGGGCACGGTGCTGGGCGCGCTGATCATTCAGACGCTGACCTACACCACGTATTCGATCGGCGTGCCGCCGGAAGCCACGCTCGTCGTCAAGGCCGCCGTGGTGCTTGCGGTGAGCGTGATCCAGTCGCCGTCGGCGCGTGCGCTCGGTCTATCGCTTGTCACGCAACGGAGGGTGGCGCGATGAGACGCATCCTCGAAGCCTGGGCTCATATCGTCGATCCGCGCACGCTGCCGATTGCCGTTACGATCCTGCTGTTCTGCGCGCTGTTCGGATTCGGCTCGGTGATGTACACCGGGTTCTTCTCGTGGCAAGTGCTCCTCGATCTGCTGGTCGATAACGCGTTCCTGCTGATCGTGGCGATCGGCATGACGTTCGTGATCGTGTCCGGCGGCATCGACCTGTCGGTGGGATCGGTCGTCGCGCTGACGACCATCGTCGAAGCGGTGCTGTCCGAACATCTGCATTGGCCGGTCTGGGTGATCCTGCCGATCGTGCTGCTGATGGGCACCGTGTTCGGCGCGGTGCAGGGCGCGTTGATTCACTTCTTCCGCTTGCAGGCGTTTATCGTCACGCTGGCCGGCATGTTCTTCGCGCGCGGCTTGTGCTTTCTGATCACGACGCAGTCGATCACCATCACCGATCCGACGTTCCAGAAGATTTCGGCGTTTCGTCTCGACATCGGCGTCGGCTCGGTGACGGCGAATGTGCTGATCGCGTTCGTCACGCTGCTGGCGGCGATCTATGTGGCGCACTTCACGCGGTTCGGGCGCAACGTTTACGCGATCGGCGGCAACGCGCGCTCGGCTTTGCTGATGGGCTTGCCGGTCGCGCACACACGCATCGGCGTGTATGCACTGAGCGGCTTCTGCTCGGCGCTCGGCGGCGCGGTCTTCACGTTCTATGTGTTGTCGGGCTACGGTTTGCAAGGGCAGGGCATGGAGCTCGATGCGATCGCCGCGACCGTGATCGGCGGCACGCTGCTGACGGGCGGCGTCGGCTATGTGATCGGCTCGCTGTTCGGCGTCGGCATTCTCGGCACGATCCAGGCGCTGATCACGTTCGACGGCACGCTCAGTTCGTGGTGGACCCGCATTGTGATCGGCGCCTTGCTGTGCGCGTTCTGCCTGTTGCAACGGCTGATCGAGCGTCACGCCAAATCAGTGGGGCGTCCGGGTGGCACCGGCGCGGTCGTGACCGCGGGACGGGAACGCGGGCACGCGGACGGCTCGGCGGCGTCGGATTCGCATGTGATCGGGCGTGCGCCTGAGCAGGCTTGAACACGCGCGCAGCGGCGGCTCACGTGCTGAGTTGCCGTCCTCTGGTTTCAGGCAACGTCAGCGCGGCGAGGATCACGACACCATACGCGGCCGCTGCGAACACGCCGATCGCGTGGCCGAGCGTCATCGTCTGCGAGACGTAGCCGATCAGGAACGGAAACGTCGCGCCGACCGCCCGCCCGAAGTTGTAGCAGAAGCCCTGACCGGAGCCGCGAATCCGCGTGGGGAACAGTTCGGTGAGGAACGCGCCCATGCCCGAGAAAATGCCGGACGCGCAGAAGCCGAGCGGGAAACCGAGCACGAGCATCGAGAGATTGTCGAGCGGCAGTTGCGTGTAGATCAGCGCAATCGCGCACGACGCCAGTGCGAACGCGATGAAGGCGCGCTTGCGGCCGATCCTGTCGCTGACATAAGCGCCCGTCAGATAGCCGCAATACGAACCGATGATTATCACGCCCAGATAGCTGCCGGTGCCGATCACGCTCAGATGCCGTTCGGTCTTCAGATACGTCGGCAGCCAGGTGGTCACCGCGTAGTAGCCGCCTTGCACGCCGGTTGCCAGCACGGACGCTCGCAGCGTCGTCCACAGAATCTCGCCACGGAAAATATCGAGCAGCGAGGTGCGCGTTTGCGTGGCGGCCTGCGCCGCTTTCTGCTGCCGATGCACTTCGGGTTCGTCGACGAAGCGGCGGATCCAGATCACGAACGGCGCCGGCGCAATGCCGATCGCAAACAGCACGCGCCACGCGTAATCGGCCGGCACCAGCGAGAACACGGCCATGAAGAGCAACGTCGAGATACCCCAGCCGATCGCCCAGCCCGCCTGCACGAGTCCCACCGCCTTGCCGCGATCGCGCGCTCGGATGACTTCGCCGATCAGCACCGCACCGGCCGTCCACTCGCCGCCGAAGCCGAGTCCCATCAGCCCGCGCGCCCACAGCAGTTGCGAGAAATTCTGCGCCAGCGCGCAAGCCAGCGTGAAGACCGCGAACCAGAGAATCGTGATCTGCAGTGTCTTGACCCGGCCGATGCGATCCGACAGCACGCCGGCAGCCCAGCCGCCGAGCGCAGAACTCAGGAGCGTGACCGTGCCGATCAGACCGGCGTCGCCGCGCGTGATGCCCCACGTCGCGATGAGCGTCGGAATCACGAAGCTCAGGAACTGCGTGTCCATGGCGTCGAGCACGTAGCCGATCTTGCAACTCCAGAAGGCGCGCTTCTCACTGGCGGAGATCTGCCGATACCATGCGAACGGGCCTTTTCCTGATCCGGCCGGGTCGTAATGCCCGGTGTCGGCGGTCAACTGCGCTTCGGTTTCCATGCTTGCACTCCGGTCGTCGTTGGCCGCGTTTCGTCGCGCGGCTGGTGATGGGGGCAAACGCCGCGGCTACAGCACCGCCAGCGTGGTGTTGGGAATGTCGGTGACGAGCATGTGTCCCGGCTTGTGCGCAATCGCGAACGGCAGACGCGCGCTTTCGATGGCGGCTTGCGGTGTGACGCCGCAAGCCCAGAACACGGGCAACTCGTCGCCGCGCACTTCGACGGCGTCGCCGAAATCGGGACGCGCCAGATCGCGAATGCCGATCAGCGACGGATCGCCGATATGAACCGGCGCACCGTGCACGGCGGGAAAGCGGCTGGTGATCTGGATCGCGCGGATGGCGTCGGCGGCTTTCATCGGCCGCATCGAGACGACGCGGTTGCCGCCGAATACGCCGGCCGCCACATTGCGCTCGTGTGTGCGATACATCGGCACATTGACCTGCTGTTCGATATGCCGCAGCGCGATGCCTTCACGCCGCAGCATTTCTTCGAAGGAAAACGAGCAGCCGATCGCGAACACCACCAGATCGTCGCGCCACAATTCGTCGAGACTGCGCACTTCCTCGGCGCGCTCGCCATGCCGGTACACATAAAACGCCGGCACGTCGTTGCGGATGTCGAGATCGGCGCCGAGCGCGGGCACGCGCCAATCGCCTGGTTCGCCGATGGCCAGCAGCGGACAGGCTTTCGGATTGAGCGTGCAGAAGCGCAGGAAATCGTCGGCGTGTTGTTTGGGCAGGATGGCGAGGTTGGCTTGCGCATAGTCGCCGCAATAGCCCGCAGTGGGGCCGGACAGGCGGCGGCTGCGTATCTGCTGACGAAACTCGGACGGCGTGTAGGACATGGACTGCTCGACTCCAGGTAGATCGCGTTGGCTGAAAAGCTCTGTGATGCAACCCAGATTAGTAACGTCAAAAATATCCATCCAGCGAGTTTTTATTGCGTTTCGTTAAATTAAACTTAACAGCGCCGCAGCCGGTTTGCGGCGATGATCGCGTCCATCCCGCCGCTGTTGAGAGAACCTGCAATGAACACCCGCTTTGTCGAAACGTTTCTGACGCTCGCCCGCCTGGGCAGTTTTCGCGCGACCGCCACCGCCATGCACGCGACGCCCGCGGCGATTTCGCTGCGCATCAAAACGCTCGAAGCGGAGTTGGGCGTCGAGTTGATCGAGCGCGATGCCGCGGAATTTCAGCTCACCGCGAATGGCGAGCGTCTGCTCGCGCATGCGCGCTCGGTGGTGCAGGCCACGCGCTCGCTGCAACTGGCCGCGCAAGATGAGACGCAAGTGGCGACGCGCTTGCGCCTCGGCGTGATCGAGACGGTGGTGCATAGCTGGCTGCCGGACTACATCCGCATGCTGAACCTCGAGTACAACCGCATCGTCGTGGATCTCACCGTCGATTCGAGCGCGATACTCGGGCCGCGTTTGCGCGCGGGCGAACTGGATCTGGTGATTCAGGTGGAAGAAACCGGGGAGCATGAGGCGTCGATCGTGTCGACCTTATTGGCGAGCTATCCCGTGCGCTGGATCGCGCGCAGCGATCTGATTCCCGCCAGCCGCGCAAAACATGTGCAAACGATGTTGAGCAAACCCGTGCTGACGTTCGGCCGTGGCACCGCGCCGCAAGTCGCCGTCGATGCGATCGTGCAGGCGCTCGCAAAGCGCGCCGGTGTGCCGCTCGCGCAGACTCAGGTGACCTGCATGCCGTCGGTCGCGGTGATCGTGAAACTGCTGCGCGACGGCTTTGGGATTGCGGCGGTGCCCGCGCTATTCGTCGAGCCTTATCTAAGCAACGGCGAACTGGGGCAATTGCAGGTGCGTCCGCTGCCGCCGCCGATCGATGTCGCGATGTATTACCGTGACGACGCCGATGTCGGCGTGCTGGCGGCATCGCGTGTCGCGCGTAACGCGTGCGATCAGTATGCGAAGGCGATGGGGCGGCAGTTGATCGAGAAACGCTGAGGCATGCTGACGAACACCGCGCGGCGTGTTTAGCCGGCGTCCAGACGCCGTCGCGCGGTGGCCACGAGTCGATCGAACGAGAAGGTGCTGGCTGCGAGCGCGGCGGTTTCAGGAAAGTACTCGTGCGCGATGTCCGTCAAGACCTGACCCGGTGGCGCTTCGATCAGCACGTGTGCGCCCATTTCCTGCATGACCGTAAGCGCGTCGAACCAGCGCACGGTGTGGCGGATATTGGTCGCGAGGTCGTTGCGGATCGCGTCCGCCGTATACAACGGACGGCCACCGCGATTGCCGACATAGATGCTTTGCGGCGCGTGAAAGGGCACGTCCTTCGCGTAGGCGACCAGTTCGTCCGTGGCTTGCGCGAGCAATTCGCAATGCGACGGCACACTCACCGCGAGGCGAGTGGCCTTGCGCGCGCCCGCTGCGAGCGCGCGTTTGATGAAGGCGTCCAGTGCGTCATTCGGGCCCGCTATGACAATCTGGCGCGGCGCGTTCACATTGCCGATATAGACATGCTGCTGTTCTTCTTCGGCATGCCGCGCAGCGAGGGTTTCCACTTGATACTCGGTCAAACCCGATATCGCGGCGAGACCGTAGCCGGATGGGTACGCAGTCTCCATCAATTCGGCCCGGCGGCGAACCATTTTCAGCGCGTCTTCGAAGTGAATCGCGCCGCAGCTCACTGCCGCCGGATACGCGCCGACCGATAAGCCCGCGCTGATCTCCGGCACGAACCGTTCGGCAGCCAGCGCGCGCATGAGCGCCACGCCCGCGACCGTCAAGCCGATCTGCACCGCGACGGTCGAGCGCAAGGCGTCGGGCGTGTCCAGTGTGAGCACATCGACGCCGAGCACCTGCGACGCTTCCGCGAGCGTGTCGCGCACCGCATGATGCTCCGGCAGACGATGCAGGAAACCATCCGTCTGCGCGCCCTGGCCGGGGAAAAGCAGCGCGAGCATCAGGCGTCGCCGCCGTGAGACGTGGCGGCCCAGGGATTCTCGATCAGTTGCGGGCCACGCTCGTGGCGTGCCAGCACGCGCGGTTTGCCCGCTGCCCACTCGGCTAGCGGCACGCCGCCGGCGGGCGTATCGAGCTGCGCGTCCACGCGCACGCCGATGCGTTCCGCCAGCGCTTGCAGATGCCGCAGCAATTCAACGGCTCGAACTTGCGCGAGCGGTTTGTCGCGGGTGCGGATGAGCAGGTCGAGATCGCTCGTTGCCGTCACCGTCGGTACGTGTGTCGCAAGTTCGAAGCCGGCACTACCAGTCGGTCCCCAGACGAATGCACTCAACGGACCCGTCGCGTCCTCCTGCAACGCGGCGAGCGCGGCGAAAGCGGGCAGTGCGTTGCGCCCGGCGAGTGGCGTGCATGAAAAAGCGAGCGCTTCCGGCGACACGGCGCTCACCACATCCGCCGACGCTGCCCACGTGCCATAGCGCTCCGACCGCCCGGCACCGCGCATACCGATCGCGACGAAGCCGTTGGCCGCCAGCGCGCGTCGTACGACCGCATACGGCGCGCGCTGGAAAGCCCCGCGCACCCACGCCGGTTCACCATCGAATGCTTGCAAGCGTTGCAGACGCAGCAAATCATGCGGCCGCCATCGCGCGTCGCACGACAATGCGTGTTCGATTGCAAACGGCGGCGCGGCACACACTTGCATCACACGGCATCCCATTGTTCGGCGAGACGCCGCCGCACTTCGATCGACGCCGCGCGATTCTTCTGCGCCGCCGCCGATTCCAGCCGATGCGCGAGATTGCGGCGGCCATCGTCGCGCACGCTGCGTATCTGCTCGCTCAACACCTGGCGCACACGCTCGATCTGCGCGGCGTCCGGTGCATCGGCATCGACGCCGTCGATCAACTGGTCGAGCAGGCCGAGTTTGGCGAAAGACGTCATCGAGTAAGACATCGGCACGATGGTTTCGCCGAGCGCGTCGAGCGCTTCGACCGTGCGGCGCGTGACGCGCGCGGCGGCTTCCTTGCCCATCGCGTGAACCATGGTGCCGGGCGCGTCGAGCGCGACGATGCGGTTGCCCTGGTAGCCGTGCGCGAGGAAGGCGCCCGACATGGCCGGTCCGACGATCAGCGCGATCACCGGATGGCCCGCGTCGCGCGCGGCGGCGTAGGCGTCGACGGCCGCGGCGCAGGCGAGGTGAATACCGAGCATCTCCTCGCGATAGCCGTACGCCTGGCTTTTCACGTCGACGATCGCGACGATCGGGCGGCGCGTGCCGCTCGCTTCATCCCGCGCAACGGCATCGCGCACGGCGCGCGCGAGCCGCCAGCCCTGTTCGAGGCCGACCACGTTATCGGTCGCGCGCGGAAAGCGGTTGGCGGGATCGGGCACGACTGAGAAGAAATGCGCGGTCTCGCCGTCGAGCGGCGCGTCGCCGCTCAACACAGGCGCCTGGCTGATCGATTCGCCTGCCAGCGCCTGGAACCAGCGCGCGCCGCGGCTAGGTTGTGCGTCGCTCATGCTTGCTCCTTGCGTGATTCGGTTTGCCCGTGACGGTTGAACACGTCACGCATGGATTCCGGTGTGACGCTAGCGGGATCGATCTGCGCGAGCCGGTTCAGGAAAACGTCGACCTGTTCGCTGCGATGCGCGGCGGGCACGCCTTGCTCGAAGGCGGAACGCACGGCGGTGCGCACCGCGTCGGCGTCGTCGTCGACCAGTTGATCGGCGAGCGCGGTCGCCGCCCGCTGTTCGCCGCCGATCAGTTGCCACACGCGGCGGCGATCGCTTGCATCGAGCTCGTCGATGCCGGCTTCCTGTTCGATCACTTCGGGTCCGTTCATGCCGAGCCGCCCTTGCTTCGTAACGACCAGGTACGAGCACAACGCAGCCGCCAGCGACATGCCGCCGAAGCAGCCGACCATACCCGCGATCACGCCGACCACCGGCACATGCCGCCGCAATGCGACGATCGCGGCCTGAATCTCCGCGATCACCGCGAGGCCGAGATTGGCTTCCTGAAGCCGCACGCCGCCGGTTTCGAACAGCACGACCGGCCGCACGATCTTGCCGCGTTCGCAGTCGCGCAAGGCCAGTTCGAGCGCCGCGGCGATCTTGCTGCCCGACACTTCGCCGATGCTGCCGCCCTGGAACGCGGACTCGATCGCGGCGACCACGGCGGGTTCGCCGTCGATGGTGCCGCGCGCGATCACGCAGCCGTCATCCGCCTGGCAGACGACGCCTTGCAACGGCAGCCACGGCGATTCGATCTTGTCGAACGGGCCGAGCAGTTCGCGGAAAGTGCCCGCATCCAGCAGCGAGCGGGCGCGCTCGCGCGCCGGCAGTTCGATGAAACTCTCGCGCAGCATCGGCGCGGGATGAGCGGTCGCAGCCGTATTCATGCGTCGTCTCCCTGTTCGGCGGCTTCGACGGCCTCCGCGAGCCGCAACGCCACCACGCCGGGCGTCGCGCCGAAGTCGTTGATTTCGATTTGCGCGGCGCCGTCGTAGCGGGTGAAAAAGCGGTCGAACACGCTCTTCCAGATGTGGCTGTAGCCGTCGACGCTGGTGCGCACGACGACGTGCGCCGTCAGTGCGCTAGCCGGATCGGCGGGCGAGAGCAGCACTTCCAGATCGCCCGAGCCCACCACGCCGACATGCGCGCGGGTCGTGACGGCGCGTTTCGCCGGATAGTCGAAGGTCAGATTTTCCATGAGTCGGAGCTCCTGTCGGCGTCGTGATGCGCCAGCATGTCGAGAAAGAGGGTGGCGGCGAGCAGATCGGCTGCGCCGCCGGGCGATGCGTTGAGCGATAGCAAGTTGTGTTCGAGCGCGGCGAGAGCGGCGCTGCCCGCGGGCGTCGAACTGCCGCCCGCGTCCAGCACGCGTTGCGCGCCGTGTTGCCCGGCGTGCAAACCGGGCAAGCCCGCGCGATGCAGCAGGCAGGTGTCGTCCAGCTTTGCCATGATCGAGAGCAGGGCGTCGACGCGCGCGGCGTTTTCGTCGATGCCTCGCTCGCGCGCCGCGAGCAACGCGGGCAGGCCCACATCGACGACATGCGGGAAGCCGTCTTGCGCTTCGCGGCGCGCTCCGCCGACCTGGTAGCGCTGACGCGCGCGTTCGCCGTGACTGTCGGCGGGCGCGGCGAAGCGATCCGGGAAGCAGGCGATCTGCGCGGCAAGCGTGCTGATCTGCGACGCGTTCGGACGCATGGCGCCGATGGGCAGCGACGCCCCCGCGACCAGCAGGCCGACGATCCAGATCGCGCCGCGATGCGCGTTGCTGCCGCTTGTTGCTTGCAACATGTCCTGTTCGCCGGCGCGGCCGATCTGCGCGAGTTCAGCGCGCAGTAACGCGGACGGTTCGCCGCGGCGGCGCGCCGCGCGGGCAAGCATCGCGAAGGTCGGCTCGAGCGCGTGCGCCGAGCGCAGCATGGTGTCGAGATCGAGGTCGCGATGCGCGCCGCTGCCGCGCCGGTCGACCAGCGCGGGCTTGGGCGTGAGTTGCGCTTCGTCGATCAGTGCGGTGATGGCATAACGTGCCAACTGTGTGTCGGAAAGCGTAGGCGCGAGACGGGCGGCGCGGGCCGTGGCGTGTGAGCCGTCGGCAACGTCGACGCGCGAATCGGCCGGCGTCGCGCGTACGGCGCGACCACACGGTGCTTGCGCTTGCGCGCACGCGAGCAAAGCAGCGGGCGCCATGCTCACCAGCTCCTGAAGCGCGCCGGCGGCTCGTACAGGCCGCCCGACCACGTCACCAGATCGTCGATGCTGCGTGCCGCCAGCAGCGAGCGCTTGGCCTCGCCGCGCCGGATGCCGAGATCCTCGGGATACGCGACGATGCCGCGCCGCCGCAACTCCGCTGTTTTCTCCGGCTTGGCGCGCAGCCCGATCGGCGTCACGCCGGCCACGGCGGCGATCGCCGCGCGCCGCTCGTCGATGCCTTCGGCCTTGTGCAGATGCGCGATGCCTTCTTCGGTGACCACGTGGCTGACGTCGTCGCCATAGATCATCACGGGTGCGACCGGCATGCCGCTTTTCGCGCCGACCGCGACGGCGTCGAGTTCATCGACGAAGGTCGGCTCGCCCCCTTTCTTGTAGGTCTCGGCCATCTGCACGACCAGCTTGTGGCCACGGGACACTGGACCCTCATCGCGCAGCAGCTTGAGCCACGCTTCGCTCGAATGACGCCGGCCGCGCGGATCGTGGCCCATGTTCGGCGCACCGCCGAAACCGGCGAGACGCCCGCGGGTGACGGTCGACGAATTCGCGTCCGCATCGATCTGCAAGGTCGAGCCGATAAACAGATCGACGCCGTATTGCCCGGCCAACTGGCACAGCACGCGGTTCGAGCGCAGGCTGCCGTCGTTGCCGGTGAAGAACACGTCGGGACGGGCCTCGATATACGCCTCCATGCCGACTTCGCTGCCGAAACAATGAATGCTGTCGACCCAGCCTGATTCGATCGCCGGAATCATGGTGGGATGCGGGTTGAGCGTCCAGTTGCGGCAGATCTTGCCCTTCAGACCGAGCGATTCGCCGTACGTGGGCAGCAGCAATTCGATCGCGGCCGTATCGAAACCAATGCCGTGATTCAGCGAGCTCACGCCGTACGGTTCGTAGATGCCGCGAATCACCATCATGGCGGTGAGCACCTGCAGGTCGCCGATATGGCGCGGATCGCGTGTGAACAGCGGCTCGACGGCGAACGGCCGGTCCGCCTGCACGACCACGTCGACCCATGAACCCGGAATATCGACGCGCGGCAGTTCGTCGACGATCTCGTTGACCTGCACGATCACGATGCCATGACGGAAAGCGGCGGCCTCGGCGATGGTGGGTGTGTCTTCGGTATTCGCGCCGGTGTACAGATTGCCGTGACGGTCGGCCTTTTCGGCGCACAGCAGCGCGACGTGCGGCGTCAGATCGACGAACATGCGCGCGTACAACTCGACGTACGTGTAGATCGCGCCGATTTCCAGCTGGCCGTCTTCGAGCAATTGCGCAACCCGCAGGCTCTGCGGCCCGGCAAACGAAAAGTCGACCTTGTGCGCGATGCCGCGCTCGAACAGCGTCAGATGCTCAGGGCGGCCAATGCTCGAAATCAGCAGATGCACGTCATGGATCTTTTGCGGATCGACCTTGGCGAACGAACGGGACAGGAAGTCGGCCTGCTTCTGGTTGTCGCCCTCGAGAGCGACGCGGTCGCCCGGCTGAATCAGCGTTTCGAGCGCATCGACGATGCGCTCCGGCGGCAGCACACCGTCTTCGAGCCAGGGTGCAATGGCGGCGAGGCGGCGGTTCTTTTCGTCGCGACGCGTGGTCCACGAACGGGCGGTAGGTGTTGAAACTGCGGACGCAGCGGCTTGGGCGGGTTGGTTCATCGGCTTCTCTCAGCTCCCGGTGGTGGCACGCGGGCGTCTGCCGCGCGGCTTGGGTTGATTCGCGAGCGCGGCCTCGGCCTGCGCGCGTTCGGTCAGGAAACGATAAAGCAGGTCGCCCGTGCCCAGCAGATGCGCGACGACCAGCTTTTGCGCGGCGGGAATGTCGCGGCGTTGCACGGCGTCGAGCAGGGCGGCGTGTTCATTGTCGGACTCGCCCTTGTACGACGGCAAGCCGAACTTCAAGCGCAGATATCTTTCACCACGCCGGTGCAGCGTGCCGATCATGTCCTCGAGTTGCGGACGGCCGGCGGGCGCATACAGGCTCATATGAAACGCGACATTGCGCGCGACGTACAGCGACGGGTTTGCCTCGAGCTCGGCGGCGCGGCACAGAGCAACGGATTCCTGCAAGGTGGCGGCCGTGTGATTAGGAATCGCCAGCCCGATGGCGAGACTCTCCAGCGCCGAGCGGATCTCGTAGATTTCGCGCGCTTCTTCCGCCGACAAAGGCGCGACGGTCGCGCCCTTGTGCACGGCGGCCTTGGCCCAGCCCTCGCTCTCCAACTGCCGCAAGGCTTCGCGCACGGGAATTGCGCTGACTGAAAAATGCCGCGCGATCGCGTCCTGCCGCAGCGGCGCGCCGGGGGCCAGCGTTCCGTCGACAATCGCCGCACGCAGCGCCTCCGCAATCACGCGGGACGTGCTCTCACGCGGCGCCGCCGCGGGTAGAAGCGGCATGCGCGCCGGGGCGTCCAGGGGAAAACCATCTATTGCGTCGCTCATAATATCAAATATTATATATGAAAAGACGCGAATTACAGGCGGGCAAACCCGGAAATTTGTTTGCCTTCTGTCCGTGGCGTCCTCTGACTGGTCGTGCGAGGACACCTCGGTTCGTCACAAACGCGCCATCTCGTCGTTCGCGTTAAGTACGTCAACCTTAAGTACGCCAACCGTTGGGCCGGAGGAGCATGATGAATTCACTAACCGACCGCACGTCGGTCTCGCGGCGCCGCACGCCGCTCAATCGTTCGCAGATCGCAGGTTTTTGGGGGGCGTGGGCAGGCTGGACGCTCGACGGGATGGACTCGTTCATCTACGCGCTCGTGTTGACGCCGGCCTTGACCGAACTGCTGCCGCGCTCGGGTTATGCGGCGACGCCGGCGAACGTCGGCCTGGCCGGGTCGATCCTGTTCGCGCTGTTCCTGGTCGGGTGGGGGCTGTCGTTCATCTGGGGGCCGCTTGCCGACCGCTTCGGCCGCACCAAGGTGCTGGCCGGCACCATCTTCACGTTCGCCATTTTCACGGGACTCGCGGCGACTTCGCACAACGTGTGGGAGCTCGGTATCTATCGCTTCATTGCAGGCGTCGGCATCGGCGGCGAGTGGGCGCTGGCCGGGACCTATGTGGCGGAGGCGTGGCCGGAGGATCGCCGCAAGATGGGCGCCGGCTATCTGCAAACGGGCTACTACGCCGGGTTCTTCCTTGCGGCGGCGCTGAACTACACGGTCGGCGTGCATTACGGCTGGCGCGCGATGTTCCTGACCGGTGCGGTGCCGGTGGTGGTCGCGATTCTGATCCTGCTGCGGGTGAAAGAGTCGGAGAAGTGGGAGAAGGCCGAGGCGCGCACCGTGCGCACCAAGCCCTTGCGCGAGATCATGGGACCGGCTTATCGACGCCGCACCTGGGTCGCGTGCATTCTGCTGACCATCGCCATCATCGGGCTGTGGGCGGGCGCGGTGTACGAGCCGTCCGCCGTGATTCAACTGGCGACCAAGGCCGGCATGGCCAAGAACGATGCGATCAGAACGGCGTCGCTGGCCACGGGGCTCTTGTCCATCGCGACGATCCTCGGCTGTCTCGCGTTACCGCCGCTCGCTGAGCGGATCGGCCGCAAGAAGACGCTGGCGATCTACTTCGTCGGCATGGCGGTGGCGATCGTCGGCAGCTTCGGCTGGGCGTTTTACTTGCCCAATGGGCTCGCGCCGTTCATCGCGTGGCTCTTCGTGCTGGGTTTCTTCGGCGGCAATTTCGCGCTGTTCAGCTTGTGGCTGCCGGAGCAGTTCGAAACCCGCGTGCGGGCGACGGCGTTCGCGTTCTGCACGTCGTTCGGGCGGTTCGTCGGCGCGGGCGTCAACTTTCTGCTCGGCGCGGCGGTGCTGCATATGCATACGCTCGGCGTGCCGGTGGCGTTGACGGCGCTCGCGTTTATCGTCGGCCTGTTCGTGATTCCGTTCGCGCCGGAGACGAAGGGCGAGGTTTTGCCTCAGTGAGTTTGGCCGTTTGGCTGAGTGGCGGGTGGAGTTGCCCCTGCGCATTGTTGCGTGGGGTCAACGTCCGCGAGTAGGGGCGATAGTCTGATTGTCAAAGCGTATCTTATTTTATTCAATCAATTGAAGTTGGTCGTCAAACTTTGCTGGTGCATTAGCAACTCAAACGAGAAGCTTGACGCCGTCGGTCCTCTCCAATGGTGGCTTGAGCTACGCAGCCAACAATCAAAGATTCATGAACACTTCTGGTTTTGACGAGACCCGCGTCGTTTCCGTGAAAGCAGCGAGCGAAAGTCGCAGCACTGGACTGGAGACGACGTTGTATCTGTTGAGCTCCACAAAAAACGCGCTGAGACTGGCGAGATCAATCGCACAGTTACAGGCGCGTGGCGTATTGTCTCGTGAGCCAGTGGATGATGGCCCAACGGAAAATACGAAACCGGGCCGTGAGGTCTTTCCGACCGGGCACGGCGTTTCTGGCCTTGACAGCGGCGACGCATAAATAAGGCGTGACACGAACTTCATGAGTGGCCGACTTTTAGCGCTGCTTCCATCTCAATCCACCTGGCGCCGCACGCGCCCGCCAGGACGCAGCACCGAAAGCAGCGGCCACCCGAGATTCACCCCCAGACTGGCGACCACGATCAGCACCATGCCCGCCAGTTGCGGCATCGACAGCGCCCGTCCATACACGACGGCATCGACCACGATCGCCGTCAGCGGATACACGAACAGCAACACGGCGATGATCGGCGTGCTCAGCTTGGGCAACGCACCGTAAATCAGCACATACGACAGCCCCGTATGCAGCACGCCCATGCCGACCAGCCAGAACCATTGCATCGGGCCGATATGCACGGCAGTGAGCGGCGCGATGAATGGCAGGCAGACTACACCGACCGCGCACTGCGCGAGCGTCAGCAGATGCGGCCGCAAATTGCCGAGCCCTTTGGCGATCAACGTGACGCTCGCGTACAGCACCGAACCCACCAGCGCTTCGCCGATGCCGATCAGATAGCTCGTATGGCCCTGTAGATTCTCCGTGGCCGCGACGCCCGACGCGAGCACGAGTCCCACGAAAGCGGTCGCGATCCAGCCGAGCCGGTCCACGCCGAGCCGCTCGTTGAACAATGCCGCGCCGATCAGCACGACCCAGAACGGCTGCACGTGAAACACCACGGTTGCAACCGCGATGCTGGTGCGATGAATCGCATCGAAGAAACCGACCCACTGCGTGACCATCAGCACGCCCGTAATCAGCGCCAGCGTGACGGTGCGTCGAGTGAAATGCGCGCGCGTGAAGAAGCCTTTCCACGCGCAATACGCGGCGAGCGACAGAAAGCCGAACAGGCAGCGAAAAAATACGAGCGTGAGCGCGCCGAGGCGCGCTTCCTCGACGAAGACCCCGAGCGTGCCCATCAAAAGCCCGCCGCTGGCCAGCGTGATGGCGCCTTGTTGACGTTGGGTGAGGGACATGCGCAACGGCTCCGCGAATTGATGTGATGAGGTGATGTCCCGAGTATTGCGCGGCTTGCACGGTACCGACAAACGAATTAAATTGAGCAATTCCATAAGCTGGATTGATAAATCATGCACCCCGAATTCGACGTCGATCTGCTGCGCACCTTCGTTGCGGTGGTGGAAACGGGCAGCTTCACGAAGGCGTCGACGACCGTGCATCGCTCGCAGGCGGCCGTCAGCATGCAGATCAAGCGGCTCGAAACCATGCTCGGCACCACGCTGTTCGCCCGCAACACGCGCAATCTGTCGCTCACGCGGCCGGGCAATACGCTGCTCGAATACGCGCGGCGCGTGCTCGCGTTGCATGAGGAGGCGTGGTCGGCGATCGTGCGGCCCGAGGTGACCGGGCGCGTCGTGCTCGGCGCGCCGGACGATTACGTGTCCTCGCTGCTGTCGCCCGTGTTGCGGCGCTTCTCGAATCTGTATCCGCACGTGGAAATCGAAATCGTCTGCGCGCAGAGCACGTCGCTCGCGCCAATGCTGGCCGACAACAAGATCGATCTCGCTTTCGTCACGCGTGACCGCAAGATGCGCGGGGAATTCGTGCGCAGCGAGCCGATGGTGTGGGTGGGGGCGTCGGTGGATACGCCGGTGCTGGCGGTGTCGCCGCTACCGGTGGGGCTCTATGAGCCGGGCTGCGTGGCGCGCCAGCATACGCTGGCCGCGCTCGACGGCGCGCGGATTCGCTACCGCGCGGCATTCAGCAGCGCGAGCCTGATGGGACTGGTGGCGACCGTGGATGCAGGCTTATCGGTAATTGCGCTCACGCGTTGCAGCGTGCCGCCACGGCTTACGATTCTCGGTGAAGCGCAAGGCTTGCCGAAGATCGCGCCGCTGGAAATCGTGGTGGCGCGCAGCGCCAAATCGGATCGACCGACCTGCGATTATCTGGCCGCGCAGATGATGCAGGACCTCTCGCTGCGGCCTCAGGCTCAACCGCGAGCGTAAGCCGTCACCTCGCCATCCACTGCGAGCCGCACCTGATCCCCCGGCCGCGGGCAAAGATAGCCCGCCACGCGCGCGCGCACGATCGTCCGCATGTCGGAATGCAATTGGAGCGCGACGCCCGCGTCCTGCCCCTGAAAGATCACTTCCGTGACGACTGCGTCATAGGCCGCCGCGCCGTTCGGCATCGTTTCTTCGGCGCGCAATAAGCGGATCTGCTCGGGCCGCACCATCACATCGACAGCACCCTGGCCCATCGGTCCGGACAACGCCAATTCGCCCAGTTCACAACTCACGCGATCCTGCCTGACCATGCCCGGCAACAATACCGCCTCGCCGACGAACGATGCCAGTTCACGCGTCACGGGCCGCCGGTAGAGCATCTCCGGCGTCGCGGTCTGGATCAGCCGGCCGTTCCACAATACCGCCACTTCATGCCCGAGCGACAACGCCTCGGATTGATCGTGCGTGACCAGCACGGCTGTCGCGCCGGTCGCGGCCAGCGCGCTGGCAACCGCTTGCCGGGTTTCGAGCCGCAACGCGGCGTCGAGCGATGAGAAGGGTTCGTCGAGCAACACCAGCGTGGGCGACGGCGCGAGCGCGCGCGCCAGCGCGACGCGTTGCTGCTGGCCGCCCGACAACTGCTGCGGCGCGCGTTCGCCGAAGTTCGCCGGCAAGCCGACCAGTTCCAGCAACTCGGCCACACGATGCCGCGCGCGCCGCTGTGCGCGCGGCAAGCCGAACACGATGTTGTCCGCCACCGATAGATGCGGAAACAGCGCGCCTTCCTGCGGCACATAGCCGATGCGGCGCTGTTCGGATGGCACATGCAGGTCGTCGCCGGCCACGCGGCGGCCGTCGATGTCCACACTGCCGCCATCCGCGCGTTCGAAGCCGCACAGCAGGCGCAGCAGGGTGGTCTTGCCGCTGCCCGACGGGCCGAGCAGCGCCAGCAGCGTGCCGCGTTCGACGGACAGATCGATGCCGTGCAGCACTGGCGTGCCGTCGAATGATTTTTGCAGCCCGCGGATACGAAGTTCGCTCATGAAAATCCGATGGTAAAAGCGCGGCGCGTCAGCCGCGTTCGCCGAGTAGCGCCGATTTGCCGAGCAGCGCGAACAGCAGGCCCGAGGCGAACAGCGAAATGCCGGTGAGTAACGCTGCGTAGGGCGCCGCCGCGGCGAACGCCATCGTCGAGGTGTCGGCCCAGACCTGGGTGGCGAGTGTTTGCGTGTCGAGCGGGGAGAGCAGCAGCGTCGCGTTCAGTTCGGTGACGACCGAGATGAACACCATCGCCGCGGCCGCGCCGAGTCCAGGTCCCGCCAGCGGCAACACCACACGGAACAGCGTCTGCGACCAGCTCAGGCCGAGCGCGCGCGCGGTCTCCTCGAGACGCGGCTGGGCCTGCATGAAGGCGGCGCGCACACTGACCAGCGCCAGCGGCATGAACAGCATGGAGTAGGCGATCACCAGCAGCGTCGCGCTCTGATAAAGCGGCTGCAGCGCGTGCACCGCGAGCGACACGATCGCCAGTGCGATCACCAGACCCGGCACGCCTTGCGCGAGAAACACGGTGCGTTCGAACAACGTCGCGAAACGGGTCGGATAGCGCACCAGCAGGAACGCGAGCGGCACGACCAGCAAGGTGGTCAGCAGTGCGGCGGCAAGCCCGAAACCGAGCGACGAGAGCGTGGCGTTGAACAGCAGTTCGGGCGACACATCCGCCGGTGTGACGGCCGCCGCGCCCGGTTGCGTGAGCCAGTAGCCGATCATGCCGAGCGGCACGCCGAGCGTGGTGATCGACAGCAGCGCAAAGCCGGCGACGACGATCCAGCGCCACGCGCCGAGTTCATAGCGCAACACCGCGCGACGTGTGCCGCGATCGACGCGTTCATAACGCGCCGCGCCGCGCACGCGAAACTCGAATGCCAGCACGATCAGGCAGATCACGATCAGCAGGCACGCGAGCAGCGAAGCGCCGCCGCCATCGAAACTGGTGCGGAATTCTGCGTAAATCTGCGTGGTGAACGTGTGAAAACGCAGCAGCGTAAACGCGCCGAACTCGGACAGCACGCCGAGCGCCACCAGTAGCATGCCGCCGAGCAGCGCCGGACGCAGTTGCGGCAGCACGACGCGAATGAAAGTGGTCCAACGGTTGCAACCAAGTGCGCGCGCGCTTTCTTCGAGCGCCGGATCCATGCCGCGCAACGCGGCGGCGACCGGCAGATAGACGAGCGGAAAATACGCACAGGTCAGCACGAGCAACGCGCCCGCGAAGTCCTGCAAATCCAGGCTCAGCGACACCCACGCATAGCTCGAGATGAAGGCGGGCATGGCGAGCGGCGCGGCGCTCAATACGGCCCACGCGCGGCGTCCCGGCAAGTGCGTGCGTTCGACGAACCACGCGGCGGCCGTGCCGATCACGGCGGCGACCAGCGTGGTCGAGACGGTGATCATCAACGTGTTGAGCAGCAGTTCGCCGACGAGCGGCCGGAAGATCAAGTCGATCGCCTCGCCGACGCCGAAGCTCGCGGCGCGCCAGAACGTAAACGCAATCGGCAGCAACACCAGCAAAGCGCTGAGTGCCGCTGCCGCGAACAGTCCGCGAGGCGCGCGCGAACGGGCGCGCGCCGGGACAGTCGGGACAGCCGGTGGTCCGGCTGACAAAGCTTCGCTCATTACAGCAGGCCTGCCTGGCGCAGCAGCTTGCCGGCCTGGCTGTCGTCGCCGAGTTGCTGGATCGTCAGCGGCGGCGGGCTCAGTTCGGCGAGCGGCTTGAGGATCGGATCCGGTGCGACGCCTGCGTGCAGCGGATATTCGAACATCACGTGGCTATTCGCCATCAACTGTTGCGCGCGGTCGCTGACCAGGTACGCGAGAAACTTCTGTGCGCCGTCCGTGTTGTGCGCGGACTTCAGCACCGCGGCGCCCGATACGTTCACGGCCGCGCCGGCGTCGCCGTTGCCGAAGTGATAGATCGCGCTGCGAGTTTTGCCGTCGCCGAGTTCGGCATGCAGGCGCGCCCAGTAATAGTTGTTGATCAGACCGGTCGCGACACCGCCGCGGTTCACGGCGGCGACCACGCCTTCGTCGTCGTCGAAAATCTGCGCGTTGGCTTTCAGGCCCTTGAGCCATTGCACCGTTTGCGCTTCGCCCTTCAGCGCGAGCACCGCGGAGACGAGCGGCAGGAAGTCGCCGTCGCTCGGGGCAATGCCGATCTTGCCTTTCCATTCCGGCTTGGCGAGATCGAACAGCGATTGCGGCAGTTGTGAAGCCTGAACCTTGGTGGTGTTGTAGGCGAGCACGTTTTCACGCGCGGTCACCGCGACCCATGCGCCGGTCGGCGAGCTGAAGCGCGCCGGCACGGTGGCGAGCGTCGAGCTGTCCACTTTGTTCAGCAGGCCTTTCTCTTCGAGCAGCATCAGCTCCGGCGAGTTTTCCGTGAAGTACACGTCGGCGGGCGTGGCCGCGCCTTCAGCGACGATCTGCGCGGCCATCGCCGGGCCTTCGCCGTTGCGGATCTTCACCGAGATGCCCGATTGCTTTTCGAAGTCCTTGGCGAGCAGATTGACGACCTGCTCGTGCTGCGCGTTATACAGCGTGATCGACGCGGCCTCGGCCGCCGACGGCACCGTCGCGAAAGCGGCCAGCGTGAGGGCGGCCGCGCTGCCCAGCGTATTGGCCAGGACACGCAGACGAGTGCCAAACAAGTTGTAAGCCATGATCCAGAAGTCCGTTGTGATGTTGTAGTTGATCTGTGTTGTGTCGACTGCGTCTGCTTTACGTCTCGAACAATCCCGCGCCGATATACGAACCCGGCTTCGCGCCCGGCGGCACAGCGAAAATCGCGCTGCCGACGTGCGTCGTGAACTGGTTCATCATGTCGAACTTCGCGAGCCTGTCGTTGATCGGAATGAAGCCGCTGCGCGGGTCGCTCTGATGTGCGATGAAAATGAGGCCCGCGTCGTACTCCGTTTCCTGGCGCCACGGCGGCCAGCGCTCGATGTAGAAGTTCGTGCCGTCGTTATACGAGTACGAGCGGCGCAAAATCTGCGCGCCGTTGTTGCTCGCCTGATTCGACAGACGCACGTGCGAGTTCTCCGGAATCACCGGATTGCCGTCCTTGTCCTCTTCCTTCAGGTCCACGGCGTCGAACTCGTTCTTCTTGCCGATCGGCGCGCCGCTGTACTTGTGACGTCCGAACACCTGTTCCTGGAAGTCCAGTTCGGTGTTGTCCCAGTGCTCCAGCGTGATGCGGATGCGCCGCACGACCGTGTAAGTGCCGCCTTCCATCCACGGCGCGTCGGCGCTCGCGCCGGCCCACACGAACTGGTTCATCAACGGCGGCTTGGCGGTGGACGGATTGTTGGTGCCGTCCTTGAAGCCCATCAGATTGCGCGGCGTCTGACCGCGCGGACCCGACAGGAAACCGGACTGGCCCCAGCGCATCGCCGCCGTGCCGTACGCGAGGCGCGACAACTGCCGGACCGCGTGAAACGCGACCTGCTGATCGTTCGCGCAGGCCTGGATATACAGATCGCCGCCGGTTTTTTCCTTGATCAACTGGTCGCCGTTAAAGCGCGGCAGATCGACGAGCGCGGCGGGGCGGCGCGCGGCGAGGCCGTAGCGATCCTTGCCCTCATGCGTGAAGAGACCGGGGCCGAAGCCGAAGGTGATGGTCAGCCCGCAGGGGCCGAGGCCGAGCACATCGCCGGAATCAGGCGCGGCCTTGTTGTCGGCGGCGTCGCCGGTCGGCAGCGGCGCGGCCGTGCCGCCTTGCGTGAGACGCGCGGCGGCGTCGGTCCAGGCGCGCAGCAGTGCGATCACGTCCTCGCGCTTCTCGGTGGTGAGATCGAGCGCGGCGACGTAGGTGTGACTTTGCTGCGGCGTGACGATGCCGCCTTGATGCGTGCCGTAAAACGGCTCGACGGCGAGTTGCGGATCGGCGAGAGCATGCGGCTGCGTTTTGCCTAGCGCGTTCTGCGATGTCGCGAGACCCGCGCCGAGGCTCGCGCCCGCCGCGACCGCGGCGCCGCCCGCCTTGAGAAACCCGCGCCGTTTGGGGCGCGGGGGTTGATCGTTTGCCATGGTTACTTCACCTTCGTTCGGCTTTGGAATGTGCAACTTACTTTGCGAGCACCAGCGTGTTCACGTCGTCCTGCACGTAGTAGAAACCGTCGCCCTCAGGCGTCATCGCGAGACCGAACAGGTCGCCGTTGCCCGGGGGCGATTGCGCCTTGTCGGTGTCGATCCAGCGCGCGTAGATCTGCTTGCCGCTGGCCGGATCGATTTCGACGATCTGGCCGTTCAGCGCGTTGGTGACGAGCAGGTGGCCGTTGGGAGCGGTCACCATCGCGAGCGGCCGGTGCAGCAGGCCGTCGGCGGTCAGTTGACGGCCGACGCCCGCGCTGCTGTCGCGCGTCATCGGTTCGTCGATTTCGGTGATGCGATTGCCGATCGCGTCGGACACGTACAGCAGTTTCTGATCGGCCGAGAGCGCGAGTCCGGTCGGGCCGACGAGGAACACGCCCTTGTCCGCCTGCGCGCCGAAGCCGCTGCCCACCACTGTTTCTTTCTTCACGACCGGCGGCTTGCCGGCCGGCACGTCGAGATCCAGACGCAGCACGGTGGCCTGCTTGAACACCGGCGGATTGCCGTCAGCTCCACCCACGCCGAAGCCGGCGTTGCTGACGAACAGCGTGGCGCTGCTGCCGTTGTCGACGACCGCCATGTTGCCCCACGGATCGTTGATGTTCGGGCTGCTGATGGTCGAGGCGACCTTGCCTTGCGGATCGATCACGATCAGGCAGCCGGCGCCCTTGGTGCCGGTGGTGCCGTCGTTGCTCGGCGTGCTGCCGACGATCACATAGCCGGACTTGAGCATGGTCATCGCGGTCGACAGACCGATGCCGCCGGGGCATTCCTTCAGATCGCGCGGCACCGTCGCGAACACCGTCATCTCCTTGGTGTCCGGGTGATAGTTGATGATCGTGCTGCCGGTGCCTTGCAGATTGGTCGAGTTGTTGAAGTTGCCGACCAGCACGTCACCTTGCTTGACCGTGCCGGCCGTGACCGGCGCGACCACCACCGCGTACGGATTCTGGTCGCCGTTGCCGGGCACTGTGTTGATCAGCGTGGTGTGGTGCTTGACGGTTTCAAGGAAACCTTGCGGATCGGCGTGCGCGCTGCCGGCGGTCGCGAATGCGGCCGCGCTGACAGCGGCGGCGATCAGGGCCCGCGCGGCGCGCGGCGAAAACTGGCGCGTGGGAGTGTTCACGATTGAGCCTCCGTGCCTGCGCACAAAGCGGTGGTTGCGGTCATGATCGAAAGCATGGGATTCGATTGGGTCGGTAGCGTGTGAATGGGGCGCGGACGTCATCAGAAGTTGATGTTGGTCCGCACGCCGATGACGAACGTGTTGCGCAGCGGCTGCGTCGGATCGTTCGGATTCTGGCCGGCGCCGGCATTGAACGTGTATTGCGCGTCAGCTTGCAGTTGCCACCACGGATTGACCTGGTACTGGTACGTCGCCTCGAGCGTGGTTTCGCTGGTGCGTATGCCGTACGGGCTGTTGCTGAATGCCCGCGCATCCGTATCGAGGCCGTTCACGTGATTGCCGACCTTGATGTAGGTGAGCGCGAGGCCGACGCTGTCGTTGTCGCGGCCGGCGAACGGCGCTTTCATCACGACGCCGAGGTTGGCGGCGAGACTCACCAGGTTGCGGTCGCCGGGCGCGCCCATCACGCGGGCAAAGACGCCGATGCTGCGCGGCTCGTCCGGGTCCGGACGCCAGATCATCTGGTCCGCCACGGCGTAGAAGCTGTAGTCGCCGTGATGATTCTGGGCGATGCCGCTGCTGGCCGAATTGGCGAGCGACAAGCCGGTATTGTCGTAGCGCTGATCCGCGAAGCTGCCGTTGTTGTACCAGACACCGAGCTTGTAGGTGCCGGGCAAACCGCCGCCGCCCGCGCCGACCATTTCGCCGTCGGCCGGCTGGTTGATCGCGTACTGCAACTCGCCGATGAACAGCGTGCCATTGTGCAGGTTGAAGTTAGTGCCGCTCTTGTTGTCCGGGTTGTTGCCGAGCGGGTCGCCGTCGTACACGCCTGCCAACGCCGTCAACGCCGGCGTGATCTGGCCGCGCACGCGCACGCCGAGGTCCGACAGCGGATACGCCGGGCCGCCGGACGGCATGTCGTACGAGGGCAGGGCGGGCCAACCGAACATCGTGTTGACGAACAGCGCCGAGTACTGACTCGTGATGAACTCCTGGTCGATACTTTGCTGACCGATCTTCACATCGATGCGCTTGTTCGGGAACGACTGCTGATACCACAATTCCCACAGACGGGTTGCGTCGTCGGCTTCGATGCCGCTCGCCGTATTCAACGTGCCGAGCTTGTTAGCGCTGAGGTTGGCACCATGGATCTGCAAGGCGCTGACGTTGAACAGGCCACCCGGCAAACCGAACGCTTTTTGCGTGTCCAATTGCACGGTGCCGGTGGTCAGGCCGTCGTAGTCGGCGCCGCGCGCGAGACCGCCGCGCAGGTTGGCGAGCACTTCGCTGGTTTCGGTGAGCGTGAAGGTCACGCCGTATTTGCCGAGCCAGGGGCGCAGGCCGCCTATGTCGCCGAGCATCTGCTGTCGATTCCAGAAGCCGGTCCACTGGTTCGTCTGGGTCGCCTGAATCTTCAGGTCGGCCTCGGGCGCTTCCGGCGCCGCGTCGGGATTCGCTTCGGCCATGGCGGCGCCGGCTGTCAGCGACGCCCACGCGAACGCCGTGCAAAGCGCGGCACGCCGCATGGAGGGCAAACGCGAACGGCGCGTGGTGTTGGCGCGCGGCACGGAATCGCGAAACGGACGGGCTGCTACGCCGGGTCCGTTGAAATGGGCGAACTTCATCGAAATCCTTATTGGTGTTGTATCGACTGATTTGAACCATCGCGGCGCATCGCCGCATGCCCGCGATTTGCTGCATTGGTTCGCGATGCCAACTGCAGCAGATTGCGAGATCGTACGCATGCGGATTTGGTGCGTCAACACAAATGAGAACGATTCGCATCAATATTACTGACATATAACTTTGCTCTTTACGTACTGCTACTAAACGGCATTTGCACGTAATTTGCAGAGAATGAGAAAGTAATGAATCTGTATGGTGGTGGTCATATGAACGCGTTCCGGGGTGGGGTGTCGAACTCGCACGAGTACCCGAAACGCCAATTCAGGAGATGGATATGAACAAACGCAGAGTGTTGATTTCGTTGCTGGCGAGCGGCGGTTTGCTGGTGAGTGGCGTCTCGAATGCGCAGCTGAATCTCAAACAGTTCGGCATAGGCGGCGGCGACAGTTCCGCGGGCGCTGGGGCGACGGCGTCGTCCGGCGGCGTGTCGCAACTGTTGCAGACCTACGTGGGCGCGAACCAGCAGGTGCTCAGCGGCCAGTCGAGTCTGGCCTCGGCGATGGGGATGAGCAGCGCGGCGGGGCAGGCGCAGCAGGCGGCGGGATTGTTGAGCGGCGGCACGCCTTCGGTGAGTCAATTGACGCAGATGGGCAGCACGCAGCAGTCGCTCTCGCAGACGCTGACCCAGGCCTTCGCTAGCCGCGCGAGCGGTGGTGCGTCGGCTACGCCGATCAACAAGGAGGCTTTCACGGACGGCCTGTCGTCGCTCGGTAAAGGCGTGAGCCAGTATTCGAGCCTGCAGTCGGGGCTCGGCAGTATCGGGCAGATGAATCCGTCGTCGCTGCTACAGGCCGGCATGAATCCGCAGACGGCGCAGAGCGCGTCATACATCGCGCAATCGGCGCCGGGGCAGTTGCAATCGTTGATGTCGACGCTGAGCTCGGCCGTGCAGTTCGCGTCGAGCCACGGCATCAGCGTGCCGTCGGTTGCGACCTCGGCGCTAAAGGGCGGTCAATAAGAAACCGGTTCGGAGATGAACGCCGCCCTCGTTCGGGCGGCGTCGACCGGCGGCTACGAAAACAGGTAAAGGCCGCCACAGCGAGCGGACCACAAAAGCGGCTATGATCGATTTCCAAAACCGCACGGCCGCGCATCACCGATACGCGTCCTGTGTCCAAAACCATACCGGAAACCTGCCGATGTCTCACACAGTGAATCTGGACAACTATTTCGCCCGCATTGGCTACGAAGGCCCGCGCGCTGCAACGCTGGAAGTCCTTCAGGCGCTTCACCGGTTGCACCCGCGCGCGATTCCGTTCGAGAACCTGAACCCGCTCACGCGGCGTCCGGTGAAACTGGATCTCGAATCGGTCGAGCGCAAACTCGTCACCGAACACCGCGGCGGCTACTGTTTCGAACAGAACGCGCTATTCGCCAACGTGCTGATGCAATTGGGCTTCGAGGTCACGCCCTTGCTCGGGCGCGTACTGTGGGGCCGCGAATCGGATGCGCCGCCGCCGCGCACGCATATGGTGTTGCGCCTCGACATCGAGAACGAAGCCTGGATCGCCGACGTGGGTTTCGGCAGCGTGACGCTGACCGCGCCGCTGCGGCTGACCGCGGGCATCGCGCAGCCCACCGAACTCGGCACGTTCCGTCTCGCCGACGCATCGCGCGACGCGCTTTTTCTCGAAGTGCAGGCGCGCGACGAAAGCTGGGCGCGGGTCTACCGCTTCGATCTGCAACCGGTCGAGTGGATCGATTACGAAACCTCGAACTGGTACACGTCGACCTCGCCGGAAGCGATTTTCGCGAGCACGCTGATCGTGTGCCGCGTGCTGCCCGAAGCGCGGCTCGCGCTGCTCAACGATCAACTGAGCGAACGCGCAGCCGATGGCCGGCTCATCAGCGAGCGGCAACTCAGGAGCGCCGGCGAACTGGCGGCGTGCCTGCGCGATCAGTTCGGCTTGAACACCGGCGAGATCGACATCGCCGAAATATTCGACCGCGTGCGCACGCCGGCGAAAACCGCGTAGCAACGAACCGTCATGGTCGCGCGCCTCATCTTTCAAACGGTGGTCTGGCTGGTGGGCATGGGCGCGCTGCTGTTCGGCGCGGCGGGCACCTTGGCATGGCCGGCCGGGTGGTGGTATGTGATCGAGTTGGGCGTGCTGAGCCTGTGGATCGGTTTGTGGCTGGCGCGCCATGATCCCGGCCTGCTCGCCGAGCGACTGTCGCCATTCGTGCAGGAGCAGCAAAGCCGCTGGGACCGCGTTTTCATGGTGAGCGTCTCGGTGGCGTGGTGCGGCTGGCTCGTCCTGATGGCGTTCGACTCAATGCGCTTTCACTGGACCGCGCCGTTGCCGGTGGCACTGGTCAGCCTCGGCTCGCTCTGCGTGTTCCTCTGCCTCTTCATGTGCCGCTTCGTGTTCCAGGCCAATAGCTATGCCGCGCCGGTCGTGAAGATCCAGGCGAGCCGCGGGCATAAAGTGATCGACACCGGTCTTTACGCGCATGTCCGTCATCCCATGTATTCCGCCGCGCTGCTGCTGTTCGTCGGCACGCCCTTGCTGCTCGGATCGTGGTGGGGTCTCGCCTTCGTGCCGGTCATGGTGATCGGCATTGGCTGGCGAGCGGTGCGCGAAGAGCGCGTGCTGGCCGCGCAACTCGACGGTTACACGGACTACATGGCGCGCGTGCGTTATCGCTTCGTGCCGTTCATCTGGTAGGGCGCATCGAACCGCCGTCTCCGCGCGCGTTTGCTCAGCTTGCATCAACCTGTCTAGACAAAACGAATTGCGCTTGCCGGTGCTGCGAAGCACGCCGTGCATCTTCCGCGCATTAAGAACTCCCCGCAAAGCCACGCCACGCTGCATCGTCTAGGGGCTTACCCGATGATTCCGCTAATTTCTCGCAAATTCTCTTGCGACAGCTTTTTTACTCATGCAGACTTGTCTATACAAATTAAGCGGCGGTTAAACATTCGGCTCGACGGTTTCCTCAATCAAAGGAGTTTCGACGTGAAAGTGAAGCGCACGACGGCAGCAAAAGCATTGATCGGCGCCGTTCTCGGCGCCGCGGCGATTTTCGCGGCACCGGTGCAGGCCAAAGACTGGAAGACGGTGACGATCGCGCTCGAAGGCGGCTACGCGCCGTGGAATCTGACCTTGCCGGGCGGCAAGCTGGGCGGCTTCGAACCCGAACTGGTCGCCAACCTGTGCGAGCGCATCAAGCTGCAATGCAATCTCGTGGCGCAAGACTGGGACGGCATGATTCCCGGTCTGCAGGCGGGCAAGTTCGACGTCCTGATGGATGCGATCTCGATCACGCCGGAGCGTGAAAAGATCATCGCCTTCTCGAAGCCGTACGCCGCCACGCCTGCCACGTTCGCCGTGGCCGATGCGAAGGTGTTGCCCAAAGCCGCGCCGGGCGCGGCCGTCGTCAAGCTGTCGGGCGACCCGAAAGCCGACCAGCCGACCGTCGACGCCTTGCGCAAGCAGTTGAAGGGCAAGACCATCGGCATCCAGTCGGGCACGGTCTACACCAAGTTCATCAATGACGGCTTCAAGGACATTGCCACGATCCGCGTCTACAAGACATCGCCCGAACGCGATCTGGATCTGGCCAACGGCCGCATCGACGCCTCGTTCGACGACGTGACGTACTACGCCGCCAACATCGACAAGAAAGAAACCGCGTCGATCGTGATGGCCGGCCCGAAGATCGGCGGCCCGATCTGGGGCCCGGGCGAAGGCCTCGCGTTCCGCAAGCAGGACGCCGACCTGAAGGCGAAGTTCGACACCGCGATCAGCGCCGCGCTCGCCGACGGCACCGTCAAGAAGCTCTCCGACAAGTGGTTCAAGACCGACGTCACGCCTTGATTCGCCTTCACGTTAAGAGGCAACGGCAGGCGCGTGGCGAAAACCAGCGCATGCCGGCCGGTTCGATCCGCCGCATTGGATGAAGATGAGAGGTAGGAAATGGCTCTGATACAGATGCTCGGCTTCGGGCCGGAAGGCTGGGGCGGCGTATTGCTGCTCGCGGCGTTGATGACGGTGGCGCTCACGCTCGCGGCGCTCGCGGTCGGCGCCGTGTTCGGCGCGCTGGTGGCGGCCGCCAAGCTGTCGCGTTTTCGTACGCTGCGCGTGGTCGGCGATATCTACACCACCGTGTTTCGCGGCGTGCCTGAACTGCTCGTCATCTACCTGTTCTATTTCGGCGGCTCGACGCTCGTCACGACCGTCGGCCAGTGGTTCGGCGCGGAGGGTTTCGTCGGCGTGCCGCCGTTCGTGGTCGGCGCACTGGCCGTGGGCATGATTTCAGGCGCGTATCAGGCCGAGGTGTACCGCTCGGCGGTGCTGGCGGTGTCGCGCGGCGAACTCGAAGCCGCGCGCTCGATCGGCATGCCGACGCTGACCATGGCGCGGCGCATCCTGATTCCGCAAGTGCTGCGTTTCGCGTTGCCCGGCATCGGCAACGTCTGGCAATTGAGCCTGAAGGATTCGGCGCTAATCTCCGTGACGGGCCTCGCCGAATTGCTGCGCACGAGCCAGGTGGCGGCGGGTTCCACGCATCAGTACTTCACGTTCTTCGTAGTGGGCGGTGCGCTCTATCTGCTCATGACCAGCATCTCGAACCGGGTCTTCAACCGTGCCGAAGCGCACGTGGGCCGATCCTTCAAGCGCAACTTCGCGCGTAACTGACGAGGGCGGCCATCATGCATTTCGACTTCGACTTTCTGTTCGACACGATCAAGCAACTGCTCGGGGCCGTGCCGACCACGCTCGGCCTGTTCTTCTGCTCGCTGATTCTCGGCGGCCTGCTCTCGCTCGTGATCGTCACGATGCGCGTGTCGCCGCACTGGCTGCCGAATCGCTTCGCACGCGCTTATATCCTCGTGTTCCGCGGCTCGCCGCTGCTGATCCAGATGTTCCTCGTGTACTACGGCATGGGCCAGTTCGGGGTGATACGCGAGAGCTTCCTGTGGCCGGTGCTGCGCGAGCCCTACATGTGCGCGGTGTTGTCGCTCGCGCTATGCACGGCCGGCTATACCGCCGAGATCATTCGCGGCGGTTTGATGGCCGTGCCGGTCGGTCAGATCGAGGCAGGTTATTCGATCGGCCTGTCGGGCTTCGCGCTGCTGCGTCGCGTGATCGGCCCGATCGCCTTGCGCCAGTGTCTGCCGGCGTATTCGACTGAAGCGGTGCTGCTCGTCAAATCGACGGCGCTGGCAAGTCTCGTCACCGTGTGGGAAGTCACCGGCGTCGCGCAACAGATCATTCAGCAAACCTATCGCACGACGGAAGTCTTCATCTGCGCCGCGCTGATCTATCTGTTCCTGAATTTCGTCATCGTGCGGCTGCTCGGCATGCTCGAAACGCGTCTGTCGCGCCATCTGCGCGCGGCACGCCCGCAGGCCGCGGCGAACCGCCCGGTTTCCGCCACCACCGAAGCACGCCGCGCCGCGCCCTGAACGGCCGCCCATCCTGGATGAATCTGGAGAATCCCATGAACGCTACGGCACCCGTTGCACTGTCGGTCAAGAACATTCACAAATCGTTCGGCGACCATCACGTGCTCAAAGGCATTTCGCTCGACGCCCATCAAGGCGACGTGATCTCGATTCTCGGTGCGAGCGGCTCGGGCAAGAGCACCTTCCTGCGCTGCCTGAATCTGCTCGAAACGCCCGACGACGGCTCGGTTTCGCTCGCCGGCGAAGAGTTGAAAATGAAGCGCCGCGGCGACGGCAAGCTGCAACCGAGCGACCGCCGCCAGGTGGACCGGGTGCGCTCGCAACTCGGCATGGTGTTCCAGAACTTCAATCTCTGGTCGCATATGACGGTGCTGGAAAATCTGATCGAAGGGCCGATGCGCGTGCAAAAACGCAGCCGCGCCGAGTCGGTGGAAGAGGCGGAAGCGCTGCTCGCGAAAGTCGGTCTCGCGGAAAAACGCGGCCACTATCCGGCGCATCTTTCAGGCGGTCAGCAGCAACGCGTGGCGATTGCGCGCGCATTGGCGATGCATCCGAAAGTGATGCTGTTCGACGAACCGACCTCGGCGCTCGATCCCGAACTGGTGGGCGAAGTGCTGCGCGTGATGCGCTCGCTGGCCGAAGAGGGCCGCACCATGCTGGTCGTCACGCACGAAATGGGTTTCGCGCGCCATGTATCGAATCGCGTGATGTTCCTGCACCAGGGGCAAGTGGAAGCCGACGGCACGCCCGACGAGGTGTTCGTCGAATGCAAGTCGGATCGGTTCCGGCAATTCGTTTCGAGCCATCAGGACCGCACCACCAACTGATCAGCATCACCAGATAACCTACCAAGCAGAGCACTGACATGGCCGTGATCCGTTCCGATCGTCCTCTCGACTGGGCTCAGGTGGCAGCGGTTGCCGCCGGCGAGCCGCTCGAACTTTCCGCCGGCACCCGCGCGCGCATCGCGGCGGCGCGTGTGCTTGTCGAACAGATCGTCGAGCGCGGTATTCGCGCGTATGGCGTGAATACCGGCGTAGGCGCGCTGTGCGACGTGATCGTCTCGCCCTCCGAACAGCGCACGTTGTCGCGCAACATTCTGATGAGCCACGCGGTCGGCGTCGGCGCGCCGCTCGGTGTCGCCGAAACGCGCGCGATCATGGCCGCGGCCGTCAATAACTTCGCGCACGGCCACTCGGGTATTCGCCTCGAAGTCGCGGACCAACTGGTGGCGCTGCTCAACGCGGATTGCCTGCCGGAAGTGCCGGCGTTCGGCTCGGTCGGTTATCTGAGCCACATGGCGCATATTGCGCTCGTCTGCATCGGCGAGGGCTACGTGCGCTTTCACGGCGAGCGGCTTAAAGGACGCGACGCGCTGCAACGCCTCGGGCTCGAGCCGCTCGTGCTCGAAGCCAAGGAAGGGCTGAGTCTCGTCAACGGCACGCCGTGCGTCACGGGCCTCGCCGCGTTGGCGCTCGCGCGCGCCGAACGCCTGCTCGACTGGACTGATATGGTCGCCTCGATGAGCTTCGAGAATCTGCGCGGCCAGCTCGCGGCTTTCGACGAAGACTCGCTGGCCTTGCGCATCTCGCCGGGGCTGAACCTGGTCGGCGGGCGGATGCGCGCCGCGTTGGCCGACAGCGGCATTCTCGCGGCGGTGGTCGGTCAGCGTACGCAAGACCCGCTGAGCATGCGGACCATTCCGCACGTGCACGGCGCGGCGCGCGACGTGCTCGCCGCGACCGCCGACGTGGTCAATCGCGAGCTCGCCTCGATTACCGATAACCCGATCGTCGCCGGCACGCCGGAAGAGCCACGCGTGTATTCGCAGGCGCACGCGGTGGGCGCCTCGATCGCGCTGGCAATGGACAGCCTCGCCACCGCGATCGCACAAGTCGCCGCGATGGCCGAGCGGCGCCTCGACCGTCTCGTCAATCCGCTGGTGAGCGGCCTGCCGGCGTTTCTCGCCGAGCCGGGCGGTACCTGTTCCGGTTTCATGATCGCGCAGTACACGGCGGCGTCGCTGGTCGCGCAGAACCGGCGGCTCGCGCTGCCCGCGAGTCTCGACGGCGGCATCACTTCGGCCTTGCAGGAAGATCACCTGTGTCATGCCACGCCCGCCGCGCTGAAGGCGCTGGAAATCATCGACAACGCCGGGCGCATCGTCGCGATCGAACTGCTGGCGGCAGCGCAAGCCTACGACCTGCAAAGTATCGACGCGCCGCGCGCACCGCACACCGGAGCGCTGTGGCAGCGCGTGCGCCGCGCCGTGCCGACCTATCGCGACGACCGTCCGCTCGCGGACGACATGAGCGTCGCCTTTCGCATGATTGCCGACGAAGCGCCGCCGCCGTTGCCGAACCCTGGTAACATTGGCCCTCGGCCGGTCAGGTCCGTCGACGGCGCGGAGATGATGGCGCCAGCAACGCTTACGAATCTGGCGGCCGCGGGCCACGTCCGCGCGGCCGCGAGCATCGCCGTCAACGACGGGCAGGCCGCCGCGCACATGGCATGACTCGGACGATGCCGGTGAGCGGGCTTACCCGCCGGCGAGCCGGCCAAGGTGTACCAACCAAGTACAACCCGCGTACCACCCACGAGGTCGGAGTGAACACAACTACAAACGCGCGAATCGCGGAGACGCAGGACCGCCCTGATCGCGGCCAGGAGACACCCGCGAAAGCCATGCCTGCCTACGAGCAGATCAAACGCTACGTGATCAGGCGCATCAGCGAAGGGGACTGGAAGCCCGGCGGGTTGATCCCGTCCGAAACGGAACTGGTGAAGGAATTCGGCGTAGCGCGCATGACGGTGTCGCGCGCGCTGCGCGAATTGACCACCGAACGCGTGCTCACGCGCGTGCAAGGCTCCGGCACATTCGTCGCGCCACAGCGCTACGAATCGACCGTGCTGGAAATCCGCAACATTGCCGACGAAATCGCCGCGCGCGGTCACCGCCATTCGGCGCGTGTGCTGACGCTCGAACCGAGCGACGACCCGCAGGCGCTCGAAGCGCTCGGTCTCGCCAGCGGACCGGCGTTTCATTCGTGCATCGTGCACAGCGAGGAGGGCGAGCCGATCCAGTACGAGGACCGCTACGTCAATCCGAAGGTGTTCCCCGATTATCTGGAGCAGGACTTCACGATCGAGACGCCGAATCACTACATGGTGCGGCTCGCGCCGATTCAGCGCGCCGAGTTTCGCATCTATGCGCAGAAGCCCGACGCCTATGTGCGCCGGCATCTGTTGATGGATATCGGCGAGCCGTGCCTGCAACTATGGCGCCGCACGTGGGTAGGCGACGACGTGGCGACGTCGGTGCAGCTGTGGCACCCGGCGTCGCGTTTTCATCTCGCAGGCAACGTCTAACGTAGTACGACGCGTGCCGCGTTCTCAACCCTGGCGTTGCGACAGATCCGGCGAGAAGCGGCAGCCTAGCCGATAACGCGACCCAGGGTGCACGAAACGCGCGAACGTGACCGCCACGCCGCTCGTCCACGTGCGGCGCATCAGCGTGAGGCACGGTTCCTCCGCACGGATTTCGAGCAGTTCGGCTTCGGCGCGCGTGGGCAGGCCGGCGTCGACCACGTGCTCGACGTCGTGCGCCGGCACGATGTCGAACAGATATTCCGACGGCCTCAGCGCCGAAAAATCCTGCAGCAGAAAATCTGGCGCGACGGCCGGATTCACAAACCTATCCTCGAGTTGCACCGGCAAGCCGTTCTCGCGATGCACGCAGATCACATGAAATACCGAAGCACCCGGCGCGAGCCCTAACGCGTTCGATACCATCACGGACGCCGTTTCGCGTTGCGACAGGACCGTGTCGCAGCGGTATTCATGGCCCCGCGAGCGGATCTCGTCGCCGATATGGGCGATCATCAGCAGCGTCGATTGCGGCTTGCTTTGCGCGACGAAGGTGCCGACACCTGAGACTCGCGTTACCAGTCCTTCTTCGGCGAGTTCACGCAGCGCGCGGTTGACGGTCATGCGCGACACGCCGAGCGTCGCCACCAGATCGAGTTCCGACGGCAGACGGTCGCCCGCGCGGCGCTCGCCCGATTCGATGATGTGACGGATATGGCTCTTGACCTGTTCGTAGCGCGCGGCCGGCGCGTCGGCCGCGGCGCGTGCGGCTTTCATGGCCGACGCGGGAAGCGGCTTGTCGTGGGTGCGGCTGCGAACGGTGGAGGACATCGGCGGCCCTTGCGTCAGCGTCCGCGTGAAGCAGGCAGAAACCGGCGCGTGTTCATAGCGGTTGCGCTTCGTCGGGGCCGCGCGTCCAGAACGCGTTGCGGTCGAAGTAGTTTTGCAGGAACTGCCGCAAGCGCGGCTGCCCTGCATCGTGAAAGACATCGCGCGGTTTGCCTTGCACGGCGATCCGGCCTTGATCGATGAACATGACTTTGTCCGCGACCTGCGCGGCAAAGCCCATTTCATGCGTGACCACCGCCATCGTCATGCCGTCGCGCGCGAGTTGCTTCATCACTTGCAGCACTTCGCCGACCAGTTCCGGATCGAGCGCCGAGGTCGGCTCGTCGAACAGCATGATGTGCGGCTCCATGGCGAGCGCGCGCGCAATCGCCACACGTTGTTGCTGGCCGCCCGAAAGCTTGGCCGGATACGCGTCGCCCTTGTGTGCGAGGCCGACCGTTTCGAGCATCGCGTTGGCGCGGCGGCGCGCTTCATCGCGTGATAGATGCCGTACACGGAGCAACGATTCCATCACGTTGCCGAGCGCCGTCATATGCGGCCACAGATTGAACTGCTGAAACACCATGCCGACGTTGCGCCGCACGCGGTTGATTTCGCTTTGCGACGCGCGCACGCGTTTGCCGTTGCGCTCGCTATAGCCGAGTAGTTCGCCTTCGATGCGCACGTCGCCCTGATCGTAGGTTTCGAGCGCGGCGAGGCAGCGCAGCAGCGTGCTTTTGCCCGAGCCCGACGGCCCGATGATGCACACCACTTCCGAGCGCGCGATCTCGAGATCGACACCGCGCAGCACTTCGACTTCACCGAAGCGTTTGCGCAAATCGCGCACTTCGATCAGCGGCTCGCCGGACGATGGTCCGACGGTAGCAGTGGATGCGGACGAGGGCATGTCGGCGATGGCGTTCATAAGAGGCTCCCGTTTCCGTTCATGCCATGAAGCGCGCGATGCGGGCCTCGGCCCACATGCCCGCGCGCGAAGTCAGTTCGACCAGCGCGAGATAGCACACACACAGTACCAGCAGCGTTTCGACGAAAGCAAAGGTGGCCGAGCCGATGCCGGTCAGCACGAACGTGAGTTCGGGTACGGTGACGATGGACAGCACGGCCGTCTCCTTGCTCAGCACGATAATCAGATTGGTCAGCGCGGGTACGATCAGCACGAGCATTTGCGGCACCTGAATCCGCACGACCGCCTGCCAGCGCGTGAGGCCAAGACACGACGCCGCTTCCAGATGACCCGGCGGCACGGATTGAAAGCCGGAGCGAAAGGCTTCGGCGAAATACGCGCTGCCGTAAAGGCCCAGACCGAGCACACCGGCGGTCATCGGTTCGAGCGTGAGCCCGAAGGACGGGCCGCCGTAATACAGCAAAAAGAGTTGCACGAGAAACGGCGTGCCGCGAAACAGTTCGATATAGAAGCGCAATATGCCGCGCACCCAGCGTCCGCAAAAGAGTTGCAGCACGGCAATCAGAAAGCCGATCAGGATGCCGATTGCGACGCCCGCGGCCCAGGTGCCGAGCGTCGTGGCGAGGCCCGCGGCGATCGGCTGCAGGTTGTGCGTGATGACGGTGGGATCGAGCTTTTGCATGGCGTGGTGTCGATGTCGAACTCAGGCGTGCTGCAAGCGATATTCTGCGGCGTGCGCGACGAGCGCGAGCGCACCGCAGATCACGAAGTAGATCAGCCCGGCCGCGACGTACGCTTCGAGCGGCCGATAGGTGCTGGCCGCAATGTTCTGCGCAGTGCGTGTCAACTCGGCCACGCCCACCACCGAGATCAGCGACGAAGCCTTGATCAGAAGCACCATTTCATTGACGAGCGAGGGCAGCGTCAAACGAAACGCTTGCGGCACGAGAATGCGGCGCAGCATGTCGAACGGCGACAGCCCGAGCATGCGCGCGGCTTCGAGATGGCCCGGCGGAACGCTGAGAAAACCGCCGCGCAATATTTCGGCGATATACGACGCGGAGCACAACGACACCGCGCTGAGCGCCGCCACGATCGGCGACACGTTGATGCCCGCGAACGGCAACAGGTAATACACGAGCAGCAACTGCACCAGCATCGGCACGCCGCGAAAGAAGAACACATAAGCGCCGCCGAACATGCGCGCCGCGCGGTTCGGCGAGAGCCGCGCCGCGCACACGCCGATCGCGACGAAGAAACCGATCAGGAGACCCGTCAGCGAAATGCCGATGGTGGCGAGCGCCGCATGCAGCAGCAGCGGCAAACCCTGGAGAAAGACGGTCGTGCTGAACATAAGCGTCGCACTCGCTGGAACGGGGAGGGCGATGCGGCTCGTGGCAAAGGCCGCATCGCGTGCATCAAGACACGTGCAACATCAGTCGATCAATAGTTCGGCGCGGGCATGGTCGTCGGCGCGTCCATTGCGACACCGAACCATTTCTTCTGCAACGCGGCGAGGCGTCCGTCGCTATGCATTTTCACGAGCGCGGCGTTGAAGGCATCGGCGAGCGGTTTGCTGTCCGCGTCTTTACGCAGGCAGTAAGCGAAGTACACCTTTGCGCCGAACGGCGGCTGCACCACGGCGAACGTCTCCGGGCGCTGCTTGGCCACGTACGCGATGTTGGTCATGGAGTTCGCGACCGCCGCGATGCGACCGGCGGCGAGATCGGCGTAAGCCTGATTGTTGTCGACGTATTCGCGGATTTCAGGCGGCTTCGGCAACGTGGCGACATAGGCCTTCAACTGGTCGAGCTGCGCCGAGCCTTTGCCCGCGCCGACCGTCTTGCCCGCGATATCCGACGATTGCTTGACTGACGTATCGTTCGCGCGTTTGAGCAGCGCGTCGGTGGCGTCCGCGATCGGCAGCGTGTACGTGTAGCGCTCCATGCGCGCCTTGGTGACGGTGAGCGGGCCGCCGACCATGTCGAACTTGCCGGCTTCCAGACCCGGCAGCACGCTTGGCCACGGCAAGTCGAGAAAGCGCACCTTCACGCCCATTTCCTTGCCGACCTCGGCGAACAGATCCTTGTTGAAACCCGCTTGCTGACCGTTTTCGAGGAAGTCGAAGGGCGCGAACTGCATCTCGGTGCCGACCACCAGTTCGCCGGCTTTCTTCACTTTGGCGAGCTGGTCTTCCGCGTGGGCGGTGACGCTTGCCGCGCACAACGCCAGCATGACCAAACGACACTTCCAGCCTGCAAGGATGCTCATGGGATTCTCCGGTTGGCAAAGCGGTGTCGCGCGAAAATGGTGCACGAAACGAGTCCTTTCGGATTCGGCGCGAGTCATGCGAGGCAGTATATACCGCAGTTTTCGCGCGAAATAAATAAACGCGCGAGTAGAGAAAAGCCCTTATACGAAGCGCTGCAAAGCAACTTGCGGGTACGCTTTTGGCGGTATATACAACTGCAATGCATGAGGCGGGAACGCGTCTTCCCGCAGACGATTCAGGCGCCACCTTTCATCTGCCGATTCAGCCGGACTTTCAGGAGCAGCGCGATGCCCGTGACCCGTATTCCGATCATCGATCTCGCCGGCGTACGCGCGGGCGACCCGGAGGCTTTGCCGCGCGTGGCGCGGGAAATCCGTGAAGCGTGCACGACGATCGGCTTCTTCTACATCATCAATCACGGCGTGCCGCAGGCGTCGATCGATGCCGCCGCGCAGGCCGCCCGCAACTTCTTCGCGTTTCCGGTGGAGACCAAGCGGCGCGCGGCGGTCAATCAGCGGCACCGCGGCTTCAACGCGCTTGGCGACGCGACCATGTACCAGGCCAAGCGTCCCGACTACAAGGAGTTTTTCAGCATCGGCCTCGAGTTGCCGGAGGACGACCCCGACGTGCTGGCCGGCCAGGCGTTGCGCGGACCGAACAATTGGCCGGACTTCATGCCGGAGTTGCGTCCTGCGCTGTATGGCTACTACGAGGCGGTCGCCGCATGCGGCGCCGATCTGCTGCGCGCGGTGGCGGTGAGCCTCGGCGTCGATGAGCAATTCTTCGCGCCGCGTTATACGAAACGGATGCAGCGCACGCAGATGGTCTACTATCCGCCGCAGCCGCCCCAATCGGACGAAGATCAGTTCGGCGTCGCGCCGCATACCGACTACGGCTGCATCACGCTGCTGTGGCAGGATCAGGTGGGCGGCCTGCAGGTGCGCGAAATCGCCAACGATACGTGGGTGGACGCACCGCCGGTCGACGGCAGCTTCGTGGTCAACGTCGGCGATCTGCTGGCGCGCTGGACCAATGACCGCTTCCGCTCCACCTTGCACCGTGTGATCAACACATCGGGACGCGAGCGTTATTCGATCGCGACGTTTTATGATCCGACGTACGGCGCGCTGGTCGATCCGCGCGATCTCGGCACCAGTAACGCCGATCTCAAGTATCAGCCGGTCGCCGCGGGCGACTATATTCTCGGGCGTATCAACGACTCGATGGGCTATCGGAAGAAACACGCCGTTGAAGGCGCGCAAGGAACCACTGCATGACAGACAACAGAACGGCGAATCAGGCAGCGCCGCTTGCCGCGACACTCGACGCGCTGCGCGCCGCGCTCGGTGAAGACAGCGTACGCGTGGGCGAGCAGATCGGCGAACGCGCCATGACCGACTGGACGCGTCACGAACCGACGCGACCCGCCGCCTTACTGCTGCCGCGCACCACGGAGCAGGTGTCGCGGGCGCTCGCCATTTGCCATGCGGCTCATCAGCCGGTGGTGCCGCAGGGCGGCATGACCGGCCTCGCGGGCGGCGCGATTGCGCGCGCCACGGATATTGCGTTGTCGCTTGAACGGCTGGACGGTGTCGAAGAAGTGGATGCCGCGTCGGCCACGCTGACCGTGCGCGCCGGCACCACGTTGCAAGCCGCGCAGGAAGCCGCCGCTGAAGCCGGCTTCGAACTCGCGCTCGATCTGGGCGCGCGCGGTTCCTGCCAGATCGGCGGCAATCTCGCGACCAACGCGGGCGGCAACCGGGTGATTCAGTCGGGCACCGCGCGCGACCAGGTGCTCGGTCTCGAGGTCGTGCTGGCCAATGGCGACGTGCTCACGTCGCTCGGCAAGATGGTCAAGAACAATACCGGCTATGACCTGAAGCACTGGTTCATCGGCTCGGAGGGCACGCTCGGCGTGATCACGCGCGCGGTATTGCGACTGCATCCGCAGCGTGCCGCGCGCCATACGGCGCTAGTCGCGCTCGACGGCTACGACGCCGCCGTGAATCTGCTGCGCCGTTTGTCGACGCGCTTCGGCAACGATATCGGCGCATTTGAAATCATGTGGCCGGACTTCTACGACTTCGGCGTGAAGCTGACCGGCACGCGCTCGCCATTCGACAACGCGCATCCGCTCTATGCGCTGATCGAACACGCCAGCTTCGATTCGGCCGACGACGGCGAGCGTTTCTCCACCGCGCTGACCGAAGCGCTCGACGCGGGCGCGATCCGCGACGCGGTGATCGCGCAGTCGGTGGCCGACGTGCGCGCGCTATGGGCGATTCGCGAATGCACCGCGGAGTTTCCGGTGCGGCTCGACGCGATCAATTTCGACGTGAGCCTGCCGATCGGCGAGATCGGCGTCTTCGTGGAGCGCTGTCGCGCAGCGCTCGACCAGCGCTGGCCGGGCAACGCGTCGTATTTCTTCGGGCATATCGGCGACTCGAATCTGCATGTCACGGTGGACGGCCATTCGATCCCCGGCGTCGATCATCACGCGGTGTACGCGTTCGTCTACGACATGCTCGGGCCGTTACATGGTTCGGTGTCGGCGGAACACGGCATTGGTTTGCTCAAGCGCGAGTTCTTGCCGATCTCGCGCTCGCCGGCGGAGCTGGCGGCAATGGCGGCGATCAAACATGCGCTCGACCCGCACGGCATTCTGAATCCAGGCAAGCTGTTTTGACCGCGCTACGCCGCCACCAGCTTCAATGCGTGGCGACGGAATCCAGCCCGGTCGATCTGACAGCAGCTTGAGCGTCGGGAGAGGCGAGGTAGTCGAGCAGCGCTTTCGCTTCTTTCGGATGCTGTGCACCGACCGGAATCCCCGCGGCGTAGCGCGTGACCGATTGCACCGACTCCGGAATCTTCCCGACGAAGCTGGCGCCCGCGACTGGCAGCAATTCGCTGACCTGCTGGAATCCCACTTCGTAATCACCGTTGGCAACGACCGACGCGACCGGAATCTTCGGCACCATCTTCGCCTTGGCCTTCACCTGATCTTCGATGCCGAGCCGCTTGAAAAGCTCGCGCTCGATATAGACGCCGCTGGCGCTGTCCGAGTAAGCGATGGATTTCGCATGCAGCAAGGTCTCTTTCAGCGCATCGACCGAACCGATGTCCGGCTTCGGCGCACCGTCGCGCACGGCCATGCCGATGCGCGAGTCCGCCAGTTCGACGCGCGAGCCGGGCATCACTTTGCCTTGCTTGATCAGATCGTCGAGCGCGTAGCCGACCATGATGACCACGTCCGCGTGTTCGCCGTGTTCGAGGCGGTTCGGAATGGCTTCCGGCGATTGGCCCATCGACGGCCCGAGTATCGTGTCGAGCGTATTGCCCGTCGACGCCGAGAACTTGGGACCGAGCAGTTTATAGGCGGCGGTGAAGCCGCCCGAACTCATGACATGAAGCTCCGCCGCCTGCACCTGCGAGGCGGCAACCGCGTTGCCCAGCAAGCCGGCAGTCAATACGGACAGAAGGAATGTTTTCATTGGCGTAAGCATGAAGGTCTAAGGTGCACGATAGCGTTGCAGGGTATAGACCATACATGAACGGCAGCCAAACGAGAACCCGCCGGATGCTGTTGAAACCCGGCGTGTGAGCGAGACGTAAGGAAGGCGCGCTTGGCTCGCGCGCGCCTTTCAGATACCGCCTGCGCGCTACCTCAATGCGCGTCCAGATACTTCACGATCACCGGATAGACATCCACCGCGGCATTCTTCCCGAAGATGCAGTCGATGTGTCCATAGCCGGGAATAATGGTCCGCTCGTAAGGCTGCTCGGGGAAATGCTTGACCAGCATGTCATAGGTGAGCTGCGTGCTGACCGGCAGATAGGTTTCGTTTTTATCGCCGTGGATGAACCCGATCGGCAGGCGCATGCCTTCCAGTCCTTTCATGCCATCGGTGCCGGTGAGATAGACGTCCTTGCCTTCGGCATCGACCACCTTGTGTGCTCTCACCATCGCGGCCAGATGCTTGAATACGCCGACGTCGTGCACGCCGAGTATTTCCTGCAGATTCGCATGCAGCGTCTGGTTCAACTGCTCGTGTTCGTAGAGCAGGCCGTACAGGAAGGTCGCGCGGTGGCAGATCGGATTGCCGCAACCCTCTTTGTGATTGAGCGGGTAGAACTTGAGCGCTTCATCGAGCAGGTTCTGCGGCCATGACTTGTGTTCCGTATAGGCGGTCACGTCGAGTACGCCGAGATGTTGCATGATGTCGGGAATATGCAGGCCGGCCTTGATCTTCTCCAGCGTGCCGGGCACCGGATGCGCCGACACCTGCGAGATGACCACCGAGCGCACGCCTTCGATTCCGTACAGCAGCGACATGCTCAGCGCCACGCCACCCATGCAGTGGCCGAGCACCTGAAGCTCCGGCACGCCGGTCAATTCGCGGATCTTGGCGACCGCCGACGGAATGTCCTCGCGCGCCACCTTGTCGACGTTGGTCGGCACGAACACGCTCGGCATTTCGATGCTGACGCGCAGATCCACGAGCCACACGTCGTAGCCGGCGGCGAAAAGATACTCGACCATGTTGGTCGCGATCAGGTCGGTGGAGTAGATGCGGCTCGATACGCCCGAGCCGTGAATCAGCAGCACCGGACGCGCCGCTTTGCGCGCGGGGTCGTGATAGCGCGTGAGCCTGAGCTTCGTGCCATCGGGCGTGTCGAAGAAAACGATTTGCGGCGCCGGCGCACGCAACGCGCGCTTCAGACGCGGCTCCGCTTTCGGGTCGAAATACTGCAAGGGCGCGGCCACGCCGCCGTATTCGGTGAACAGCACGCCCGCGAAAAACTTGCCGAATTTCAGGGTCCATTCGAGACGGGTCTTGAGATCGGGTGCGTGGGTGACTTCGAGCGTGCGTTGCTGCTTGAGGAAATTCTCGGGCGTGATGATTAGCGTCGCCTTGCCGAGCAGCGGCGCACCGGCTTGCGCCGACTCGCGAACCTCCGCGTAGAGTGTGTTGGTCTGCTCCCACAGATTGATCGGCGAAGTGCGCGTGATGATCTTCTTGCCGCTCAGGAAGTACGTCTTGCCTTCAGTGGCATTGAGCGTCATGCGGTAGTTCATGTTGCGCTCGTCGACGTCCGACTCGTTGACCACGAACAGATTGAAGGTGCCGTCGGAGATCGTCATGGGCTGCGCGGAGAGCGCGGGGCAGGTCAGCGTACCGGCCGTTTGCGCCAGATGCTGCGGATTGCTGAGCATGTCGGCGAGATCTTCCGATTCGACGGTCAGCGTGAACTCCATCGGGCTCGTAGCCGCTTCGCCTGCCACGTTCGGCGTGTAGGTGCCGACCATCGTTTCGGTGAAGTGCAGGCCGATCTTCTGCGGCGAGGACGGCGTCAGGGACGACGACGCGGCCTGCGGCGTCGGCGCGGGCGGCAAGCTCGGCGTGGCGGGCGCGCCCTCGGCCGGCGCGGCGTTCAGCGGATGCGTGGCCAGCAGCAGTTCGCAATTGCGTTCGGCCAGCGCGGAAATCGTCAGGAGCGGATTGACGCCGAGCGACATCGGCATGACGGCGCCGTCCATCACATACAGGCCGTCGTGCACCGCGTTGCCCGTGGCGCCGCTGAACACGCGGCCCATGTGGTCGACCACGCCGTGCCCGGCGTCCTCGCCCATGCCGCAGCCGCCGAGCGGATGCACGGTGACGGTGCGGTTGCCGAGAATATCGGTGGAAATGGGATTGCGCATGTATTTGCCGCCGAGCGGCACGGTCGCCTGCTTGAGCACTTCTTCGACCGCCAGGAAGATCGGCTGCTTGCCGGCGTTCTCCCACACGATGCGCGGCTGGCCTTTGTCGTCCACGTCGATCTCGCCGTTTTCGTCGTCATGCGCCATGACGAGGTAGCTTTGCGTGTGATGGAGTGCGCCGTGATAGGGGCCGCGCAGAAAGCTGGTGGCCACGCGGGCGTCGTAAGCGAGCTGTTCCGCGACGGAGCGCGGCGCGACATCCACGCCTTCGAGCGGCGCGGCGGCGCCGAGCAGGCCGACTAGCGCCGCGCCCACCGGGCCGGCGAGCGAGCCTTCTTCGATCACATAGCCGTCTCTGACGTTGGGGGTGCCGCGATGGTCGATGAGGCCGGTAATGGTCGGCCCGACCGGAGGAATCTCGCCCTTCTCGTGCGCGCCCCAGCCGACGCCGTTGATCACCGGCTCGGTGTTGTAGGCGAAGGCGAGCACGTCGCCATTGCCGGTGAAGTGCTTGCCGAGCATGCCGGAGACGCTCAGCCCCTGCTTGCGCGAGCGCAACAGCAACGCGGTCGAGCCGATCGTGCCGGCCGACACGATGACGATATCGGCGCTCACGAACAGATCGGGCGCGCCAAAGCTTTCGCGCCCGAGGCTCACCAACTGGTAACCCACGATCCATTTCCCGGTGGCCGCGTCGCGCAGCACCGAATGGACGGCGGTACCCGTGAAAATCTGCGCGCCGTGCGCGACGGCGTCGGGCAGATAGTTCATGTGCGTCGAATTCTTCGCGTCGTAATTGCAGCCGGAATTGCAGTCGCCGCAGCCGACGCAAGCCTTCTGCTCGACGCCTGCGGCATTCGTGCGGTCCTTGAAGGTGACGGTGATGTCCGGGCGCGAGAACTCGGCTTTCATACCGAGCGCCTGCGCCGACAGTTCGAGCGCCTGCAGTTTCGGCAGTGTCGGATAGCTGTCGGGCACCGGCGACGGTTGCAGCATCTCACGGGCGAGCGCATAGCCTTTGTCGCGGCCCGCCTTGTCGGCGCGCAACGCGGCCGGCCAGCGTGGGTCGTCCCACAGGCGCGGGTCGGCTTCGAGCGCGACGTTTGCGTTGATCAGCGAGGTGCCGCCGAGACCGCAGCCGACTACCGCGTTCACATCGTCGTTCACATGCACTTCGAGCAATGCCAGCGGTGAGCCGATATGTGCCAGCGCCGTGTTGTATTGCACCTCCTCGGTGCCCTGAAACGGCGTGCGGGGAAATTCCCCGGCCATGAATTCGCGCCCGCGTTCGAGCACGCACACCCGGCGCCCGGCGCGCGCCATGCGGGACGCGGCAATCGCGCCGCCGTAGCCGGAACCCACCACAACCACGTCGTAGTGCGATTGGATTGCAGTTACGACGCTCGATAAGCGGTTCATCACGACCACCTCGTCTGGAATGGAATGCGGGGAGAGACAACCGGGACTTCGGAAGCAAGACGGCGTGCGGCGACGGCTTTTTTATCCTAGGCGGTGCGCGCGCACAAAAAAAGGCGCATCGTATGTGGCGCGCGGGCCTGCTGTGCCGCGTGCGCGGCGTCGTGAGGCGGCGCGAGCGGCCGGCGCTGGCCCAGCCACGTGCTATTACGCGGCCGCTTCATTCATTTCGCTGTCGCTCGATTCGGCGGCGAGCAGGTTCAGCGCGAGCAGAATCGCCGGGCGATTGTCGACGTCGATCTCGATGCCGAGCACGTCCGTGAGCCAGCGGCCGATCTTGGTATTGGAAAAATCTTCGGCGCCGGCCGTCTTCTTCATGGTGACGCCGAGCTTGACGGCGCGATAGTGATACGAGGGCACACGATGCTGCGCTGCGACTGCCGACAGACCGCCTTTACCTTCCGAGCACCAGCCGAGGCTGCCGGCCAGCACGATCCGCTCCGGTTCGTCGAGGCTTTCGATAAAGGCGCGCGCCGAGTACCGTACGCGCTGTTCGTCGAGGCCATATTGCAGCAGCACGCTTTCCACCGGATCTTCCAGCGCTTGCGCGTGCAGATCGATTTCCTGCGCCATGCCGTCGTTTTCCATGGATACGTTGCGCTGATGGCCGGCGCTGCGCAGGCAGTCGATCAGGTAGCGGCGGAAATACGCGCACAATGCGTAGCCGTTGGACGGCGCGCTGTCGGCGCAGGCATGGGTTTCCGTATGGCCGGGCGCGAGGCGCAGCACTTTCGCGTAGATGAACTGGGCGACCAGTTCTTCCTTGTCCTCGCCGAGCGCCTGCAGCTCGAGCGGGTGATAGGTCCGCAAGGCCCGCTTGACCAGTTCGATCATCGACACCATTTCGTCGCCGGACAACCGGGTACGCCGGCGCCACAAATCCGGCAGGATCGCATCGTCGAGATTGCGGACGAACTCGTGGCTCGGAACTGCGCCCATGAAAACCTCCATAAGGGGAAAGGCCAGGGAGCGCGGTGAGCCTGAACTGCAGGCGGGATGTGGATGTTGAAGCGGTGAGGCCGCGCTGGAATGTGAAGCCAGTATGGTTTCCAACGGCGGCTTCGCCTATATGGATTAAGTGGTAGCTGATGGGTAAACTGCCGGGTAAACCATCCGACAAAGTGCATCTTATTCGTCTGAAGAGAAACGGGATGCATTGGACCATTGCATCGCACTGCGGCTACGCAGTTGCATCGCAGACGTAGAGCCACGCCGTATCCGAAGTGTCCGATGCGGTACACGCCGCTTGCGTCGCCGCGCTTCCGATCCACATAACCGAATTTGCCGTGCAATGCGCGGTGCATGGGACCGGAGTAAGTGCTCTGCATGGGATCGGAGTAACGCGCTAACGCGCGAACCCCGATCGACAGCTCAGGCGCTAACTCCGATCGACAAAAGGAGACCGCGCGATGCGGGCCGACCCGATCCAGCGTGCCATCGACGAAGACCTGGTGCGCGTGTTGTACGCGCAGGATCCGATTGCATTCTTTTCGCACTGGTTTTCGATCGCGGTGCTGGTGGCGATTTACTGGCCGAAAATCCCGTCGCCGCCGCTGTTCATCGCGTGCTTCGGTTTCTATGCCGCGGCCAACTGCGCGGGCCTCGCGCTCTGGGTCTGCAACCGCCGTTACCCGAAACTCGTCTCGCCGCGTGGCTGGATCATTCTGCACGCGGTGCGCGGCATGCTGCTTTACAGCGGGCCGGGCATCGCCGTGTGGTTCGCGTTCCAGAGCCCGCAGTCCGACTTGCCGCTGCTGCACACGGTCATGCTCGTCACGCTGGCCGCCGGCGTGTTCATGTCGAATGGCTTCGACCTGCTGAATTTCTCGACCTCGATTCCGTTTCTGCTGTTTCCGTCGATCGTCATGCATTTCGGCACGCATACGTTCGACCGCACGATTCTTGCCATCGTCCTCGCGTTTTTCTTTTGCGCGATCAACGTCTACGCGTTGAGTTATCGCAAGCTGTTCCAGCAGGTCGTGCAGGCGCGCGTCGATCAGCAGTATCTTGCGGAGTCGCTGGCCGCGCAGAAACGGGTGGCCGAAGAGGCGAGCCTCGCCAAGACGCGCTTTTTCGCGGCTGCCAGTCACGACTTGCGCCAGCCGCTGCATGCAATCGGCCTGCTCGCGGCCTCGCTCAACGACACGGCGGCGACGCCCGTGCAGCACGCGAAGACCGCCGAGCACATCGTCTACAACGTCGAGGCGTTGAACCAGTTGTTCAACCAGGTGCTCGATCTGGCGCGGCTCGAAAGCGGCGTGACCCAGGTGATCCGGCTGCATTTCCGGCTGTCCGAACTGTTCGAGCGGGTCGGCAGCCAGTATCGTCCGCAGGCGGCCGCCAAAGGGCTGGCGCTACGCATCGCGCCGACCACGATGGTCGTGCACGACGATCCGGTGCTGCTCGAACGCGTGCTGAGCAATCTGCTGTCGAACGCCGTGCGTTATACCGAAGACGGCGCGATCTGGCTGGGCCTGCGCCGCGCCGGGCGGCAAACGGGCGGCTTTATCGAAGTGCGCGACTCGGGCATCGGCATTCCCGTGGAGGAACACGCGCGCATCTTCGAGGAGTTCTATCAGGTCGCCAATCCGCAACGCGACGCGCGCCAGGGTCACGGCCTCGGCTTGCCGACGGTGAAGCGGCTGGTCAGCATGCTCGGCGGCGAGTTGCAACTGCGCTCGGCGCCGGGCCGCGGGTCGGTGTTCCGCTTTCCGGTGCAGGCGGGCGATCCCGGCGGCATCGTCGCGAGCCTGAACGAAGCGGTGGCCGGCGGTCCGTCGGCGCAAGGGCGGCGCGTGCTGTGCATCGACGACGATCCGTCGATTCTCGAAGGCCTCGTCAGTCTGCTGGGCCGTTGGGGTTGCAGCGTGCTCGGCGCGCGCGACGAAGTCGATGCGCTCGCCGCGCTCGAAGGCGGCTTCGTGCCCGATGCCGTGCTATGCGACTACCAGTTGGCGAATCACCGCACCGGCGCGCAGGCGCTCACCGCCGTGCGCAATGTGCTCGCGCGCGCGGGGCACGACAACGTGGTGACGCTGCTGATCACGGGCGACATGGCGTCGGCGGAACTGGCGGCGCTCGCCTTGCAGGGGATTCCGGTGCTCCATAAACCGGTCACGCCGGCGCGCTTGCGGCGCACGCTGGAGATGCTGTGGCAGCAGGCCGAGCAGGACAAGGGGCGGGCGGGCGCCGCGCTGGAATTGCGCGTGGACCAAACGGGACATGAAGCGGGCGGCCGGCCGGTCAGTGGGGTGACGCGGGTTGCTGAGATCGTGCCGCAAGGCGAAGCGAGAATCGGAGTGCAGAGCCAGACCCAAAGCCAGACCCAAAGCACCCAGTCGCAGAGCGCACCGCAAAAGTAGAGGCGAACGGGCGGCGTGAACGCCGCCTGTCATCGATCGCGTGCTACAGGGTTTTCCCGGCTTCTAGCCAGCCGTTGATTACGGCGATCGCCGTCGACCGGTTATGCACGCCGAGCGCCCGGAAGATCACCGACAGATGCACCTTCACCGTGCCTTCGGCAACGCCCAGGTCGCGCGCAATCATCTTGTTGGTCCAGCCACGATGCACGAGCCGCATGATGTCTTGCTGACGCGGCGACAGATTCTCCAGCAGATGCTGCTGGTGCGGCTGCAATGCCTGGATCTGCGTGAGCGGTTCCGTGAGCGTGGCGCCGCCCTGGCTTGGCGCGTGCGCGCCGACCGGAGCCGCATGTTGCTGCGACGGATCAGCGAGCGCTTCGGCACGGGCGGGCACGGGCGCGGCCTGCGCATCGCGCGAACCCAGCAGGCTGAGCGCTTCCATTGGCACATAAGCGCCGCCGGAAAGCACCAGTTCGATCGCTTTGAGCATGACGCTGGCGGGCTGGCGCTTCGGCACGAAGCCGAGCGCGCCGGCGGCCAGCACCGCGCGCATTTCGTCGGGCGATTCTTCGGCGGAGAGGACGACAAGCGGCAGCGCGGGGTTCGCCTTCAACAGCACTTCGAGCGACGAAGCGCCGCTCATGCCCGGCATATGCAGATCGACGATGGCAAGATCGTGATCGGCGTCGGGACGCGCGAGCAGGGCAAGCGTCTCCCAGTTGTCGGCTTCGTCGAACTGGGCGTCGGGATCGAGGCCGCGCAGCATGCCTTTGACGCCTTGACGAATCAGTTCATGGTCGTCGGCTACAAGAAACTTCATGATGTCTCCGCGAGTCGGGCCTGCCCGATGTGGGCTACCGCCGTTATAGGGTCTCGTTTTACTTCTAGCCTCGTGAATCGCATCATTGCCGCCCACCCCGCGATCATATGCCTGATCGGTGGCGCGGCGCACCTTCCGGCGAACCGCTTGTGTGATCGTTTATTTGTTAAATCGCCGTCTGCTCCGATGCACCGCATGATGTCCAAGGCAGGTCTCTCGCGCATAGTTTACGGCTTGCTTGGTAGACGAGCCGAACGGTCCTTTTTTAAAGGCGTCCCCGCAGGATTCCGAAGGTTATGCGCGCCGGATCGAAGCGCGCTGAAGCAGTCTCTATTTGACTGCAAATAACGTCGCATTCATCAGAAGCTTGAATGCGAATCCGAGCGACATCGCCGAGCCCACGCCGAAGCACCACAGCGCGATGAACCAGAGCCAGCCCGGCACTTTGCGCGCCGGCGCGCTCGATGCGCCGAGCGTTGCGTCCGGGTTGGTCTGCTTAGTGATAGTGATGTTGGTCGCCATGACGCACCTTGCCGCGAAATACCCAATAACCCATCGTCGTGTAGGCGATGATGATCGGCAGAATCACCGCTGCGCCGGCCAGCGTGAACATCTGGCTCGAGCGCGGCGCGGCCGCTTCCCAGAGCGTCATGCTCGACGGAATCGCATACGGCCACAAGCTCACCAGCAAGCCCGCGTAGCCGAGCAGCACCAGCAGCAGCGCGAGCGCGAACGGCGTGTTGTGATGCCGCTCACGCACCGCGCGATGCATGAAGAACGCCGCGACCGCCACGAGGAAGGGCACCGGCAGCAGACGGTAGAACAGGCCGTCGTGGAACCAGCGTTGTGCGATATTCGGATCCTGCAGCGGCGTCCACAGGCTGACCATCGCGACGAAGCCGAGCAGCACGATCGTCAGCGGCCAGACTACGCGATGCAGGCGGCGTTGCAGATCGCCTTCGGTCTTCGCCACCAGCCAGCAGCAGCCGAGCAGCGCATAAGTGACCACGAGTCCGAGGCCCGTGAGCAGGCTGAACGGCGTGAGCCAGCCGAAGGCGTCGCCGGCATACGCGCCGTCGATCACGGGGATGCCTTGCAGGAATGCACCCAGCGCGATGCCCTGAAAGAACGTCGCGCCCGCCGAACCGCCGATGAACGCGAGGTCCCACAGATGCTTCGTGCGATTGGCCTTGGCGCGAATCTCGAACGACACGCCGCGAAAGATCAGACACACGAGCATGAAGATCAGCGGCAGATACAGCGCGGACAGTACGGTCGAGTAGACCGCGGGGAACACTGCGAAGAGCCCTGCGCCGCCGAGCACCAGCCAGGTTTCGTTGCCGTCCCACACCGGCGCGACGGTGTTCATCATCAGGTCGCGTTCCTTCTCATCGGGGAAGAACGGGAAAACGATGCCGATGCCCAGGTCGAAGCCGTCCAGCACCACATACATGAAAAGGCCCAGCGCGATGATCGCGGCCCACACTACGGTTACGTCCATGTTCTTTCTCTATCGCAAGTAGCTGGTGAAGAAGGGCAGGTTCAGGCCGCGTCGATCATGTGATCGGCGGCGGAAAGCGGGCGGCGTGCGGTCTGGTTCGGCAAGCGCTCCGGCGCTTCGTGCGGCGTGTGTCCCGGCAGCGCCGGACCCGCGCGCATCAGCTTGAGCATGTAGTAGACGCCGGTGCCGAACACGAGGAAGTACACGACCACGAAGGTCATCAGCGAGATGCCGACCTGCTGCGTGCTGAGCGGCGACACGGCCTGCGAAGTGCGCATCACGCCGTACACGACCCACGGCTGACGACCCGCTTCAGTCGTGACCCAGCCGGCCAGCAGCGTGATGAAACCCGTCGGCCCCATCGCCACGGCGACGCGCTGGAACCACTTCGATTCGAACAGGCGTCCACGGCGGCGCAGCACCCACGCGGCCACCGACATCAGGATCATCAGCACGCCGAGGCCGGCCATGATGCGAAAGCTCCAGAACACCACCGTCGAGTTCGGCCGGTCTTGCGGCGGAAATTCCTTGAGACCGCGAATTTCGCCGTCCCAGCTATGCGTGAGGATCAGGCTGCCCAGGTGCGGAATCGACACGGCGTAGCGCGTGGTTTCCGCCTGCATGTCGGGAATGCCGAACAGGTTCAGCGCGGTGCCGCCTTTTTCGGTGTCCCACAGACCCTCGATCGCCGCGATCTTGGCGGGCTGATATTCGCGCGTGTTCAAACCATGCTGATCGCCGACGAACGCCTGGACCGGCGTGAGGATCAAGAGGAGCCAGAGCGCCATCGAGAACATCTTCTTGACTGCCGGATCGCGCCGTCCGCGCAGCAGATGCCACGCGCCCACCGCCGACACCACCAGCGCCGCGACGATGAACGCCGCGAGCGCCATATGCGCGAGCCGGTATGGGAACGACGGATTGAACACGATCTTGAACCAGTCGAGCGGCACGACGCGGCCGTTGACGACTTCGAAGCCTTGCGGCGTTTGCATCCAGCTATTGGAAGCGAGAATCCAGAAGGTCGAAATCAGCGTGCCGATCGCCACCATCAGCGTGGCGCCGAAGTGCGCGCGCGGACTGACGCGCTGCCAGCCGAACAGCATGATGCCGAGGAAGCCCGCTTCGAGGAAGAACGCGGTCATCACTTCGTACATCAACAGGGGGCCGGTGACGGGGCCGGCGAAACTGGAGAAGCCCGACCAGTTGGTGCCGAACTGATAGCTCATCACCACGCCGGAAACCACGCCCATGCCGAAGGCCACTGCGAAGATCTTCGACCAGAACAGGCAAAGGTCTTTGTAGTACGCCTTGCGGGTTTTCAGCCAGCGCCATTCGAGCACGGCGATGAAGCTGGCGAGGCCGATGCTGAGCGCCGGAAAAACGATGTGGAACGAGACGGTGAACGCAAACTGGATGCGGGCGAGATCGAAGGCCGAGAGAGCGGAGTTCATGAGCGTGAAGTGCGTGATGGCCGCGAGGGCGGACTACGCGCGTCGACCGTTGTCGGTGCGCACTGCGCTGGGCAGATGGCGCAAGAGTAGGGGATGAGGAAATTCTTTGCTGCGACGCGACGTGCGTCAAAAAACCGCGTTGTTTTGCGGCGTTTTTTTATTTTGAGACGGCAAGTCGTTGATGGATATCAAGTTTTCCTGATCGGCTTGGTGGGCGCGCCCGGCACGGTTTCGGTGCGCCGATGGCGCGACTGCGGCAATCGACCGCGCTGCAGCATTGTCGCGCGGGCGGATTCGAACGCCTTTGAGCCGGGCTCGGCATCGGTCTGGAGCAAGTTAAGGCCGCCGCCCGCAGATTCGATCCACAAGGCGATGTTCGGCAATTGGGATCGGCTTGTCATCAACCGACAATCACTCCGTCGGAACGGACTTTCCATGCGCCCGGCGGCTAGCCAACGGGCTCGATTGCCCATACCATGCAGGCAGCCAAACGGCAGCATTTTTCAAATGAGCGCATGCTACTCACGCATGCACGCCGTATAGCCAGTCCAGTATTTTTTCCCGTTATTCGCTTCGAATAGTCATCGCCGACGCACCGGCTGAATCGCCTGGGCGCATCGCTAGTCCGTCATCAACGTGTGGTGCGAGGCATGCCGTGCCTCGAATGGGCGTCGTGTCGCGTGCCGCGCGAATGGTTCAAGAGAACACGCTTCATCCACCTGCCGGCGACGGCAGACTTCAACTAACAGGAGTCAGCAGATGAGCACGATCAAGACGAAAGACGGTACGACCATTTTCTATAAGGACTGGGGCAAGGGTCGCCCGGTCGTCTTCTCGCACGGTTGGCCGTTGAGCGCGGACGCCTGGGACGCGCAGATGATGTTCCTCGGCAACAAAGGCTTTCGCGTGATCGCCCATGACCGGCGCGGGCATGGCCGGTCGGAGCAGACGTGGGACGGCAATGACATGGACACCTACGCCGACGATCTCGCCGCGCTGATCGAGCAACTCGATCTGAAGGACGCCACGCTCGTCGGCCATTCGACGGGCGGCGGGGAAGTTGCGCATTACATCGGCCGGCATGGCACGCAACGCGTCGCGAAGGCCGTGCTGATCGGCGCGGTGCCACCATTGATGCTGAAGACGGAGAGCAATCCGAACGGCACGCCGCTCGACGTGTTCGACGGCATCCGCAAAGGCGTGGAAGACGACCGCTCGCAGTTCTTCAAGGATCTGGCGCTGCCGTTTTACGGCTACAACCGTCCGGGCGCGAAGGTGTCGCAAGGCGTGATCGATTCGTTCTGGGTCCAGGGCATGGCCGGCTCGATCAAGGGACTGTACGACTGCATCAAGCAGTTCTCCGAAGTCGACTACACGGAAGACCTGAAGAAGATCGACGTGCCGACGCTGGTGCTGCACGGCGACGACGACCAGATCGTGCCGATCGATGCGGCCGGCCGTCTGACCGCGAAGATCGTGAAGAACGCCACGCTCAAGGTCTATCCGGGCGGCCAGCACGGCATGTGCACCGTCGAGGCCGCGAAGGTGAACGGCGATCTGCTGGAGTTCATCGGGTCGTAATGCGGTGACGTGTTGATGCGTCGATGTCGCGAGTGCGGTGGGCTGCGGGCAAGCAAGCACGCCCAGTTGCACTTGAACCCGAACCGCGGGCCGTGATCGTTCACGCGCCCGCGTGTCGAACCGCTCAGGCGGTCGGCCAGCCGATGCGCGCCGCTCGCCGCAATGACGAGCGCACCACCATCCGGTGGAACGGCGCGATCGCGAGAATATAGAAACGGCCGAGTCGATTGTGGCAATGCACGACGGTGGACAGGATCAGATAGCGCGAGCGTCCTTCCTGCGTGCCGCGAGTTTGCTGCAGCACTGAAACCCGGAAGTCGAGATGACGGTCGTTTTCGCCGAGGATGATCTCGTGCGCGCTACGCGTGTAGATCCTGAAGATGTCGAGGCGCTCCCTTGCGGCGGCGGGATCCTTGATGCTGCGTAACTGCGCCGCGGTCTTCAGGCCGAAACGGGCGACGATCGCATCGCGCAAGCCCATCAACCTCGCGACCCATCCCGCCTGATGCGCGAACACGAAGCGCGCCAGCAACTCCGGATCGTCGATGGCGTTCTCGGGCAGGCGGACGGCGTACGCGTCGGCCAGGTCCGGCGCGTCGTACAAACGCGCGACGCTCGATTCAGCCGGAAGGGCAACGGACTGCACGGAACAGTGGACAGTGAGCATGGTGGCGTGCGGCGCTAAAAATCAATCGAAGAGGGGCGCTGCGCCGGGCCATGGCGGCAGTCCGGCTTGCGCGTGAGCGCATCAAGTCTACGCGCTTGTGTGCGTCTGCGCGGAGCCGGCCGACGAGGTCCTTCCCATCCCGGACTCTGGAGCAAAAACGCGTTTCTAGTTATACGATGTCACATAAATAGTGTCCGCCTATTCGCTTGTTTATTAAGAGAAATCTGGCGGGCAGCTCATTGAGATAAGGGTAAGTGCCTAATTGAAATCCGGTCTGGCATCGTCGATAGTACGTTATCGTACAACTATCGCTGAATCGGCAGACACTGCCGGCATGACAGAAGCGACGGCTGTACCCAAGTTCGATCGCGCGCGGCGCAGGAAAGGAACCTTATGAAGAAGATTGCTCTGAGCGGAGCCGGTGGCCAGCTTGGCTCGGTGGTACGCGCTGCGTTGATCGCACGCGGCACGCCGTTGCGTTCGGCCGCGGGCTCGAAGGCCCTCGTGCCGCTCGTGGAAGGCGAGGACGTGATGCACGGCGATCTGCGCGACCCCGCGATCGTGGATCGTCTGCTGGAAGGCGTGGACGTCCTGATCCATTTCGCGGGTACGAGCGTGGAGCGTCCGCTGCCCGAGATCATCGAAAACAACCTTCGCGGGCTGGTCGAAGTGTACGAAGGCGCACGCCGGCAAGGCGTGAAGCGCATCGTGTTCGCCAGCTCCAATCACGCGATCGGCATGTATCCGGTCACCGAGCATCTCAGCCTCGACTGCGAACTGCGCCCGGACGGCTTCTACGGCCTGAGCAAGGTGTGGGGCGAAGCGCTCGCCAGAATGTACTGGGACAAGCATGGCATCGAGAGCGTTTGCGTGCGCATCGGCAGCTGCCTCGAGCGGCCGACCGAGCCCCGGCACCTGAGCACCTGGTTCGGTCATCGCGATCTGCTGCATTTCCTCGACCGCTGTGTCGAAGCGGAGAACGTGGGCTTCCTGACCATCTGGGGCGTGTCGGCCAACACACGCAGCTGGTGGGACAACAGCGGCGCCGAACGTCTGGGCTATCAGCCGACGCAGGATGCCGAGGTCTACGCCGAGGAAATCCTCGCGCGGCCGAATCCACTCGACGCGCTCGGCCAGCGCTTCCAGGGCGGCAGCTTTGTGGGTATCGATTATTCGCGCGATGACGCCGCTCCGGACGGCTCGGCCGCTTCCACTACGCGGCCTGTTTGAGCCGTTCAGGATTACGAGGAGACGCAGCAATGAAAATCAAGGGCATCCGCTGGTGGATGGTCAGTCTGGTCGCGGCCGGGCTCATTATCAATTACCTCGCGCGCAATACGCTGTCAGTCGCGGCGCCGACGTTGATGAAGGACCTCCACATCACCACGGAGCAGTATTCGCACGTGGTCGTGGCGTGGCAGCTTTGCTATGCATTCATGCAGCCGGTCGCCGGCTACCTGCTCGACACTGTCGGCACCAAGATCGGCTTTGCGGCGTTCGCGCTGGCATGGTCGCTGGCTTGCGCGGCGGCGGCGTGGTCGACGGGCTGGCGCAGCCTCGCGTTTTTCCGCGGCCTGCTCGGCATTGCCGAGGCGGCCGGCATTCCGGCCGGCGTCAAGGCGACGAGCGAGTGGTTCCCCGCCAAGGAGCGTTCGGTGGCGATCGGCTGGTTCAACATCGGCTCGTCGATCGGCGCGTTGCTGGCGCCGCCGCTGGTGGTGTGGGCGTTGTTGCGCGGCGAGTGGCAGTTGGCCTTCGTGATCGTCGGCGTGGCTGGGATTATCTGGAGCGTGCTGTGGATGGTGCTCTACAAGCACCCGCGCAACCAGAAGCTGTTGAGCGACGCTGAACGCGACTACATTCTCAGCGGCCAGGAAGCGAAGCACAGCGACGCCGGCGCCGCCAAGCGCAGCTGGCGCGCCATGCTCGGCAGCCGCGATTTCTGGGCGATCGGCATTCCGCGCATGCTCTCCGAGCCGGCCTGGCAGACCTTCAACGCGTGGATTCCGCTGTACATGATGACCGAGCGTCACATGAACCTGAAGGAAGTCGCGCTGTATGCATGGATGCCGTTTCTGGCCGCCGACATCGGCTGCGTGCTGGGCGGCTATCTCAGTCCGCTGTTTCACAAGTACGCGAAGGTGTCGCTCTTCACGTCGCGCAAGATGGTGTTCGTGGTCGGCGCGCTGTTCATGATCGGACCGGCCTGTGTCGGCTTGGTGGCGAGTCCTTATGTGGCGGTGGCGCTGCTGTGCGTCGGCGGTTTTGCGCATCAGACCTTGTCGGGTGCGCTGTACGCGATTACGTCCGATATGTTCGGCAAGAACGAAGTCGCTACCGCGACCGGCATGGGCGGTATGGCAGGCTACCTGGGCGCGGCTGCGTTCACGGCGCTGTTCGGCGTGCTGGTCACGCAGATCGGCTACAGCCCGTTGTTCGTGGTGCTGGCGGTGTTCGACATCATCGCGGCCGCCGTGGTGTGTCTGCTGGCGAAGAGCGCCGACAAGACGCCCGAGCCGCGCTGGACACCGGCGAGCGCGGTGGTCAAGTGAGTCAGGCCAGGTCGCGATGAATTCCGGACGCTGATCAGTCGAGCCGGAAATGAAAATGGCGGCGCTTTCGGGCGCCGCCATTTTTGCTTTGTTCCCTGCGTTTCTTGAATCTCCACGGCTGAACGAAGCTCGCGCTTCGCCCAGCCGTTCAACCGCTAACTGCTTAACGCTTATCGACGACCGTCGTGTTGTAAGTCGTCGCGCCGATCACCACATTGTTCAACGTAATGCCGTTGACGTTGTACGCGTAGATCGGTCCAGGTGTAGTCGCGCTCGCTGGCCCGGCCGAGACTGCCGTGCCCAGATTGCAGTTCGAGATCGTCACGCCGCTGATCGGCGGAATGGTCGGCGTCGGGGCCGCGCCGTTGTAGTCGAACGCGACGGGCCCTTGAGCGACGATCGCCTGAAAGCACGAGCCGGTCACGCCGTTAAGCGTCACGTTGCTCGCCGTCACGTTCGAAATGTTCACGTTCTGCACGACCGCCGGACGGATTCGAATGGCGTCGTTCGCCGGTTGATAGTCGCAGTCGAACGTGATCAGGCCGCCCTGCGCCGCCGACGGATTGGCTGCGCTCGCCGTCACGACGCCGAGCGGCACCGTGGCGTTGATCGGGCTGCCGCTCAGCAACGCGCTGCCGTAACCCCCGCCTTTCAGGGCGACGCCGTTGGGCAGCGTGACGGTATCGACGTAGAAGTTCTTCACGAAGCCGCCGCGATTCATATTCGTCTTGATGCGAATCGCGATGTTCAGCGGATTGGTCGCCCAGTTCTGATTCAGCATCTGCAGATTGCGCGCATAGATGTTCTGCACGCCGCCGCCCATTTCGCTGCCGAGCGTGATGCCGCCGTGACCGCTGTTCATGATGCAGTTCTGGATCACGTGATTCTGCGCGGGACCGTATTGCGTATCCAGATCCTTGCCCGACTTGATCGCGATGCAATCGTCGCCGGTGTTGAACGTGACGCTGTCGCACAGCACGTTGTTGCACGCGTCCGGATCGAAGCCGTCGTTATTCGGGCCGATGCTGTTGGTCGTCACGCCGCGAATCACGACGTTCTTGCAATCGGTTGGATGATGCTGCCAGAACGGCGTGTTGTTGGTGCTGTAGTTCTCCATCAACACATTCGTGCAGCCGATGAACTCGACCATGCACGGACGCAGATAGTGGCCGACACCGAAGACGCGCTGCGCAATCGGCACACCGGCTTCGGAGAGAGCGGGCAGGTAGTTCTGGTCTTCCTGCCACGGTGTCGTGGGACTGGTCAGTTGCGCGTAGAGCGCATCGGAAATGCCGGGTGCGGCGGTTTTCAGATCGACGTTCTTCGGATTGAGGTACGCCTGCGAAGGCGTCGATGAATTTACGCAGCCGTATGCGCCATTCGATCCCTTGAAGGTCCACCAGCACGTCGCGGTGTTGCCGCTGCCGGCGAACGGCGTCATGGCTTGGCCGTTGAGCACCGAGGTTGCGTCTTCGCCGGTCAGCGCGATGTTGGTCTGGTTGCGCGCGTAGACCGGTGAGCCGTAGTTCAGGCAATCGTTCGCCTGCCAGCGGCTATAGAACAGATTGCCGTTGGCGCCGCAGGCGACCGGGCCGTCCTTCGCGTAGTCGGCGGGGTTCGGGCTGAAGTAGATCGTGCAATTCGCGCTGAGGTGAAAGTTCACGTTGCTCAGCAGGACGATCGGGCCAGCGCAGTACCACGTGCCGGCCGGCACGACCACGCGTCCGCCGCCCGCGGCATTGCAGGCCTGGATGGCGGCGAGGAACGCGGGGCGCGAGTCGAACGAGGCAGCGGCGTTGGTCAGGTTGGAACCGGGACTCGCGACCGACGCCGAGCCCGTGTACGGATTGGTCGCGGCAACGACGGCGCACGGTGTGGCGCCGTATTGCGTGACCAGGAAGTCGCGTGTGGGAAACATCGACTGGGTGATGCCTTGCAAGGAAGCGATGATCTGCGTCGCGGCGCCCGAGGTGCCCCAGATCGGATCCTGTACCACGGGCGGCGTGGATGGGTCGCCGTTGACGGAGCCGCCGCAGGCGGACAAGCCGCCCAGCAGCGTCGCGCCCGCTGACGTACCCGCCAGCACGATAAAGGCGCGGCGAGCGGGCGAATTCGGTTCAGCCTGGCCGGGCGTTTTCGATGTTGCCCGCTTGCCGTTGGTTTTATCTATGGTTGCCACGGATGTCTCCTTGCCCTTTGCGGGCGTTGTCAATAATCGTTGCTACTTTGGGGAATGCAGCTCGTCGAACCTGTTTACTTAACGTAAGGTATCCTTAATGTTTGTAAAAAAACTTTAGCGGTGGAAGTGACACGACTTCCGTCAACTCGTTGCGAAGCCGGCGAACGCACGTATGCGCCGCTCCGTCCTGCCTATCTGCATAAGGCAAGCGGAGCGGCGCATTAAAAAGCGGCGTGCGGCTTAAGCGGTTTTCTGGCCAATCTCGTGATCGGCAAGGAATTCGAGCGCGCGCACCATCGCCGAGTGGTCCCACGCCTTGCCGCCGTGCGCGACGCAGGCGTTGAACAGCGCCTGGCAGGTGGCCGTATTCGGCAGAGAGACGCCGAGCGATTGCGCGGTGGAGAGCGCGAGGTTCAGATCCTTCTGGTGCAACTCGATGCGGAAGCCCGGATCGAAGGTGCGTTTGGTCATGCGTTCGCCGTGCACTTCGAGAATGCGCGAGGACGCGAACCCGCCCATCAGCGCTTCCCGCACGCGCGCCGGATCGACGCCGGCCTTGGAGGCGAGCAGCAGCGCCTCGCCGACTGCCTCGATCGTCGCGGCGACGATCACCTGGTTGGCCACCTTGCACACCTGGCCGGCGCCGACGCCACCGATCAGCGTGACGTTCTTGCCCATCATGTCGAACAGCGGCTTGACGGCATCGAAGGTCGCGGTTTCGCCGCCCACCATGATGGTCAGCGAGCCGGCCTTGGCGCCGACTTCGCCGCCGGAAACCGGCGCATCCAGATAGTCCGCGCCGGTCTCGCGCACGCGGGCCGCGAACTCGCGGGTGGCCATCGGCGAAATCGAGCTCATGTCGACGACGGTTTGTCCCGCGCGCAACGATCCGGCGAGACCTTGTTCGCCGAACAGCACGCGCTCGACGTCGGGCGTATCCGGCACCATGATGAAAATCACGTCGGCCTGCGCGGCCACGGCGGCGGGGCTGTCGCACGCGACAGCGCCCGCCTGGATGAGATCGTCGGGCACGCCGCTGCGTGTGAACGCTGCCAGCGCGACGCCGTTCTTGAGAAGGTTGGCGGCCATGGGCTTGCCCATGATGCCGAGTCCGATAAAGCCTGCTTTTTGCATGGAATGCTCCGAAGATGTCATGGCGGCCGGGTTATTGCTGGCCCGCCTGTTTCTGCATGAAGTGTTTTTGAACCGTCTGCGCGGCCGCTTTCAGCAGCCCCATATCCGCGCAGACCGCGACGACGCGGCAGCCCATGGAGATGTAGCGCTCCGCGTCGGCCTGCACCGGCGCGAGAATGCCGCTCGGCTTGCCCGCGGCTTGCGCGCGTTCGAACACGCGCGCGATCGCCGCCTGCACGTCGGGATGATTCGGATTGCCGAGATGGCCGTACGCGGCCGCGAGGTCGGACGGCCCGACGAACACGGCGTCGATGCCGTCAACGGCGAGAATTTCGTCGATCGCGTCGACGGCCTTGCGGCTTTCAATCTGCACGATGACGCAGACGTTGTCGTTGGCGACGTCGAAGTAGTCGGGCACCGTCGCGTAACGATTGCCGCGATGGCTCACCGAGACGCCGCGAATGCCCTGCGGCGGGTAACGCGTGGCGGCAACGGCGCGCGCCGCGTCGTCGGCGCTTTCCACGAACGGCACCAGGAAATTCGAAAAGCCGGTGTCGAGGAGCCGCTTGATGAACACGCTGTCGTTAGCGGGCGGCCGTACGACCGGCGCGCTGCCGCTGTCCTTGAGCGCCATCAACTGCGGGATCAGCGTAAGGACGTCGTTCGGCGCGTGCTCGGCGTCCAGCAGCATCCAGTCGAAGCCGATAGTGCCGAGCAGTTCGGTGACGATCGGGCTGGCGAGCGACGCCCAGCAGCCGATCAGGGTTTCACCGCCGCACACTGCTCGGCGGAAACTGTTGGGTAAGGGCTGGTAAGGCGTGACGGCTGGCATCGGCTGTTTTCCTCGAACGGTAATGGATCGGGCAAGTTCCGACGACGGCTCAACACGAGTTATAGGTCGTCGTATGTCTTAGTCGCAGATTAGCACCGGCCTCGCCGGTTGTAACGGTCACGTTAACCCGAATTCCTCGCCAGGCAAGCGTTTCAGGTTGCGCGCATACCTCGTAATGTTGTAGGATGACCTATATCTTAGGCCTTCACTCAAGGAAAGCAAATGTCTATTACCGGCGAAATGCTGATCGGCCGCCAAGCGGTGCGCGGCGAGGAAAAACCATTGCATGCGTTCAATCCTGCCACGGGATTCGATATCGCGGAGCCGGTTTTCGGCAGCGGCTCGGTGGCCGTCGTGGGGCAGGCGTGCGAGCTGGCGCAGCAAGCGTTCGATCCGTACCGGCAACTGCCGCTCACGGTGCGGGCCGAGTTTCTCGAGCGTATCGCCGACGGCATCACGGCGTTGGGCGACGCGCTGATCGAACGGGCGCACCAGGAATCGGGTCTGCCGAAGGCGCGTCTCGAAGGCGAACGCGGCCGCACCACGGGCCAGCTCAAGCTGTTCGCGCAAGTCGTGCGCGCCGGCCAGTGGCTCGCCGCCACGCTCGATTCGCCGCTGCCGGAGCGCAAGCCGCTGCCGCGCTCTGACCTGCGCATGCAAAAGATTCCGCTCGGCCCGGTCGCGGTGTTCGGCGCCAGCAATTTCCCGCTCGCGTTTTCGGTGGCGGGCGGCGACACGGCGGCAGCGCTCGCGGCCGGCTGCCCGGTCGTGGTGAAGGCGCACCGCGCGCATCTCGGCACGTCCGAGATGGTCGGCCGCGTGATCCAGCGCGTCGCGCAAGAGATGGACTTGCCTGAAGGCGTGTTCTCGATGATCGTCGGCGCGGGGAATTCCGTCGGCGAGGCGCTGGTTGCGCATCCCGCGATCAAGGCGGTTGGCTTCACCGGTTCGCGCGCGGGCGGCACGTCGCTGATGCGCGTCGCGGCGGCGCGTGCCGAGCCGATTCCGGTCTACGCGGAAATGAGCAGCATCAATCCCGTGTTCCTCCTGTCGAATGCGCTGGCTGCGCGCGGCGAGAGCATCGCGCGCGGTTTCGTCGATTCGCTGGTGCTAGGCGCCGGCCAGTTCTGTACCAATCCGGGTCTCGCAATTGCCGTCGACAGCGACGCGCTCAAGACTTTCGTCGCCACGGCGACGGACGCGCTGAGCGGCAAGCCCGCGCAGACCATGCTGACGTCCGGCATCTGCGCTGCTTATGAAGAAGGCGAAGGCAAGCTGGCGGCGATCAAGGGCGTCGAGGCTGTAGCGCGCGGTGTCGATACAACCGGCCCGACGCAGGCGCGCGCGGCGTTGTTCGTGACCGACGCACAGACGTTCCTCGCCACGCCGGCACTGGAAGACGAGGTGTTCGGCCCGGCGTCGACCATCGTCCGTTGCAAGGACGAGCGGGAACTGCTCGCGGTCGCCGAGCACTTTGCCGGCCAGTTGACCGCCACGGTGCAGATGGACAGCGCCGACCTGGCAGCGGCGAAGAAGCTGGTGCCGATTCTCGAACGCAAGGCCGGCCGGATTCTGGTGAACGGTTTCCCGACGGGTGTCGAGGTGTCGCACGCGATGGTGCACGGCGGCCCGTTTCCGGCGACGTCCGATAGCCGCGCGACTTCGGTCGGCACGACGTCGATCGAGCGCTTCCTGCGTCCGGTGTGCTACCAGGATTTCCCGGCCGATCTGCTGCCGCAAGCGCTGACCGACGGCAACCCGCTGGACCTGTGGCGTCGTCGCGATGGCGAGATCACGCGCAGTTAAGTGGCGGGTAATCGAGTGAGATAAAAGAATGGCCGGGATATCCCGGCCATTTTTCTATTGCGTCCGCCTTAGCGAACCCGAATCAGAAGCGAGCCGAATCAGCTATTCGCCTCGGCGGCTTCGTTAGCGCGCCGCAGACGCTCGCGGCTGTTGGACAGATGCATGCGCATGGCCGCGCGCGCGCCTTCCGCGTCGTGCCGCGTGATTGCTTCGAGAATGCTTTCGTGCTCGAGGTTGACGAGCGACAGATACGCGTCCGGTTCCGCGCGCGCAATGCCCGCCGAATCGAGCCGGTTCCGCGGAATCAGCGCGCTGCCCATTTGCGTGAGGATGTCGACGAAATAGCGGTTGCCCGTGGCGCGCGCCACCGAGATATGAAACTGCAGATCGGCGTCGACGCTGTCCAGCCCGTTATGGCGCGTGGCTTCGATTGCGTCGAGCGCGCCGCGCATGCGCGCGAGGTCGTCCGGCTTGGCGCGCTGGGCCGCGAGACCCGCGCATTCCGTTTCGAGACTGATGCGCAGTTCCAGGATCGACAACACGTCGCGCAGGGTGGTGGCGGGCACCATGTCGATGCCCAGCTTTTCGCGCTGCGGCTCGAGCACGAAGCTGCCGATGCCGTGCCGCGTCTCGATGATCTTGCCCGCCTGCAAACGCGAAATCGCCTCGCGAATGACGGTGCGGCTCACGCTCAGCGTGACCATGAGTTGCGATTCGGTCGGCAGTTTGTCGCCGGGCTTCAGCGCGCCGGACGCGATTTGCTCGGTGACGTAGCTGACGACGAACTCGGCAAGATTACGAGCGCGTCGTGGCGGTGCCGCGGATGCCAGTGGTGTAGCCATCGAAAACGCCCCTTGAATCAGATAGTTGCAGACACTTCATGCGTTTCATTATACCGTCGTCTGACGACTGATTATAACCACGCCATATCATTTTGCGGGCCGGCGCCCGATACGGCGCCGGGTTCCCTTTGTAGCCTGCGTTTCACGCTGCGACGGCGCTCATTTCGCCGTCCGCAGAGAAGTACGATAACCGCCGCGCGATCAGCGCGGGCGCAACTCGACCCGCTTGATGTCTTTCACGATCACGAGATAGCTGAACACCGTGAGCAGGGCATTGATGCCCACGAACACCAGCGCGCCGTTGAACGAGCCGGTCTTCGCCACGAGATAGCCGATCACGATCGGCGTGACGATACCGGCCACGTTGCCGAACATATTGAAGATCGCGCCCGAGAGGCCGAGCGCTTCTTTCGGCGACGTATCGGCGACGACAGCCCAGCCGAGCGCGCCGATGCCTTTGCCGAAGAACGCGAGCGACATGAGCGCGACGACGACCCAGTCGGTCGACACATAGTTGCAGCCGATGATGCACACCGACAGCAGCATGCCGCCGACGATCGGCACCTTGCGCGCTATCGTGAGCGAATGGCCGCGACGGATCAGCCCGTCGGAGAGAATGCCGCCGAGCACGCCGCCCGAGAATCCGCAAATCGCCGGCAGCGAAGCGACCAGACCCGCTTGCAGAATCGTCATGCCGCGCGCCTGCACGAGGTAGATCGGAAACCACGTCAGGAAGAAGTAGGTCAGCACGTTGATGCAGTACTGCGCAAGATAGACGCCGACCAGCATGCGGTTGCTGAGCAGTTGGCGAACCAGGGACCAGCCGCCGGTACTTTCGATCTTGTCGGCGGATCGGGCTTGCTTCTGCCCGCTGATCACGCCGCCGCCCTGTTCGATGTACTCCAACTCGGCGCGCGAAACACGCGGATGATCCGCGGGGTTCTTCATCACCTTCAGCCAGGTGAGCGCGAGCAGGAGCCCCATCACGCCCATCACGACATAGACCATGTGCCAGCCGAACGCGTGGGTAAGCCACGCCATCAACGGCGTGAACACGACCGCCGCGAAGTATTGCGCCGAATTGAAAATGGCCGACGCCGTGCCGCGTTCGTTGGTCGGAAACCAGCTCGCCACGACCTTCGCATTGGCCGGAAATGCCGGCGATTCGGCCGCGCCCATCGCGAAGCGCAGCACGAACAGCGCGGTGACGGCGGCCGCCGCGCTGCCCAGCAAGCCGATCGAGCTTTGCAGCAGCGTGAAGAGCGACCAGAAGAAAATGCTCGCCGCGTAGACGCGCCGCGCGCCGAAGCGGTCCAGCAGCCAGCCGGCCGGCAGTTGCGATAGCACGTAGGCCCAACTGAACGCGGAGAAGATGTAGCCCATGCGGATCGCGTCGAAGCCGAACTCGGCGCGCATGGCCGAGCCGGTCACCGACAGCGTGGCGCGGTCTGCATAGTTGAAGGTCGTGATCAGAAAGATCAGCAGCAGGATTCCGTAGCGGACTCGGGTGCGCTTTGCGACGTGGGCGGCACTGACGGTGCGGCTCATTTCCATGGTCATCTCCTGAATTTCTTTTGCGCGGGAGGAGTGGGCTCCCGAGGCGTTTTGCGCAAAAAGCGGCTACGACGCCTCGTCGATACATTCGTGCGGCACAAAAACGCCCGGCGACGTTGCCGTCCCGGGCGCTCTTTGCGGTGCCGTCTACGCGGTCATCGTTCGCACGGCCGCCGGGTGTTGACTGCTGCTAATAGGCCAGGCCGATTACTGCGGGCCGAGCGTCTTGATGAGCGCGTCCAGCTTGCTCATTTCTTCTTCCGTCAGATCGGTCAGCGGCGCGCGGACCGGACCGGCGCTGTGGCCGACCAGCTTCGCGCCCGCCTTGACGATGCTGACCGCGTAGCCGGCGCGGCGGTTGCGGATCGCCAGATACGGCAGGAAGAATTCGTCGATCAGCTTGCCGACGGTCGCGTGGTCGTCCGCGGCGATGGCGCGATAGAAGTCCATCGCGGTCTTCGGGATGAAGTTGAACACTGCCGACGAATACACCGGCACCCCCAGCGCCTTGTACGCCGCGGCATAGACTTCCGCGGTCGGCAAGCCGCCGAGATAGGAGAAGCGGTCGCCGAGGCGGCGGCGGATCGACACCATGTTCTCGATCTCGCCCACGCCGTCCTTGAAGCCGATCAGGTTCGGGCAGCGCTCGGCCAGCCCTTCGAGCATATCGGCGTTAAGCTTGGAGTTCGCACGGTTATAGATGATCACGCCCATGTTCGGCACGGACTTGCAAACTTCTTCCGCGTGCGCGGCGATACCTTCCTGGCAGGCTTCCGTCAGGTAGTGCGGCATCAGCAGAATGCCGTTCGCGCCGTGGCGCTCGGCTTCCTGTGCGTAAGCGATCGCGACGCGCGTCGGGCCGCCCGCGCCGGCGAGAATCGGCACCTTGCCTTTGCAGACTTCGGCGGCCGTCTTCACGACGTTCGAATAGTCGTTGTGCGTGAGCGAGAAGAATTCGCCCGTGCCGCCGGCGACGAACAGCGCCGACGCGCCGTAAGGAGCGAGCCATTCGAGGCGCTCAGCATAGGTGTCGGCGCGGAAATCGCCTTGTTCGTCGAAGTCGGTAACGGGGAAGGACAGGAGGCCTTCGGAAACGATCTGCTTCAGTTCCTGCGGTGTCGTCATGATGAGTATCCAGAGCGTCGGAATGGTTCGCGGGTGGTTCGCGGTGGTTCGTTCAGGTAGAAATTGAGATTTCTTATACGTCATCGTACAACAACAAAACGGCTAACTCAACGGGCATTTCACGGCATAATGCTCCTCCTAGGGTAAATACGGAACGTTGGTGCAATCTCCTGTGTTGTAGGATGACGTATGAATAGCTGGCGCAGCAGGCGTACATCGCCATAAGGATCGATGCAATGGAACAATCTCCGCTCTACATTCGCGTTCACCCCAATGACAATGTCGCGATCGTCGTCAACGACGGCGGCTTGGGTGAGGGCGCGGTATTTCCCGATGGCCTGGCGCTGCGCGAGCGCGTGCCGCAAGGGCACAAGGTCGCGCTGGCGGATCTGGCCGAGGGCGACGAGGTCATCCGCTACAACGTGGTGATCGGCTATGCGCTCAAGGCGCTGCCCAAGGGCAGTTGGATCAACGAACATGTGATCCGCATGCCGAGCCCGCCGGGACTCGAGGATCTGCCGATCGCCACGATCAAGGCGCCTGAGATGCCGCCGCTCGAGGGTTACACGTTCGAGGGCTACCGCAACGCGGACGGCTCGGTGGGCTCGCGCAACATTCTCGCCATCACGACCACGGTGCAATGCGTGGCCGATGTGGTCCAGCACGCGGTCACCCGCATCAAGGCCGAACTGCTGCCTAACTATCCGAACGTCGACGACGTGGTGAGCCTCGGCCACACCTACGGCTGCGGCGTCGCGATCGACGCACCCGACGCGATGGTGCCGATCCGCACCGTGCGCAATATCAGCCTGAATCCGAATTTCGGCGGCGAGGTGATGATGGTCAGCCTCGGCTGCGAGAAGCTGCAGCCCGAGCGCCTGATGCCGCCCGGCACGATTCCGATCGCCGCGGCCGCGAATGTGGCCGAAGTCGCGGACATCGGCGATATCGAGGCCGATCTGAACGGCGACGTCGTCGTACTGCAAGACGAAGCGCACGTCGGCTTCCAGTCGATGATCGAGTCGATCATGCGAATGGCCGATGGTCATCTGAAGCGTTTGAACAATCGCCGCCGCGAGACTTGCCCCGCGTCCGATCTCGTGATCGGCGTGCAATGCGGCGGCAGCGACGCGTTCTCCGGCCTCACCGCGAACCCCGCAGTGGGCTACGCGACCGACTTGCTTGTGCGTGCCGGCGCCACCGTCATGTTCTCCGAAGTCACCGAAGTGCGCGACGGCGTCGATCAATTGACGGCGCGCGCGGCCAACCCGGAGGTCGCCGCGGCGATCATCCGCGAGATGCAGTGGTACGACGATTATCTGAAGCGCGGCGGCGCGGACCGCAGCGCCAACACCACGCCGGGCAACAAGAAGGGCGGCTTGTCGAACATCGTCGAAAAGGCGATGGGATCGATCATCAAGTCGGGTAACTCGGCGATTTCCGGCGTGCTGTCGCCCGGCGAGAAGGTTCGCCAGAAAGGCCTGATTTACGCGGCCACGCCGGCTAGCGACTTCATCTGCGGTACGCTGCAAGTCGCGGCGGGTATCAATCTGCACGTTTTCACCACCGGCCGCGGCACGCCGTATAGCCTCGCCGAAGTGCCCGTCATCAAGGTCGCGACGCGCTCGGATCTGGCGCGCCGCTGGCACGACCTGATGGACATCAACGCCGGCACCATCGCGACCGGCGCGGCGACCATCGAAGAGGTGGGCTGGGAACTGTTCCGTCTGATGCTCGATGTCGCCAGCGGGCGCAAGGAGACCTGCGCTGAAAAGCTCAAGCTCCACAATGCGTTGACGCTGTTCAATCCGGCGCCGGTGACCTGATGGGCCGGCTGGCTGCCTTGCCTGATCTGATCGCACTCACACCACTATAGAAACATGACTGACTCGAACCTTGACCGCGGCGCGGCACAGAAACCCTTTCGCCGCCTGCTGCTCACCGGCGCGGCGGGCAACCTCGGCAAGCAGTTGCGCGGCGCGCTCGCCGCGTGGGCCGATATCGTGCGCGTCACGGATATCGCTCCGCTTGGCGACGTGGCGGCGCATGAGGAAGCTTCGACCGTCGACCTCGCGGACGAAGCCGCGGTCCACGCACTGCTCGAAGGCGTGGACGCGGTGATTCACCTCGGCGGCATTTCCGTCGAGGCGCCGTTCGAAGATCTGATCGAAGCGAACATCCGTGGCCTGTACAACCTCTATTCGGCTGCGCAGAAGCAGGGCGTGAAGCGCATCGTGTATGCGAGCTCGAATCATGCGGTGGGTTTTCATCCGGTGACGGAGGTGGTCGATATCGATGCGCCGCTGCGTCCCGACAGCCTGTACGGCGTGACGAAATGCTTCGGCGAATCATTGTCGCGTTACTACTTCGATCGCTTCGGTCTGGAGACCGTGTGTCTGCGGATCGGTTCGTCGTTCGAGCAGCCGAAGAATCCGCGCATGCTCGTGACCTTTCTGAGCTATCGCGACTTCATCGAACTGGTGCGCTGCTCGCTGTTCACCAACCGCGTGGGTCACGCGATCGTCTACGGCGTGTCGGATAACCGGACCAAGTGGGTGGACAACACGAAGGCCGCGTTCCTTGGTTTTCGTCCGCAAGACAGTTCGGTCGAATTCGAGCATCTCTTTCCGGTCACGGCACCGACTGCCGAACTCGACGATCCGACGCAGCGTTTCCAGGGCGGCCCGTTTGTGCTCGCCGGTCCGATGGAGCCGAAACGGTGAGCGCCGCGGCGAACCCGCGAGTGGAGCGAGTCGAGGCAGCGGGGCAGGCGCCGGCCTCAGTCGGTGAAAGTCCGGTGTGGCGCGTCGCGGAGCAAGCGCTGTACTGGGTGGATATTCCGGCGCAGAAGATCGTGCGCTTGCGGATCGATTCGGGCGAGCGCTCTGAATGGCTGCTGCCGGAGAAAGTCGCATGCATCGCGTTCGATCATCGCGGCACGGTGCTGGCCGGCTGCGAGACCGGGCTCTTTGCGGTCACGCTGACCGAGCCCTCGGCGAACGGCGAACCCGTGCAGGTGACAGGGCGCAAGCTCGCCGCCCCGGATTTCGCTTGCGACGACATGCGTTTCAACGACGGCCGTTGCGACCGGCAAGGACGCTTCTGGGCCGGCACGATGGTGCAGGACATGGCGGCGGCCAAGCCGGCCGGTGCGCTCTATCGTTTCGATACGCACGGCGTGCTGTCCGCGCCGGTCGTCGACGCGCTCATCACGCAGAACGGCCTCGCGTGGTCGCCGGACGGCACGACCATGTATCTGTCGGACTCGCATCCGTTGCGCCGGCAGATCTGGGCCTTCGATTACGACGTCGAGACTGGTGAGCCGCGCAACCGTCGCGTGTTCGCTGATTTGAACCACCATGCAGGCCGTCCGGACGGCGCCGCGGTGGACGCCGACGGCTGCTACTGGATTTGCGCGAACGACGCAGGCCTGTTGCTGCGCTTCACGCCCGAAGGCAAGCTGGACCGGCAGATCGCCGTGCCGGCCATCAAGCCGGCCATGTGTGTCTTCGGTGGACGCGATCTGGACACGCTGTTCGTCACGTCGATTCGTCCCGCAGCGAACGCGAGCGAGCACGACGGCCATCTGTTCGCCGTGCGTCCTGGCGTGACCGGACTGCCCGAGCCGGAGTTCGCCGGCGAGCTGTAAGCGAAGCCCGCATGAGAAGGGCGCCGGGCATGTCGTCATGCTCCGGCGCCCTTTGTTTGTCTGCTCGATATTCATAGGTCGTCGTACAACATTGTGGTGTAAAGACTACGGTCTCGTCACATTTCGCTACGAAAAACAGCGTCTCCGGGGCATGCCGGTTTTACCCCGGGAGCGCCGCGCAAGCTGGCGTAGGGACTCGCCGTGCGATGCATCGGTCATCCGCGCCGGATGCCTTCGCGGTGCGGGTAAATACCGTCTGTACAACTCAAACTTCGTTTTATAGACTTCATATGTCGTCGTACAACGTATAAGCCCAAACGAATTCCTTTCTGTGAATTTTCAAGTTTTCGGTATGAACGAGGCGGCGTCGACGCGCGCGACTACTCGCACGCGCGACGCAAGCCGATGCAGTTGAAGCAAAAGTAAAAGAGTCGAGTTGTCTGACAGGAGTGCTGAGCATCTGCGCCGGGGACGTTGCACAGACCAGCATGGCAAAGCGCTCGTGACCGCAAGCGGTGGCGAGCGTCGAGCCGGGAGACGCAGCAAACCATGTCGCATCCGCGGGCGGCCACCGCAAGCGGGCCCTCCGCAATCGATTGGATGGTCAATTTTTCAAGGAATTTCACGATGAATAAGAAGTTTGCCTCTTCCCGTGTTTCGATGATCGTCACAGCCTCGCTGCTGGCCTTCAGCTCCGTGTCGGCACAAGCGCGTGTATTCCGCGTGTCCGACGTGCATGGCGACACCTATCCGACCAACATGGCCGTGAAATACATGGGGGAACAGATCAACAAGGCAACCGGCGGCAAGGATTCCGTGAAGGTGTTCGGCAATAGCGCGCTCGGTTCCGAAAACGACACGATCGATCAGGTGCGCATCGGCGCATTGGACATGGCGCGTGCCAACGGTGCCGCTTTCAACGAGATCGTGCCCGAATCGATGATCCCGTCGCTGCCGTTCCTGTTCCGCGACATCGACCATTTCCGCAAAGTGATGTACGGCCCGGAAGGCCAGAAGATTCTCGACGCCTTCAAGGCGAAGGGCATGATCGCGCTGACGTTCTACGAGAGCGGCGCGCGTTCCATCTACACGAAGAAGCCGATTCACACGCCGGCTGACATGAAGGGCCTCAAGGTTCGCGTGCAGCCGTCCGATCTGATGGTCGACGAAATCCGCGCAATGGGCGGCACGCCCACGCCGATGCCGTTCGCCGAGGTCTATACGGGCCTGAAGACGGGTCTGGTGGATGCCGCTGAGAACAACCTGCCGTCGTACGAAGAAACCAAGCACTTCGAAGTCGCGCCGGTCTACTCCGAAACCCAGCATTCGATGACGCCGGAAGTGCTGGTGTTCTCGAAGAAAGTGTGGGACACGCTGACGCCGCAAGAGCAGGACATCATCAAGAAGGCTGCCGCCGACTCGGTGCCGTACTACCAGAAGCTGTGGACGGCGCGTGAAGCCGACGCCGGCAAGACGGTCACGAAGGGCGGCGCGACCATCGTCGCCTCGACGCAGATCGATCGCGCCGCGTTCGTCAAGGCCATGCAGCCGGTCTGGGCGAAGTACGAAAAGACCCCGCAAATGAAGCAGCTCGTCGACGAGATTCAGGCAGTCAAATAAGGTTCGCCTGAACGGAGGCACAACTGCGGCGCACAGAGCCTGCGAGAAGATTCGCGGGCTCTGCCGCTGCGTGCTTCCTGAATCGATAAGTCGAACAGGATTGCTGACTATTAAAGACAGGTCGGTCGTATGCAAGGATGGGTTCAATGAGATTCATGAAACGCCCAAATGATTTTCTGTTCCGCGCGCTGGTTATCCTGGCGTCGGTGAGTCTCGCCGTGCTGAGCCTGCTGGTGATCTATAGCGTCGTGATGCGCTACGTTTTCAGCGATGCGCCGGATTTCGTCGAGCCCATCGCGCTTTTGCTGGTGATCGTGATCGCCATGTTCGGCGCCGCGCTCAAGGTGCGTGAGGGCGGTCATATCGGGCTCGATTCGCTCGTCAAGAAATTGCCGCCGAAAGGGCAACTCATCGCCACGGCGTTTCAGCATATTTGCCTGATCGCGTTTGCGGTGATGGTTTTCTTCGGGTGTCTGCAGATGGTGGAGGCCACCGCCGAAGACCGGATTCCAATTATCGGCTTGCCTGAATCGTTGCGTTACTGCATTCCGGTTATTGCCAGCGTCTGCATTGCAATGTTCTCGATTGAGAACCTGCTCGCGCTTTTCGCACAGAAACAAAACTAGAGCAATCATGGAACTTGCCATCCTCTCCGTTAGTTTTCTTGTTTTTCTCCTTCTCGGCGTTCCTGTTTCCTTCGGGCTCGGGCTCTCGTGTGTCCTGACTTATCTGTACGAAGGCTTGCCGGCGGCCACCGCCATGCAGTCGATGATTTCGGGCATCAACGGCTTCTCGTTTATCGCCGTGCCGTTCTTCATTCTGTCCGGTGAACTGATGCTGCACGGTGGCATCGCGGACCGCATTCTGCGTTTCGCGCAAGCCACGGTCGGGCATTTCCGCGGCGGCCTCGGTATGGCCAACGTGGTCGCCTGCACGCTGTTCGGCGGGGTCTCCGGTTCGCCCTCGGCGGATACGTCGGCTATGGGCGGCGTGGTCATTCCGTTGATGAAGCGTGAAGGTTATAGCGCGGCCTATGCAGTCAACGTGACGACGCACTCGTCGCTGGCGGGCGCGCTGATGCCGACGTCGACCAATATGATCATTTATGCATTCGCGGCCCAGGGCATCACGGGCACGTTGAATGGACACCCGATGAGCGGCGTCTCGATCGGCGATCTGTTGTTTTCCGGTCTGCTGCCGGTGTTGTGGGTGATGGGTTTCGTGCTGATCGCCGCGTACTGGCAAGCGGTCAAGTACGGTTATCCGCGTCGTGCCGATGGGTCGACGGAACTGCAAAAATTCCCGGGTTGGTACGCCGTGGCCCGCACGTTCCTCGGCGCGTTGCCCGGCTTGATGGTGATTGCGATCATTCTGGTTTGCGTGGCAAAAGGCATTGCCACGGCGACGGAAGCCGCCGCTATCGCAGTGTTTTATTCGCTGGTGCTGACGATCGTCGTGTATCGCTCGATGACGATGAAGAAGCTGTTCCACGCATTGTCCAAGGCGGCCAAAACCACCGGCGTGGTGCTGCTGCTGATCGGCGTGTCGAACATGCTGCGTTACCAGATGGCCTATCTGGAGATTCCGGATGCGATCGAACACATGCTCGACGGCGCGACCAGCCTGCCGTGGCTGATGCTGCTGTACATCAACCTGATCCAGATTTTCCTCGGCACGTTCGTCGACATGGCGGCGCACATCCTGATCACCACGCCGCTGTTCCTGCCGATGGCGATGCACGCCGGCGTCGGTCCCGTGCAGTTCGGGATCATGATCCTGCTGAATTGCGCATTGGGTCTGGTGCACCCGCCAATCGGCTCGGTGCAGTTTATCGGGTGCGCGATCGGCAATGTGTCGATTGGTGAAACTACCAAGGTGGCGTGGCCTTATTACCTGGCTATCTTCAGCGCGATCAACATCGTGACTTACGTACCGATGTTCTCGACATGGTTGCCTAGCCTGATCAATGGTCATCCGGTATTTTGAAATCCTTAATTAATGCCGGAGCATTCGAAAAATATCCACACTCCGCGGCACTCGAAGGGTGCCGCGATCAAAGAATAATCTTTTAAAGAGGAGCAGAAATGAAAAAGGCATTGGCAACTTCGGCGCTTGGCTTGGTCGCCCTCGGCGCGCACGCTCAGAGCAGCGTGACGCTGTACGGGATCGTCGATACGGGGATCGGCTATCAGAGTAGCCAAACGTCGCTCGGTTCGACCAGCGGCGGCCGTTCGGTCGTGAAGATGGTCAACGGCATCTGGGCCGGCAGCCGTTTCGGCCTGAAAGGCGCCGAGGACCTGGGTGGCGGCACGAAGGCGATCTTCCAGTTGGAAGAGGGCTTTAACAGCGCAACTGGCGCGCAGTCGGTTTCCGGTCTCGCGTTCAACCGCCAGGCTTACGTCGGTGTGGCGAATGCCAGCTACGGTACGTTCACCGCAGGCCGCCAATATACGTCGTACTACACGCTGCTCTCGCCGTACAGCCCGACCACCTGGCTGACGGGCGCATACGGCGCACACCCGGGCGATATCGACTCTCTGGATACGCTGTACCGCGTCAATAACTCGCTGGTGTACACGTCGCCGAACTTCTATGGGCTGACGGCTAGCGGCTCGTATGCGCTGGGCGGCGTGCCGGGCAGCTTCAACGCCGGTTCGACGTGGAGCGCGGCCTTGCAGTACCTGAATGGTCCGTTCGGCATTGCGGCGGGCTTCCAGCGCATCAACAACTCGACGCCTGGCGGCGGCGCATGGGGCGCTGACTCCACGACGTCGAACAACGGCGCCCAGGCGGGTGTGTCGGGCATCAACAACGGCTATCAGCGCGCCCAGGCACAGCAGCGCGTGGCGGTAACGGGCGGCTATGCGTTCACTCCGCAGTGGGACGTGTCGTTCTCGTACTCGAACGTGCAATACGTTCCGGGTATCAACTCGCCGTTCCACACCACCGCGATCTTCAACACGGGCGGTGCCGTGCTGCACTTCAAGCCTTTGACGGCACTGGACCTGGCTGCGGGCTACAGCTATACGCGTGCTACCAAAGCGAACGGCATCACGAGCTCGGCTAGCTACCAGCAGTTCAACCTCTCGCAGTACTACAGCCTCTCCAAGCGCACCGGTCTGTATGCGCTCGAGGCGTATCAACGCGCAGGCGGTCAGACCCTGGGCACGAACGGCGTGAGCATCATCAACGCGACGGCCGATATCGGCGACGGCCAGAACAGCGCGCCGTCCTCGTCACGCAGCCAGTTTGCTGCCGGTGTGGGCATCATCCACAAGTTCTGATGGCGTAACTTGGTGGCGGTGTGTTGTTACGCCGCCACGGCGATGCGTTGTAAATACGCTTCGTTGAGCATCACAAGCTGCGCGCGCAACGCGCGCAGCTCAAGGTGGGAACCCTTGGTAACGCGGGTTTGAAGCGCCAATGCACGGCCAGCGTCGTCAGCCATGCCGCACGCTTCAGCCTCAGGCGTCGGACCACAAACGCCCAGCCGTTGCCCAGTTTTCGCGTTTCACGTCGGTCAGAATGATATCCACCGAATTCGGTTCGACGCCGAGCGATTCGCAAGTCGCCTTGGTAATGGCTTCGACGAACTGGCGTTTCTGTTCCACCGAGCGGCCTTCGAAGAGTTCGATATGAAACGTGGGCATGGTGTGACTCCGTTAAGAACGAGATTGGGATTGAAGTGAACGTGGCGCGAATTCAATCGCGATAGCTGGCGTCGAGGCGGTCGAGTTTGCGCAGCAAGGCAGGCCATTCGAGCACGCCTTCAATGGCGCCGCCATCGTACAGTTGTTCCGCCGTGCGTGCGGCGACTGCGTCGCTTGGCACGACGAGTTCCGCGCCGCATGCTTGCGCCTGCAACTGGATCTCGCAGGCCTTGAGCAGCGTTGCCATCAGCACGTAGGCTTCGGCGACCGTGCGGCCGGTGGTCAGTGTGCCGTGATTGCGCAACAGCATGGCGGGCTTGTCGCCGAGATGCGCGACGAGTCGCTCGCCTTCCGCCGGCGTGAACGCGAGGCCTTCGTAATCGTGGTACGCGAGTTGGCCGTAAAAGCGCAGGGCGTGTTGCGAGGCGGGCAGCAAGCCGGCCGGTTGCGCGGAAACCGCCACGCCCGCCGTGTTGTGCAGATGCATCACGCAGAAGGCATCGGCGCGTGCCGCGTGGACCGCTGCGTGCAGCGCGAAGCCGGTCGCATTCACCGCATGTTCGCTCGCGCCGACGATATTGCCCGCAATATCGATTTTCACGAGATTCGATGCGCGCACTTCATCGAAGGCGAGGCCGAATGGGTTGATCAGGAAGTGGCCGGGTTCGTCCGGAACGCTCGCCGAGATATGCGTGTAGATCAGGTCGTCCCAGCCGTTGAGCGCCGCGAGCCGGTAGGCCGCGGCCAGGTCGACGCGGGTCTGCCGCTCGGCATCGGACAATGGCCCCGCCTCGGCGACGCGGCCGGCAGGGCTGTGAGTGAACGACATGTCTGTCTCCTGAAGTTGCATGATCGCCGAAACGTGTGGCGCGAGCTTGTGACGAAACCCGGCGGCGTAACTAGCTCGCGCGGCTGGCCTGGACCGGCGTCGTCGCGCCGCGTGCGGCGTCCACAGGTTGCGCGGGTTCGGCGGCCGCCGCGCTCACGCCGTGGGCCGAGCGTCGCTTGAGCCACTGCACGCTCCACGTCGCGAGGACGAAGGGCGCCGTCATAACCGGCCAGCCAAAGTGCGCCGCCGACGCTTGCAGCACGACCGACACGGCCACGCCGCCGAGCATCGTGACGAGGCCGCAGTCGGCCAGCGCAAGCGCGGTCAGCGCGCCGTTGAATCCTAACAGGCCCGCGTCGAAGGAGGTTATCGTTGCGCCGAGCAGCAGATGCGCAGCGCTGGCGAATCCGGCGCCGATCAGCGCCCGCAGCGCATGCCTGCGCGACGCCGCTGCAATCCCGACCAACACCAGTAATCCGGGCAATGCGTCCGATGCAAAGCCGGTTTGCGCGAAGCCGGCGAGCAGTCCGCTGCCCACTTGCGTCGCGCTCAGCGCGTGCGCCGGGGGCACGCTGGCGAATGGCGCGTTGACCGTGACCATCGGCAGCCAAAGCCACGTGACGATCAGGCACGGGCTCGAAAAGAAGCCGAGTCCGCGCGCCCGCAGCCAGCGCGACCACGGCTCCACGAACCACGCCGAGCACGTGGCGGCGAGAATCGCCACCGCGCCCGCTGTCGCATTGTCGGCGATGAAGTTGAAGGCGGCGAGTCCCGCCAACGCGCCGTTGAAACCGTGCAATCCGGCGCGCGTATCGTCCTCGCGATAGCCGGCCAATACCGCGCTCACATTGGCCGCGACCGCGCCCATCAGCGCCGCGCAAGCGAGGCGCGGGTCGTAGAGCAGCCAGGCGGCGAGCAGGCACGCGCCGGTGAAGGCGTTCGGTTGCAGCACGATCTGGCCGAGGCTGCGCAGCAGCGTGCGCAAGGCGGCGGATTGAGCTTCGGTCGCGGCGGCGTGCATGATGGGAAGGCGGGTGATTTCGATGATGCGCAATTTCGCCGCGCGAGCGTCGGGCGCGCGCCGGTCGGATGACTGCGAACCGCGAGCATAGGCCAGCCAGGCCGCGCCGGGCATCGCTGCGCGTTGATAGTGGCTATTTGCGACACACGCCCGCGATGTCCAGGAGTCGGCGAGTCGAAAGCATTCGCGCTACGATATGAGCCCGGCGGAACCCGGCAGAACCCGGCTGCGCCGCCTCACGAGGAGACAGGCACATGCGTGAATTACGGTGGGCATCGGAAGAGGGCGACGGCATCGAACATCTGGCGTTCGACGCGCACGAGGACGGCTTCGCGGTGGAAAGCGTCGTGGTCGGGCAGCGCTACGGCAAGCCGTATGGGCTGCACTACAAGGTGCGCTGCGACGCGCAATGGCGCACGCGCTATGCGTGGCTGAAGATCGTCGGCGCTGGCGAGCTGGAGTTGCATGGCGACGGCGCCGGCCATTGGCACGATGGGCACGGCCTCGCGCTGAGCGCGATCGAAGGCTGCATCGACATCGATATCGCCGCTACGCCGTTCACCAACACGCTGCCGATCCGCCGCTTGCAACTGGCCGAAGGCGAGCGTCAGCCGATTTCGGTGGCGTATATTTCGACGCCTGATTTGCAGGTCACGCGCGTCGAGCAAGCGTATTCGTGCATCGAGCTGCATCGCGAGTATCGCTACGAGGGCATCTTCCGCAACTTCGCGGCCGACATGAAGGTGGACGAAGACGGTCTCGTAATCGACTATCCGACGCTGTTCACACGCCTGCCCCGCGAGCGTTGAGCGTTGGCGCTGGGCAGCCGCCGCAATCCGTGCGGTGCCGCTCTACGAAGCGTTCGATGCTCGCCGCGATCCGGTTGGGTTCGCGCAACACGACCCAGTGGCCCGCATCGATCTCGGTGCGCTCATACGCGCCCAGCCAGCACTCCAGTCCGAGCGAGAGCGGCGGCCCGACGTAGCGGTCACGCAGCGGCACGATGAATTGCACCGGCGCGTGCGCATGACGCGCGCGTGGGCGCAGCAGCTTGTCGATGAAATTGGCGCGGTAGAGGTTCAGACCATTGATCGCGTTGCGCATCTGCGCCGGATCGGGCGCGGGGCGCACGCGTTCCGTCACACGCAGCCAGAGCGGCCACAGGCGTGCGCCGCCCGCGCGCCACATAAGTTCCGGCAGCCACGGCAGATGAAAGAAGAAGATGTACCAGGACTTGAGCGTTTGCCGAACGCTACTGCCGAATGGGGGCTTCGTTATGGGATGTGCGGTTTGAGTGTCGTCGTCGCCGTTACCCTCGCTCTCGTCGCGCAAGCCGAAGGACGCGTGATCCAGGCACGGTCCCGAGATAGACGTGTACGAAACAATGCGGCCTTTGAACGCAGGGTCGGTCACCGCTTCCCAGCTTTGAATCGAGCCCCAGTCGTGTCCGACCAGATGAAACGGCCGCGCGCCGCAAGTCGCGTCCGCGACCGCCGCAAAATCGGCGGCGAGGCGGTCGAGCCGGTAAGCGTGGCGCGTGACCGGCGCCTCGGAAGAGCCGGCGCCGCGCACGTCGTAGGCGATCACGCGGTAGCGCGCGTCCAGTTGCGCGCGTACCGGTTCCCACACGGCCGCCGAGTCGGGATAACCATGCACCAGCACGATTGGCGGCGCGTCACGCGGTCCGCTCACGTAGACCGCGAGCCGCACGTCGCCGGCCTCGACCGACAGCGTGTCGCGTATCACGCGGCCGCCTGCACGCCGCGCCGCGCGGCCTTGCGGGCGCTCGGCGTGACCGCGTTGGTGGCATCGACCGCGGCAACCAGACCGTCGATGCGCGCAAGTTGCGCACGGTTGTCGTGATCCCACGGATGGAAGCCGGGCCGGAAAAAGCTCAGCCATTCGCCAGCGATGCGCGGAAACACACCATGACGCGGGCCGTACAGATACTTCACGACGCGCCACATGCCGCGGAGATGGCCGCCGCGTTTGCGGTCGGCGATGATGAGCCGCACGTGGTAATCGAACACGATCAGCCAGAACGTCACCGTCGTGGCGAGCATGGTGCCGGTGCGCAGCAGATAACGGCCGAGGCCGGGTTTGAGCACGGCGTTCCATACATCGTATGAAACGGACTTGTGCTCGGTTTCTTCGAGCGCATGCCAGGTCCACATCTGCGTATAGCCTTCCACCGAACCGCCGATGCGCGACGCGTCTTCCAGCAGCAGGCCGGCAAGCATCGCCGTGTAGTGTTCGAGGCAGACGGTGACGGCGAGTTGGTACGAATGCGGCAAGATCTTGCGGCCGAAGTTGAGAATCGCCCACAGCCTTTTGTCCAGCTTGTGCGCGGGCAGGCCGGCTTCCTGCAGCAGATCGTTGTATTCCACATGCTCGCGCGTATGCATGGCTTCCTGGCCGATGAAGCCGAGCACCTGCTTCTTCAGCTCAGGGTCGTCGATCTGATCACGGTAGTTGCGCACGCTGTCCATAAAAAAACGCTCGCCGGCCGGAAAGAGCAGCGAAAGCGCGTTGAAGAAGTGTGTCACATGCGAGCCTTGCACGTGCCAATCGCAGGCGCGTTCCTGCGGCAAGTTGAAACGGAGGTCGCGGCGAATCGGCATCATGGCCTTTCTCCTTGTGATTCTCGATGTGTTGCTGAGCGTGATCGGATCACGTGCGTGGCGCCTATGGGCGCGGCGGCGATGTCAGGCGCGCTTTCCGTCCAGGTGCGCGGCGCGCCGCGCGCGTTTTTCCGCGATGCGTTTCATCCGGCGAATTTGCATCACCACCAGCGCCTGATAGGCCGCCGGCAACGTGCGCGCCAACCAGTCGGCGGCGCGCGCGTCGCGTCCGATCAACACGCGTCGCTTGTTCTTGCGCACGCCGTCGAGGATCACGCGCGCGGCTTCATCGGCGGTGGTGATGAAAAACTTTTCGAAGTCGTCCTTGCCTTGCTGTTCGGTTTCCAGCATGAAGCCGACCATGTTCGAGGCGATGCGGCTCGATTGCGCGATGCCCGTGCGGATGCCGCCCGGATGCACGCAGGTCGCTGAAACGCCGCACTTCATCAGGTCGAGTTCCTGACGCAGCGCTTCGGTAAAGCCGCGCACCGCGAATTTGGTCGCGTTGTAGCCGCTCATGCCTGGCTGCGAGAAGAGGCCGAAGACGCTCGACGTATTGACGATATGGCCCGCGCCGGAGGCCTTGAGATACGGCAGAAACGCCTTCGTGCCGTGCACCACGCCCCAGAAATTGATGCCGACGATCCACTCCAGATCGGCGTAATCCATCCCTTCGATGGTGCTCGACAGCGCGACGCCCGCGTTGTTGAACACGAGATTGACACGCTGATGCTGCGCGGCCGTTTCGGCGGCCCAGTCGAACATCGCGGCGCGGTCGGCGACGTCTAGCACGCGCGTGGTGATGCGCAGCGGCGAGCCGACGATCTGCGGCGTTGCGGCTTGCGCCAATTGCGCCGTTTCGGCGAGGCTCGTGGAATTGCGGTCGGCAAGCGCGAGGTGGCAGCCCTCGCGCGCCAACTGGATCGCGAGCGAGCGGCCCATGCCTGAGCCTGCGCCGGTGATCGCGGCTACTCTGTCGGTGAAGTTTTTCATGGCTTATCTCCAGTTCTCCCTGAACGGTGCCTTGTCGTTGTCGTTATGTTTCGTCAGGCTGCTTCCACAGGCGCTGAAGCAGCGCCGCCGTGCGCATGCGTGCCGTGCGCCGAACCCATCGGCGCAACGGCCGCATGCGGCGCCGGCGAATACGCGAGGTAATCACCCATGCTGAATGTGCTGGTGGCCTGGCGGAATTTGTAGGCAAAGCCCGGCCACAGCGCGGTGTTCTTGCCCGTTGCCGGATCGAGATACCAGCTCTTGCAGCCGCCCGTCGACCAGATCGCGCGGCCCAGTTTCTGCTGAATCCGCTCGTTGTAGGCGCGCTCCACTTGCGGGCGCACTTCGATGGCATCGGCGCGCTCCGCACGCATCGTGTTCAGCGCGCGCAGGATGTACTCCACCTGCGACTCGATCATGAACACCATCGAGTTATGGCCGAGACCGGTATTCGGTCCGACCACCATGAAGAAGTTCGGATAGCCAGGCAATGTCGTGCCGAGGTATGCATGCGCGCCGTCACGCCACGTATCGACGATATCGACGCCGCCACGCCCGCGCACCACGCCGCGCGGAAACGGATCGGCCACCTGGAAGCCGGTGCCGAAGATCAGGCAGTCGGCGCTGTGACGCGCGCCGTCGGTGGTGACGATCGCGTCTTCCTCGATGCGGGCGATGCCCGTGGTCGTCACCGACACGTTCTGACGCGACAGGGCGGGGAAGTAGTCGTTCGAGATCAGCACGCGCTTGCAGCCCATCGTGTAGTTGGGCGTGAGCGTGGCGCGCAATTGCGGATCGCGCACCTGGCGGCGCAGATGCCGCTCCGCGGCTTTCTGCGCGGTCTTCATCAGCGAAGGATGAATCGCAAAACCGAAGGCGCGCGATTCGAGCATGCAGTAGAGCGCCGAGCGCATGATCTTCTGCGTGAACGGCAGGTGTTTGAACAGCCACTGTTCGAGCGGTGTCACGGCACGGTCGGCCTTGGGCATGATCCACGGCGGCGTGCGCTGGAACAGGTCGAGATGCGCGACGCGCGGCGCGATCTGCGGGACGAACTGGATCGCGCTCGCGCCGGTGCCGATCACGGCGACGCGTTTGCCTTCGAGCGAATAGCCGTGATCCCACCGCTGCGAATGGAACGTTTTGCCCTTGAATTTTTCAAGGCCGGGAATGTTCGGCACCGCCGCGCGCGAGAGGCCTCCCATGCCCGAAATCAGCACGCGTGCCGACCATTGCTGGCCATTTGCAAAGGTCAGTTGCCAGCGGTGGCGCGTCTCGTCGTAGATCGCGGTGGCGAGTTCATGGCCGAAACGCAGATGCCGCTGAATGCCGAAGCGCTGCGTGCAGTCCTCGAGGTAAGCGTGGATTTCCGGTTGGCGCGCGAACATGCGGGTCCAGCGCGGATTCGGGGCGAAGGAGAACGAGTAGACGTGGGATTGGACGTCGCAGGCGCAACCGGGGTAATGGTTGTCGCGCCACGTGCCGCCGACGGAATTGGCCTTTTCGGCGACGATGAAGTCGGTCACGCCGGCCTGGCGCAGGCGGATCGTCATGCCGAGGCCCGCGAACCCGGACCCGATGATGGCGATATCGGTCTCGATAGGCGCGGATGCGCCGGGCGTCGCGGCGTCGTGGGGCATCATGCGTGCGTTCATCCGATCCGTCTCCTTTTTACGCTCTTAACTGTTACATTGTTCGATGTAACAATAGAGGCTGGCAACGGATGACGCAAGCGGGTGGCTAGACGCCCGCCTCTACGCGCGGAGGGCCGCCGGGAGTTACTTCGCGGCGAGGGCCGACGTGACTTCGCGGTTCTGCCAGACGCTGTCTTTCACGGTGATTTTCTGTGGGATCAGGTTGGCGCCGTAGAACGCATCGGCGACGATCTGCTGCGAACGCACGATCTCGTCGGTGACGGCGGTGGTGCCGTACGGATACCGGCGCACCCACGTTTCGACCAGCTTCTGATCGAGGCCGACCTTCGGCGCGATCAGCGCGGCGGTTTCCACGGGGTGCGCATTGACCCACAGCCCGGCAGTGCGCAACTGTCCGAGAATCGCGCCGATCACGTCGGGATGCTGCTGCGCGAAGTCGCGCGTCGCTTCGTAGAAGTTGTACGGGGCGTTGAGCTCGGTGTAGTCGGCAAGTGTGCGCGCCTTCAGAGCCTGCTGCGCGGATGCATAGTAAGGATCCCAGATCACCCATGCATCGACACTGCCGCTTTCAAAAGCGGCGCGCGCGTCGGCGGGCGGCAGATACACCGGGCGAATATCTTCGTAGCGCAGGCCCGCTTTCTTGAGCGCTTCGAGTATCAGATAGTTCGAGCTCGAGCCCTTTTGCAGCGCGACGCGTTTGCCCTTCAGATCGGCCACGTTTCGCAGTGGCGAGTCGCTTTTGACGAGGATCGCTTCGGCATGACTTCCCGAAGGCTCGGCTCCCACGTACACGAAGCGCACGCCGCTAGCTTGAGCGAACACCGGCGGCGGTGCGCCCGTGTAGCCGAAGTCGATGCTGTTCGCGTTCAACGCTTCGAGCAGTTGTGGTCCCGCCGGGAATTCGAACCACTTGATGCTGTAGCCGAGCGGTTTGAGTTTTTCGTCGAGCGAGCCTTGTGCCTTGAGCACCGCGAGCAGGCCCGATTTCTGATAGCCGATGCGCAAGACTTTGGCCGGCTCGTTGCTACTGCCGCTGGTCTGCGCGGCGGCGTTCAAGGTCGTGAATGCCGCGAGCAAAGCGGCGGCGAGTTGAAGCGAATAACGGGCGTGACGGGCCATCCTGCGAATCTCCATTGCGTTCGATTGGTGTGGCCGCCGCGTGTTGTCAGCGTGATTCGTTCGAGTCCGCGAATGGCATGGCGCGGGCCCGCGGATGCGACTGAAAACGCGTTGCGGCGACGTTCGGGGATCGTCGCATGGACGTCCCGCCGTTCAAACGAAGCAATGCAGATTTGAATATGACGCGCGGCGGAACATGGCGTGGGTCTTGGTGTGTTCGTCTAGCTGCGCAAGCGGGTGGGCGCATAAGCGCGAGAAGGCGAAGGCTTAGACGCGGGAGAAAGTGGGTGCGAGGGCGAGGTTGAAGGCGAAGCGAGGGCGAACGAAAGCAAGAGCGGATGCGAAGGCGAGGGCGAACGAAGGCAAAAAGCGAATGCGAGCGCGAACGTCACGGCAGGGGCGAACGCAAGGACAAAATGCGAAGGCGATAGCAACGCGAAGTTCAACGCGAGAGCGAGACTACGCGCACGGCCTACTTCTTCGTCTTGTCCCTCTTCGCCGTACTCGCAGCGCCTTCAGCAGCATGGCCCAGTTTCTTTTCCATGATGGCCGCGACACGGTCGCCAAGATAATCGCCCGAGGCTTCTTCTAGCGCCCGGTTCATTTCACTTTCCACCAGCACCATCGCCAGCGGCCGCAGGCGCCAGATGGCGTCGACCAGAGCGGGCACATCGGCGGGCGGCGGCAGCGCGTCGGCGTCGTAGCGGTCGAGTTGGCGGACCACCAGATCGACCAGCGCTTTGGCGACCGCATTGAAATGCGGCCTCGCGATGCCCACGGCGTCGAGCAGATCGGCAAGCGGAATGCCTTCCTTCGCCATGGTCGCGCCGGCGGCCAGCGCCGTCGGGCTGCCTGACACGAACGAGAGACCGTCGCGCTCCAGCAGACCGAGGTCGACTGCTTTGCCGAGCGCGCTCGGCGAGGCCTTGTCGTCGAACATTTGCAGCAGTTCGATCAGCGAGTATTTTTTCGGCCGCTCGCGTGACCAGCGGCCGCCGATCGCCGTTTCCAGACCGAGAATCGAACGCAGATCGTGGCCTTCGTCGACGGCCATGATCAGGTCCTGGATGTTCGCGAGCGTGTAGCCGCGGGCGAGCAAATGGTTGATCAGCTTGAGACGCGAAGCGTGCGTGTCGTCGTACACGCCGACGCGGCCGCGTTTTTCCGGCGGCGCGAGCAGGCCGCGGTCCTGATAGGCGCGCACGTTGCGCACGGTGGTGTCGGTGACGCGCGCGAGTTCGTCGACGGTGTATTCGTTGCGCGGCGTGGTACCGGCCGGGTCGTGCGAGTCGGCGGCCAAGGGCGGGACAGGAGGCGGCGTGTTGGGCATGGGAGGGATTCTAACGCGGCGGCGCGTGCGGCTACCAGTGCGCCGCCCGATGCAGGCCCGCGATGGAAATTTTCACGTGGCTTCGCTTATATTTCCGGTCTCGCGCTTGGGCTACTCACTGTCTGCATATGGCAACCGAATCGCACTACGTCAGCGGCGGTTGCCGTATGCCTGTGCCCTCGGACGACTGGCCGGTCACCTACACCGCGGTACTGCGCAACTCGCGCTGAGTCGAATATAAGACACGGCGCTTCAGTCGCGCCCTGACGCCTCATCGTCCGGCATGCTCGAGTCACCCTTGCCGAGCGTTCGCTGCATCAACGTCGTATCGAGCCACCGGCCGTGTTTGAAGCCCACCGCCTTCAAGGTGCCTGTCAATTCGAATTCCAATTGCGTATGCAGTGACAATGAACCGCCGCTGCCGCCATCCGCGATCACGGCGACCATCTGGCGCCACGGTCCGGTTTCGCAGCGTTCGATCAGCGCCTGGAGCAGCACGCGCCCCAGGCCTCGACCGCGATAGGCGTCGTTCACATAGATCGAATCTTCGATGGTGTTGCGATACGCGGCGCGCGGCCGGTAAGGCGTGGCGTAGCAATAGCCGGCGACTTCGCCGTCGATCTCGGCCACCATGTACGGCAGCCCGTGGCTGCGTACCGACGCGAGCCGCGTGCGCAGGTCATCGACGGAGGGAGGTATCTCTTCGAACGAGGCGACGCCGGTCAGCACGTGGTGCGCGTAGATCGCCTGAATCGCGGGAAGATCGGCTTCGATGGCGTCGCGGATCAGCGGGGCGGTTGCATTCGCTGATCCGGAGGTGCTGGGCGCGGGATGGGTGGTGCTCATACATGTTCCTGTCGTGGCGAAAAATCGGCGGATACGTTTTACTATGCCCGCCGCGCGCGCGAATTTGAAGCGAGTCAAAAATCACCACGACGTATGGCGGGTATTTCGCGTTAGCCCATGCGCGCGTCAGCAAGCTTTAGCGAAGACGACGCACGCTCATGGTCACCCGCCTGGCACCGCTCAGCTATGCGAGTACGTATCCGGCTGCGTCACATGCCCACGATGATGCCGATGATACTTCGCCTTATGTTTCGGCTTGGCCTCGGATACAGGCGCATGTTGTTCGGCGGATTGCTGCGAAGCCGGCGCCTGTTGGGCCTGCGCGCGAGGCGCGGGAGCGGGCTGCGCATGACCGGACGGCAGCGAGCTTTGGCCTTCGCCGAAACGGAAGGTTTGCGAGGTCTGGGCGTACGCGCCGACAGACAGCGTCAGGGCGGCAACCGCCAGGCAAATTGAAAACTTCATGGATCCTCCTTCTGAACGAGCCGGTGAGGATACCCGTTTTCCTGGCAGTCGATCGATCACATCAGGCGCAGCGGCCCGCTTGCGCTGTTGTCGATCAACGGCAACGCGCGCGAACCCGGCAACTCGTAGTGCCACCATTCGCTCTTGATGTGCGTGAAGCCCGCGCCATGCATCACACCCAGCAACAGCATGCGATTGCGTTGCACCTCTAGCCGCAAGCCCGGGTGAAAGTGCTCCGATTCGATCGTCATCGCGTCGAAGCCGGTGCCCATGTCGAGTTCCTCGCCGTGTGCGTCGAGCAATGTCAGGTCGAGCGCCGTGCCGCGGCTATGGTTCGAGCCGCGCGTCAGGTCCGCCACGTAAGTCGGGTCGGGCAGAAAATCCCACAGCACTTGCTGCGCTTGCGGCGGCCGGTACGCATCGAAAATGCGCAACGTCGTGCCGATCTGACTCGCCAGTTCGACCGCGCGGCGCAACGCCGCCTCTGCCGGTTCGAGCAGCAGACAATGCGCCGTCTTGTAGATCGGTTTGCCGGTGAGATTGCGCGCGGTGGCGTAGACGAGGTCGATGTCGACGCCATGTGTGGCGGACGTGATTTCGATGAGTCGATGGTCGGTCATGAGGCGAAGGACGTGGCGTGCATCAGAGGTCGTCGAACTGATCGAATTCGCTTTGCAGTTCCCGGTTGCGCGCGACACGTTCGTCGATACGCGGCCCGAGTCTTTCGACGATCGCCGAGATCAGCAGATTGAAGAGACACGTGAGCGGCGCGAGCGAATCCCAGAATTGGCCGACGTCGGTTTTCACCTGCAGCAGATCGCCGTCGAATTCGCGCGCCCACGGACAATAGATGTCGGTGATGAGCGCGAAGGGCAGGCTGCGGCGCGTCGCGGCTTCGCAATAGCGGCGCGCGACCTTCGAGTAAGCGCGCGTGTCGGTGACGATCAGATAAGGCGATTCGAATCCGGAGTTCAGCGAATCGACGTACGAGCCCGACATGCCGTCAGAATAGAACACGCGTGGGCGGATGTATTCGAGGTAGCTGTAAAACGCGTTGCTGATGCCGCGCGTGGACTGAATGCCGAGAATGTAGACGGCGTCCGCGTTCGAGATGCGCTCAGCCACGCGCGCGAACACCGGCGACTGCGCGAGTTGATAGACATGCTGGATCGCGCTGGTTTCGAGTTCAAGCGAACGGGCGAGCGCGGGGTTGGGCTCGGCAGGCGAACTCGCGTCCGGCGTGGTTTCGTCGTGTTGGCCGGCAGCGCGGCGGAACGCGTCGAGCCGGTCCGTGATCAGCCACGGACGCTCCTGAGCGCCGCGCAGTTCGCGCTTCAGGTCGTCGAGATTCTGATAGCCGACGCTGCGCAGGAACCGGCCGACCGAAATGCCGCTCGTGCCGGCTTGCTGGGCAATCTGATCGGCGGTTTCGAGGCCGAGCCGGTCGAGGTTGGCCAGCATGTAGCTGGCGACGCGCTTGGAGGTGGGCGTGAGTTCGGCAAAGCGGGCTTCGACGGTTTGAGCAAAAGCGGTCGGCATCGTAGTCGCGGCGCTGGGTAGTGGTTAGTCGATCATGGGAATGATGACATATTCGACTGGCCACCCGCGCCGCGCGGGCTCGAATGTCGATGAGACGCATGCTAGTCGGATACCAGCCGAAAGCGAGACGAAAGCTTGATGCAAGCGAGACCTAGGTCAGCCGCAGTCGAGACGCGCGTCAGATGGCCGGTCGCGCCGACGCCGGTGCCCGCGAGAAGTGCCGCGCGCCCGCCACGCAGCCCACCACGACCACAGAGACCACAATCATCGCCAGCGGCACCTGTTCGTGCAGCAGCAGCCCCGCAAGCAGCAGGCCGAAGAACGGCTGCAGCAACTGCAATTGTCCGACGCCCGCGATGCCGCCGAGCGCGAGGCCGCGATACCAGAACACAAAGCCGATCAGCATGCTGAAGAGCGACACATAGGCGAGGCCCCAGAGCGACGCGTGACTGACACCCTCGAATGATGCCGGCCGCGTCCACACCGCGAGCGGCAGCATGAGCGGCAGCGACAGCACGAGTGCCCACGAAATCACCTGCCAGCCGCCGAGGTGGCGCGACAGTCGCGCGCCTTCTGCATACCCCAGCCCGCATGCGACGATGGCGGCCAGCATCAGCGCGTCGCCGATCGGTGAGGCATCGAGCCCGTGACGCAAGGCAAACGCCACCACCGCGCCGCTACCGAGCGCCGAGAACAGCCAGAACGCCGGTTGCGGACGCTCGCCGCCGCGCAGCACGCCGAAGATCGCCGTGGCGAGCGGCAGCAGGCCGACGAACACGATGGCATGCGCGGCGCTCACGTGGCGCAGCGCCAGCGCCGTCAGTAGCGGAAAGCCGACCACCACGCCAAGTGCGACGATCAGCAGCGGAATCAGCTCGCGGCGGGACGGCCGCGCCTGGCGAAATACGAGCAGGAGCAGCAGACCGAGCGTACCGGCGATCGTCGCGCGGGCGACCGTGACGAATAGCGGGTCGAGGCCTTGCACGGCGACGCGCGTGGCCGGCAGCGAGCCGCTGAAGATCAACACCCCGATGAAGCCGCTCAGCCAGCCGTTTGTCGTTTTGTCCATTGGGAAGGTCCGCGCGCGTGGGGAAAGAGACTCATAGCATCCGCTATCTGGGCATGGACGGTAAGGTACGGATCGGTGCAAATCGTCCAAACTGTACCGAGGAATGGGGCGGTACAGCGGTCACATGGCTGGCGATGTGTTCGTCACGGCAACCGGCTCGTGGCAGGGCGAAACAGGCCCACGCCTAAAGTCCCGCCAGGAATCCAACCTGGTAAGAGCCTGTTTCGAATGCTCTAACTCAGCGAGTTTGTCCACATGAAGCATCAGGGAAAGGGACAAGACACATGCTGAAAACGCTTGGAACCAGGCTTGGTTTTGCCGTGCTGCTGTACCGAGCGTTTGCTCCGTTTGCAGTGGCGTCATGCACCGGTACTGCTCCGCCCAGCGGGACAGCTGTGGCATGTACGGGAGCCGGCATCCCTGCTGTGGCTGCCCAGACGGGCAGCACGGGCGTAACGATCAATGTCGACTCGACCGCCGTCGGCAATTTTGCGCGGGCTGTGCAGCCGGTGGCTCTGAGCGTCGACGCCGGCAGCGCGATCACGAGCAGCGGCAATCTTTCGCTCACCGGTGGCGGCGGTAGTGGGGGCGCGCGCGGGGCGGTGCTGCTCGGCGTGGGCAGCGCAAACCTGCTCACCAATGCGTCAGCGGGCGTGATCAGCACAACCGGCGCGTTCAACGACGGCATGGCCGCGAACGGCAGCAACAACACGCTGACCAACAACGGTTCGATTACCACCAGCGGCCCCAACGCCTATGGCATGTCCGCGGCGTGGGGGCAGACCAATCTCGGACAGGCCGGCAACATGATCGTGAATACCGGCACGGTGTCCACCTCTGGCAGCAATGCCCGAGCTGCATCGATACTCGGCGGAAGCGGCACCGTCAACAACAGCGGCCAGTTGTCCACGACCGGCGCGGCGGGGCAGACCGTCTACATGCAAGGGAACGCCGATCACCTGATCAACACCGGGACGATTACCGCGAGCGGCGCGACTGCCGGCGGTACTTCGGCTGACGCAGTGTTCTCCAACACCGCAGGCTCGAATTTCACGGCGCTGATCGAGAACCGCGCGGGCGGCCAGATCATCAGTCAGAACGGCTCCGGTATCCGCACGCTGAACGGCAATTCGACGATCATCAACGCGGGGCTCGTGCAAAGCGGCATTGGTACGGCCATTACGATGGGCAATGGCAACGACTCGCTGATCCTGCAAAGCGGCTCGGTCATCAACGGCAGTGCGAACGGCGGCGCCGGCTCCAACACGGTGACCTTGCAAGGGAGCGGGACGGCATCGAACGCATTCACAAACTTCCAGACCTTGCTCATGCAAGGCACGCTGTGGAACTGGACCGGCACCGGCACCTTCACGCTCGCTCACGTGCAGACCGGCACACTGAACCTCACCGGGACACTCGGCACATCGGCGGCGGCGCTCGTCGATGCCGGCTCGACGCTGCAAGCTAATGCGCAGACCCTGCCGCAGAACGTCACGGACAATGGACTGGTCCGCTTTGCGCAAGACAGCGCGGGCACTTATGGCGGCCTGATCTCGGGCACCGGCTCGGTCGAAAAGGCCGGGGCAGGAACATTGACGCTTGCGCCGGCCGCAGCGGGTGGCAACAGCTATTCGGGCGGTACCGTGCTAACTGAAGGGACGCTGTCGGCGTCGGCGGACAACGCGCTTGGCGCGGCGAACGGCGGCGTGACATTCAACGGCGGCACGCTGCAGTTCGGTAGCAGCTTCGACCTCGCCGCGACGCGGGCCATCACGATTGCGGCCGGCGGCGGCACCATCGACACGCAAGACTTCCAGTCGACGATCACGCAGAACATCTCAGGAGCGGGCGCGTTGAACAAGGTCGGCACCGGCATGCTGATTCTCGACGGCGCGAACTCGTACGCCGGTGGCACGACCGTCAGCGCGGGCACGTTGGTAGTAGGCGATGCCGCGAGCCCGGGCGCCGCGCTCGGCGGCGGCGCGACGACGGTCGCGTCCGGTGCGACGCTCGGCGGCTACGGTAGTGTAACCGGCGACGTCACGAACAATGGCACGATCAGCGTCGCCAACGCGCTCGCACAGTTCGACGATCAGCCTAACGGCGCGTTCACCATCAATGGCCAGTTGGTCAACGCCGGTCTCGCGCAAATCGGCAACGCCCGAAGCGTCGGCAACACGCTGACGGTCAGCAACTACGTCGGCCAGAACGGCACGATTTCGCTGGGTGCCGTGCTTGCCGGTGACAACTCGGCATCCGACAAACTTGTTGTCAACGGCGGCAAGGCCACGGGTTCGTCGACGTTGCAGGTCACTAATGTCGGAGGCGCAGGCGCGCCGACGCTCGCTGACGGCATTCAGATCGTGCAGGCAGCGAACGGCGCGACGACGGACCTATCCGCGTTCAGACTGTCCGGCGGCGTGGTCGCGGCCGGTGCGTATGACTATTACCTCGCTAAAGGCGGCGTCACGAACGGCACGTCGGAGAGCTGGTATTTGCGCAATACGGTGCCGCCCGCGCCGAGTACGACGACGGGAACGCCAACGGGAACGCCCCCGACCGGAATACCAGGTGGGACGCCGACGGGCACGCCGCCAACCGGTACGCCGCCTGGGACACCAACAAGCACACAACCGAACCTTCCAATCGCCGCGGCCGGCACGCCGCCGCTTCCAAGCCTGTCGCCGAGCGCCGCACCCATGCCTCTATACCGCCCCGAGGTCGCGATCTATGCCGAGGTCCCAAGTGTCGCGCGTCAGCTCGGCATTCTGCAGGTCGACAACTTTCACGACCGTCAGGGCGAGCAGTCGTTGCTCTCCGAAAACGGCGCCTTGCCCGCTGCATGGGGCCGCGTGTGGGGCGGCCATAGCACGCTGAGTCAAAGCGGCGACGTGAATCCTGAATTCGACGGCTCCGTGGTCGGCGTGCAGGCCGGCCACGACATTTACGCCGACACCACGGCGAGCGGCCAACGCAACCATTTCGGCTTCTTTATCGGCTTCGCGCGCGCAACCGGCGACGTCAGCGGTCTGGCGGACGCCACGCCGAACGCCGACGTCGGGCATCTCGCGATCAACGCATACAGCCTCGGCGGATACTGGACGCACGTCGGCGCCGGCGGCTGGTACACCGACGCGGTCGTGATGGGCAGCTCGCTGGTGGTCGATCCCTCGTCACGCAACGGCATCGCGACGACGACGCACGGCAATGCGGTGACCGGCTCGCTCGAAGGCGGCCTGCCAATCGCCATCGGCTACGGCCTGACGCTCGAACCGCAGGCGCAACTGATCTGGCAGCATCTGTCGATCAACGATCTGAACGACGGCATCTCGACGGTGACGTTCAACAACGGCAATACCTTCGTCGGCCGTTTCGGCGTGCGGCTCGCGGGTCACTACGATGTCGAGCACACGACTTTGCAACCCTACTTGCGCCTGAGCGTATTGCGTTCGTTCGGCAGCGACGACAAGGCGACCTTCGCCGGCGTGACGCCGATCGTGACGACGGTGGGCCAAACCGCCGGGCAGATCGGCGCGGGAGTCGTGGCGAAGCTTACGAAGCAGGGCAGCGCGTTCGCCACCGTCAGTTACGTCACGAATCTTGGTGGCGAACATCAACGGACGATCATCGGCAACGCGGGCGTTCGTTGGGCGTGGTGAGGTCCCGCTTTGCGTGGGATCAAAGTAAGCGCTAAAGCGCTAACTCTGATCGACCGCTTTGCGTGGGATCAAAGTAAGCGCTAAAGCGCTAACTCTGATCGACCGCTTTGCGTGGGATCAAAGTAAGCACTAAAGCGCTAACTCTGATCGACCGCTTTGCGTGGGATCAAAGTAAGCACTAAAGCGCTAACTCTGATCGACACCGGAGACGAACATGAGCAAACTGACCGCGAAGATCAAGCACGAATTTATGGAGATGCTTCCGCCGACGATCTATTTCTTCGTCATCCTGCATATTGTCGCGATCATGCGCGCGCTGATCAACCGAGGCTACGACGTCACGCTGCCAACGTCGGTCTCCGTGACCATCGCCGCGTTGATTCTCGGCAAGTCGGTGTTGATCGCCAACATGCTGCCGTTCATCAACCGTTTTCCCCGGAAACCGTTGATCTGGAATATCGGCTGGAAGACGGCGATTTATACGCTGGTGGCCTTGATCGTGCACTACCTGGAGCATCTCTATGAATACTGGAAGGAGGCGCCGAGTCTCGCCGCCGCCAACCAGAAGCTGCTCGCCGATCTGAACTGGCCGCATTTCTGGGCCATCCAGATCTTGCTGGTGACGCTGGTCGCCAGCTATTGCGTGGTCGCCGAACTGGTCCGCGTGATCGGCCGTGACAAGTTCATGGCGATGTTCTTCGGCCCAATGCCGCCGAAGCCGGCTGGTCAGGCTGCCGGCTAGTTCAGTCGTTGCCGATGGCGCGCCTGAACATTCGCTTGCCAATGTGCCGAACTTACTTGCACAGCAGAAGCAAGCGTTCCTGATCCGTACACGTCGGACGCGGTTTCGGCGCGGCCTGCTGGACCGCCGTGGCGTTCATCGCGGCGCTCTTGTTCACGAGACACGCGCGCAGATGCTTCTCGACCGGTGAGTAGTATTTCCACCCGCGCACGAGAGGCGGCAACTCCAGCTTCACCTGCTTCCATTTCGGATGCCCGTGCTCCTGAAGATTGTCGAAGTTGGCGCATAGCGAATCAGCAAAGCGATTCAGATTGCCGACGGTATCGCGCAGGCCATAGTCGTACGTGACGAGAAACGCCTTGACGGTCAGCGCGGGCACGTCTTCCTTCAGCCAGGTCGGATAACTGGCCGCGCGAATCGTCGTCGGGAAATAGGTTTGTTTGGCGCGGGTGGTTTCGGGTGCGGCCGGATCGGCCCTTAGAAGGCGGATTTGCTGCAACAGGTCGGGGTTCATGTCGTTGAACAGTTTCGCCGGCTGTCCGACCACGATGATCGCGACGTCCACTTTCTTGACGATCAGCGCGGCCAGCGCGTCTTCGTTGCTGAGATGCTGGATGTTCTGCTCAGGAATTGCCTGACCGAACATCAGGTGATAGAGCGTCGTGGCCGACTGCGCGGTGCCGCTGCCGATCAGGCCGACACTGATGCTTTTGTCCTTGATATCAGCGAGGGTTTTCAGCGGCGAGTCCGCGCGCACCACGACGTTGATTTCCTCGTCGTAGAGCGGCATGATGAGCCGCAGCGGCCGGATTGCCGTGCCGGCATCGGCATTGCCGGCGTTGGCCATGTCGATGTAAGCCTGGTACACGTCGGATTGCACGAGCGCCAGTTTCACGCCCGGCTCGAAGCGCATGCGTTGCACGTTTTCAGCGGAGCCCTTCGAGGCCATCACTTCCAGGTCAATGCCCGCTGGTTGCGCAACCCATTTCGACAGATCCTGGCCGATCTGAATATACGTGCCCCGTTCCGGACCGGTGACGATCTTGTAATGCGCCGGCTCCGCGCAGGCCAGTGAAGATACGACCATCAGCGCCAGCCCCAGCCATCCCGCCAGAAGTCTCTTCAGCATGGTCTATCTACCTATCGGTCAGGTTCGTACGACTTCGCGCGTCGACGCGCGTGAAGCACCAGTGAGCCGGATTGCCATGTCATGTTCTATGTGCCGCGCCCGCCACGTCCGTCTGTTACCTCTCAAACGATACGCGCTGACGTGCGCGATTTTCGGGCGGATTGTTTATACGATTCGGTATCCAGATTATCTGTCACTGGCTCGGTGAACCACCCGCGGAGGGCTTCGCGGCATTCGTCGCCGGACGTTTCCAGCCGGAGTCCTTGATGGCGCGTTCGCGTGCCTCGACGCTGTTGCCCTCCGGCGTCGCGGCGGCGGAACGCGGGGCGGCCACCACGACTTCGCTGTTCGGGGGCGTGCCTTTGGGCAACGGCGTCTGTAGCTGAACCGCTTGCTGCGACGATGCTGCGGCTTGCGCTTGCGCCGACGCTTTGACTTGTGGCGGCGTGCCTGCCGCGGCGCGCGGGTTGAGCGGCGCCCAGCCGGTCTCGCGAATCACGCGTTCAAGAATGGACTTCGCCGTGTCGTTGCCGGTATCGATCGCCAGCGCTTCGTTGGCGTGTTGACGTGCGCAAGGCCACGACTGCTGCGCGGCGCAAGTTTGCGCTGCTTGCAACGCGGCGTCGCGGCGGGCGGCCAGCGACTTCAATTCTGCCGCGAGGTCTTGTGCGTCGGAACTGCCCGGTTGCATCGTTTGCGCGGCGCCGAGCGCGGCTTGTGCCGCGGAGAGATCGTTGGCGCGGAAAGCGAGGCGCGCCGCCTGCAAAGCTTGCGCGGCATCGCGGAACTGCGGCGCGGGTTTGGCGGGCGCAGCGGCCACCGGTGGCGCGGCGGGCGTCGCCGGCATCGCCTGTACCGGCCTGGCGGGATTGACGGGCACGGCGGGTTTGCCCGCGGTGGCAGCCTGGTTGGCGGACTGAGCCGGCGAATACAGTGCGATCGTGCCGGTCGTCGTTCTGGCGTCCTGAGTAGTTTCGGTTTCAGCCGACTGGTCGCTACTGCCGCTCAGTGAATCGCGATCGCTGAATAGCGCATATCCGACATACGCCAGGCCGATTACGACAACTGCGCCGATGGCATAGAGCACCTTGCGAAGCGGGATTGCGCCGTGAGCCGCCGCATTGGGCAGCGCATGAAGATGCGGAATCGGCGCATCCGGTGAAACGAGTGCGGACGCAGGCATCACTGCCTCGCCACGAGCGGGTTCGCTCGCGAACGTGGCACGCGTCGTGGGGTCGGTCTCGTCGGCTGTCGCCGCGTCGAGGCTGTTCTCGAGGCTGTTCTTTTGCGCGGCTTTATTCATGGCGCTGGCGCGGCTGCCGGGAATCACTGTGCGCTTGTGCGGACCCGCGTCGAGTGGATGGACCGCGCCGCAATATGGGCAATAGTCGACTTGCCGGTACAGTGCGCCGCCACACCGCTTGCAAGGCGTTGGAAAACTATGTCCGAGTAGTGTCTGGGTGGACATGCTGTGGACCCACCTTTGGAAAACGATGCCATTACGGCATGTTCCGGATCATGTTGAAGCGGGAGCAATGTCCGCGGAAATCACAATCCACATGCGCCGGAGAGTCATTGCGGCAAGGCCACGCTTGCGATGCCGCTGGTTGCAATATGTGGCGTTTCAGTGAGAACGTCAATCGCCGTTGCTACCTAGGTTATGTGCGCTAGTGCACATTTGCAGGTACGACGAAATACCCCCTATATCGGCAGGACGAACGGGCGTGAAGGTTTTTTCACACCATTCGAAGGGCGCTGAAAATAGAACGAGGTCGGCGCGCGTGGCGTCCGACCTCGTCATTTAAGCGCTTGCATCAAGCGCCTGAGAAAAGCGGGAAAATAATCAGTGCTTGCGTAGCGGATGATCCTTCAGCAGCCATGCGAGCGCGAACGCCAGCACCACCACGCACGCAGCCGAAAGGTACACCGTGTGCAACGCGCCCGCGAATGCTTGCAGATAATCGTCGCGCAACGCTTGCGGCAACTCGTGGATCGCGGCAGGTCCGAACGCGTGCGGCAATTCGGTGTCGGGCGGGATCAGCTTTTCGAGGCGCGCGGCGAGACCGTTGGAGAACACAGCGCCGAAGCTCGCCACGCCGATCGAACCACCGATCGAGCGGAACAGCGTCGCGCCCGAAGTCGCCACGCCCATATGCTTGAACTCCACGGTGTTCTGCACCGCGAGAATCAGCACCTGCATCACCATGCCAAGCCCGCAGCCGAGAATGCCCATGTCGAGATACATCACATGAATCGGCGTGCTGATCTGCAGGCGCGCGAGCAGCAGCATTGCGACCGCCACGAGAAACGTGCCCGCGATCGGGAACATGCGGTACTTGCCGATCTTGCTGATCACCCGGCCGGTCACCATCGACATCAGGAACAGGCCGCCCATCATCGGTAGCATCTGCATGCCGGCTTCCGATGGCGTCGAGCCTTTGACCACCTGCAAATACAGCGGCAGGAACGTCACCGAGCCGAACAGCGATACGCCGATGATGAAGCCGATCAGGCTGCTCAGCAAAAACGTACGCTGTTTGAAGAGTTCGAGCGGCATGATCGGTTCGACCGCGCTGCGTTCTTCGTGAATGAAACCCCAGATCGCCACGAGGCCCATGCCCAGCGTGAACCAGAGTTGCGGCGACGACCACGGCAGGATCGTGCCGCCCTGGCTCGTGAACAGGATGATGCAGGTGAGGGCGCCGGCAAGAAACGCGGCGCCCATGTAGTCGATGGTGTGCTTCACGTGGCGAACGTGCGGCCTGAAGACCGCGCCGATCACGACGAGCGAAATGATGCCGAGCGGCAGATTGATGTAGAAGATCCAGCGCCACGTCAGGTGCTCGACGAGAAAGCCGCCGAGCAGCGGGCCGATCACGGTCGCAAGACCGAACACACCGCCGAACACGCCCTGATAGCGACCGCGTTCAGCCGGCGGAATCACGTCGGCGATGGCGGCCATCGTCACCACCAGCAAACCGCCGCCGCCGAGACCTTGCAGCGCGCGCAGCACGATGAGCTGCGTCATGTCCTGCGCGATACCGCACAGCGCGGAGCCGACCAGGAACACGATGATCGCTGTCTGCAGCACGATCTTGCGGCCGAACAGGTCGCCGAACTTGCCGTACAGCGGCACGACGATGGTCGAGCTGAGCAGGTAGGCGGTCACCACCCACGACAGATTATTGAGCCCGCCCAGTTCGCCGACGATGGTCGGCAGCGCCGTCGAGACGATCGTCTGATCGAGCGCGGCGAGCAGCATGACCAGCAGCAGTGCCGGAAACAGCAGACGGATCGGCGGGTGAGCGGCTGCGTGCGCGCTCGCCTGCGCGTGGGTCTGCGTCAGCTCGGCGGGTTGTGTCGTGGTCGATTGGTCCATGGCATCACGGGTTGAAATTAATTAATTCGGAGATTAATATATGCGACATCGCGTCACCAGTCAATTTGAAGGCAATGGCAAGGATTCCGTCCGATGGTCGAAGGGTGAAAAACACGGTGCCTGACACGGCTGCCGTGAAGGTTCGCAAGGCGCGCTCCGCGCCGAGCCACGCTGTTGAAACCCACGCAGGCGCGCTGTCGGTAAAACCTGAGGCCGCCGCCGCACCCGCGCGGCGGCCAGGCAGGCCTTCAGGTGCCGCGCGCGGACCGGAGCAGCGCAACCGCTTGCTCGATGCCGCGCTCGTGCTGTTCGCGCGGCAGGGCATCGTCGACACCACGCTTGGGGAGATTGCCCGCGAGGCCGGTTTCACGCCGGCGATGATGCATTACTACTTCAAGACGCGCGATCAACTGCTCGACGTGCTGATCGACGAACGTTTTGCGCCGCTGCGCGCGGGGCTCGGCGTGCCGTTCCAGGAAAATCCCGACGATCCGGTCGCGGCGATCACGCAACTCGCGCAGCGACTGGTGCAGGTGGCGGCCGACCATCCGTGGTTTCCGTCGCTGTGGGTGCGCGAAGTGATCAGCGACGGCGGTCTGTTGCGTCAGCGCATGCACGAGCGCTTCGGCAACGCGCATCAGAAGGCGTCGCTGTCAGCCATTGCCCGCTGGCAGAAAGAAGGGCGCTTGAACGCCGGACTGGAACCCGCGCTCGTATTCGTCACGCTGCTAGGGCTGACGATCTTGCCGCTGGCCACGTCGAAGCTGTGGTGCAACGATCCCGTGCGTCGCAATATTGGCGGCGAGGAAATCGCGCGGCATGCCGTGGCCTTGCTGATGCAGGGCATTGGTCCGAAGAAAGCCGATTGATAGCCGATTGATGGCCGCTGCTTGCTGAACCGCGCCGGGGTCACACGGATCGCGATCACCCCGCCTTACGCTTTGCGTTTTTCCTTCCACGCCTCATAAGCGGCTTTGGTCGTTTCGTTCGGCGGGTAAGTGCCGGGCAAGGCGGCACCGTCACGAATCCGCTCGGTGAGAAACGCTTCGAGTTGCTCCTGTTCGGCAGCGGCTTGCGCGACCTCTACCGCCATTTTCAAAGGAATCACCACCACACCGTCCGCATCGCCGACGATCACGTCGCCTGGAAACACCGCGACGCCGCCGCAGCCGATCGGCACATTGATATCCACCGCGTGATGGCGAATCAGATTGGGCGGCGCGCTCGCGCCCGCGCAAAACACGGGGATGCCGAGCGCCGCGATCGTCGTGCTGTCTCGCACCGGGCCGTCGGACACCATGCCCGCCACGCCGCGAACCTTCAAGCGTTGCGTCAGGATCGAACCGAACGACGCGCTGCCACGCTCACCGCGGCAATCCTGCACGAGCACATGGCCGGCCGGAATCGTTTCGACACATTTGCGCTGGGCGTACTCGGGATCGGCGAAGAGTTCGAGCACGTCGATGTCTTCCCGCGACGGAATGTTGCGCAGCGTGAACGCCGGCCCGACCAGGTTCGCGCCGCTGTGCGCGGCGAGCGGCGCGACGCCCTGCATGAACGTATTGCGCAGGCCGCGCTTGAACAATTGAGTCGTCAGCGTGGCGGTGCTGACCTGGCGAAGGGCTTCGAGCGTGGCGGAGTCGAGATCGAACATGGTGTCGGGCGGCCTCAAGGTGGGAAGCGGAAAACGGGGCATGGCAAGCCCATGACGCGCGGCGCCGCAACGGCGCAATGCCCGATGCGGTGCGCCCACGATGATAGCGCCCCGCGCAGCCAGTTCAGCAAGGCCCCGCGCCGCGCCGCATTCGTCCGACGCCGAAGCCGGCGAGGCACGCAACGTGCTACTGATGGGTTGGATGTAAATGCAGGCGGCATCAACACAGGTCGCCGGCTTTGCAAAAGAACAGGAATGTGAATAGAGGCGCCAGGCGGGAAGGGCCGTGCCAATGGGGTTTGCACGAGCCGCCGCGGCGAATCGGGAGTCGGCATCGGTCAGCCATGACTGTGGCGCCGAGGGCCGGTTTTTCATTGGCGTGCAATTTTGGCGCGTTACTGTGCGCGCGTTGGTGCTCGGGCCATGTTTTACAATCTTGGGCCTGTGTGCAACTCGGCGTACGAAATCGAGTCGGAACCATGAACAGCAATATCGCAGCCGCGCAAATCGGCGGCAAGCAGCAGGGCGAAACGTTGGCCAAGTCGGACGGCCTAACCGGTTTTTTAGAGCAACAACGGAAAATGAACGGAGCATTGAGACTCGATCAGGCCACGATCGTGCTCGTAGAAGACGACCCGGACAGCCGGGAATCGTTGACCCTATTACTCGAAGCGGAAGGCGCGCATGTCGTCGCTGTGGCGGATGCGGAAGAGGGCGTGGAGGCGGCGCTGCGGTTATTGCCCGACGCCGTGGTGTGCGATCTGGAACTGCCCGCCATGGACGGTTTCTACCTGATCCAGCGCCTGCGCGACCACGAGATTCGCGGCGACCACCCGCCGTCGGTGGCGGTGGCGCTCACCGGCCACACTGACGACGCCTACCGCTTACGCAGCATCGGCGAAGGCTTCCAGCATTTCATGACCAAGCCGGCTTTGCCCGATGACCTCGTGACGCTGCTGCACGACGCGATCCACGCTCGCGCGGCGGGCTGAATCAGGGCTTCGAGCTAACCCACGGATTCGCGGCACGACTTGACAGTCGCGCCGTGAGACGGCTGGATCGTCAGATGCCTGGCTTGATGGCAAAGCAGGGTCGAGTGCGGTTTGCGCATGTTGCCGTTCGTTGCCGCTACTTGACGGCGGCGACAGGCGTTCCCGAATCCTTGCTCGACGCCGCCGCTTCCAACGCCTGGCAGGCAGAACACAATCCCTTCAATTCGATTTCATCGCTCGCGAGACGGTAGCCCGAGTCTTCGATTTGTGCGACGAGTGCCTGGCGCAGTTTTGGCTGATGCAATTCGGTGACGTTGCCGCATTGCTGGCACACCACCAGGATGCCGTGCTGGCATTGCGTCAGATCGTGGCAGACGGTGAAGGCATTGATCGATTCGATCCGATGCACGAGCCCCGCCGAGAGCAGAAAGTCCAGCGCCCGGTACACCGTGGGCGGCGCCGAGCCGGGATGGATCTGGCGCATCTCGTCGAGCAGTGAATACGCTTTGGTGGCGCGCCCGGAATTCAGCAGCAATTCGAGCACTTTGCGACGGATCGGCGTGAGCTTTTCGCCGCGTTCGCGGCAATATTCTTCCGCGAGTGTCAGTGCGGCTTCCTGCGAAACACCGTGCGTGTGCCCCGGCTCATCGGAATGAGCGGAGGCGGCGGAGGTGGCTTTGTCGGCGGTCGCGGCGGGCTTGGCGGTCTTCATGCGTTCGATTATAAAGGCCATCGCGTCTTGCCGTGCCGGCGCGCGAAGCGCGTGGCCGCCGCCTTGGCTATGCGCGGCATGATCGAGCGGTAGCGCGCGTGGCCAGAGCACGGGCCGCGCGCGGCCCGATGGCTCAAGTCAGCGGGAAGTCGACGTACTTCTTGAACCCCGTGCGCGTCGCAATACGCGAATACCAGCGCTCCAGATTCGGCAGCGGCGGTCGCGCCACGCCGTCCAGCCCGAACCAGCGTTTGGCGTAAGCGCCGATCACGATGTCGGCCAGCGTGAACTTCTCGCCTTCAAGGAAGAAACGTCCTTGCAGATGCGTGTCCAGCATGCGCCACAGCGCGGTGACGGCGTCGAAGTCGGTGGCGAGTTTGGCGGCGTCGCGCTCGGCGGCCGGCGTGCGCACGAGCGCCCAGAATACCGGTCGTTCGGCGGGTTGCAGCGTGGACAGCGACCAGTCCAGCCAGCGGTCGATGCTGGCGCGCGATGCCGGCTCCGACGGATACAACAGACTACCTTCGCCGTACTGCGTCACGAGATAACGCAGGATCGAGTTCGATTCCCACAGCACGAAGTCGTCGTCGACCAGCGTCGGGATCTTGCCGGTCGGGTTCATCGCGAGATAGTCGGCTTCGTTGTTACGGCCGAATTGCAGGCCGGCGTCGATACGGTCATACGGCAGCACCAGCTCATCGCAGCACCACAACACTTTCTGGACGTTGACCGAATTGGCGCGTCCCCAGATCGTAATCATCCGGTAAATCCTTTTCTTTACGTTGGTAAGCCGCGCCGGTCGCGCGGCGTTCAGCCAGTAACGATACACGATGCGCGTGATTTTGCGCGCCGCCGGGCGGCAGCCGGCCGGGCCGAAGATGGCGGGAAGCGCGTCTGAAAGCGACGCCCCGGCAGGCATTCGGCAATGCGCGCGCGTTGCGTACAATGAGCCCACCCGAATCCGACGAGGCACGCATGGCCCGCATTGTTCCCGACGATTGGAAGAGCCTCGCCGCCACCGGCGCGGCGGCCCGCGAACGCGAAACGCTGGCGTTGCTCGAAGAGGCCCTGCCGGATGGCTACACCGTCTATCACGGCGTGCACTGGACGCGCCTGAACCAGAACTTCTCGGTGTTCGGCGAAGCCGATTTCGTGATCGTCAGCCCGGCTGGGCGCGTGATGATCGTCGAACAGAAAACCGGCTTTCTGCGCGAAACGCCGAAAGGGCTCGTCAAGGTCTATCTGCAAACCGAGCGCAATGTGGCGATCGCGCTCGCGCACACCATCGAAAGTCTGCATCGGCGCTTTACCGCGGCGTTTGGCGCGGGCACGTATTTCGTCGAGGAACTGCTGTACTGTCCGGACCACATCGTCAAGGACGCGGCGATCGCCGGCGTGAATCCCGCGCGGATCGTCGATGCAACGCGTAAAGACCGGCTCGCGGCGATCATCCGCGAAGCCTTGCCGGCCGACGAACCGCGCCTTGCCTGCGCGCCCAAAATCCACCACTTTCTCGCCGACGAACTGGCGCTCACGCCCGACGCGAGCGCGCTGGTCGGGCAAGCAGGCACGCTCGTCACGCGGCTCGCGGGCGGTCTCGCGACATGGGCGCGGCGGCTGGAGTTCGCGCCGTTCCGGCTGCGCGTGATCGGCACGGCCGGCTCCGGCAAGACGCAACTCGCGGTGCAGGTCATGAAGGACGCGGTGGCGCGCGGCCAGCGTCCGTTATACGTGTGCTTCAACCGGCCGCTGGCGGATCACATCGCACGGGTCGCGCCGCCCGAGGCGAAGGTAGCGAACTATCACCAGCTCTGCGACTGGATCGCGCGCGACGCGGGCCGCGAACCCGATTTCCAGGCGGGCGATGTGTTCGACCAGCTCGAAACGACTTTCGCCGATACGCCGATCGATCCGCGCTGGCAATTCGACGTGCTGATCGTCGACGAAGGCCAGGACTTCCAGCAGCCGTGGGTCGCCGCGCTCGAACGTCTGTTGCGCCCCGGCGCCGCGTGGTGGTGGCTCGAAGACCCGCTGCAGAATCTGTACATGCGTGAACCCGTCGCGCTACCTGGCTGGACCACGCTGAAGGAAACCACCAACTATCGCAGCCCGCGCGACATTCTCGATTACGTGCGCGACGTGGTCGGCGCTTCGGTGCCGGTCGCCGCGGCGCTCGCGTCGGGCAGTCCGTTCGACGGCTCCGATATTTCCCTCTCGGTCTACGACGAAGCGAATGCCGCCGAAGGCAGCATCGAGGCCACCAAGCGTGCGATCACGCAGGCGCTCTCGCTCGGCTTTCGCAAGCAGGACATCGTGGTGCTGTCGTTTCGCGGCCGCGAGGGCTCGGCGATGAGCGCGCTGGATCACCTTGGGCCGCATCGGCTGCGCAGTTTCACGGGCAAGTACGATCTGTTCGGCAACCCCGAATACCGCGAAGGCGACGTGCTGTTCGAGTCGATCTACCGCTTCAAGGGACAGGCGGCGCCGTGCGTGATATTCACCGAGGTCGACTTCGAGACCTTCGACGAACGCATCGCGCGCAAGCTGTTCGTCGGCGCCACGCGCGCAACGATGAAGCTGATCGTCGTCGCGTCGCAGCGGGCCGCGCGGCATCTACACTTGCGCGACGGCAAGGAGATCAAGGAAGCGAAAGAAGTCTAGCGCCCAGGCGCCCAGGCGCCCAAGCGCTCAGGTCCACGCGCGCGCGCCGACCAGCATGCCGGTTTGCGTGGCTGCGTCCCACCAGATCACGCGCAAGAGCGGCGCTTGCTGCGCGATCAGCAGCGCCTGCACCGGATCGCTCTCGATGAAATGCGTGACGCCGCCGCGCAGTGCGGCCGCGGCCTTGTGCGCGGCGCTGCCGGCGGGACTTTCATCGTGCGTGTCGGGCGTGCGCATCACCAGTTGCAGATGGGCGAAGCCGTGCCGCGCGAGCCACGTTTCGGTGCGCGCGCGATCCACTTCCGGCCGGCCGGTGATGATCGTGCGAACCCGCTGCAAGTCGATCTCCGGCAGCACCTCGAACGGCAGCAGTGCATCGCGTTCGGCTAGCGCGCCGGCCAGATCCTCGTCGTAACGCGCGAGCGGCACGTCGGGCAGCAGAATGCCGTCGAGGTCTATCGCGTAGGTGGCGTATTCGTGATCGTCGGCCATCGCGGGCGCGGCGCCTGATTCGACGCGCGCCCAGTCGTCGCGATAACGCTCGGTGTACGCCTGGCGCTCCCACGGAAACAGCGCGAAGTAGCCGCGCGCGTCGATTGCATAGTCGGGTTGCGTGCGGCTCAGGTCGTCGACGGCGCCGGTCAGCGTCCTGACCACGAGACCGTGCTGCTGAAGAAACGCGATGCAATCGGTCAGCGTAAAACCGCGCCCGGCGATGTCCTCGCACAGCAGCACGGTCGAGCCCGCGGGCGGCATCGGCAGCGTCGAATCCCAGGCCACCGTGCGCGCCTGGCGATCGTAGCGCAGAAAGGCGACCGGCGTGCCGACGGCATGCGAGACCATCAGCGCGAGCGGCGCGCCGCCGCGCAGAATGCCGATCGCGATCGTGAAGCGCTCCGCCAGCAAGGCAGGCTGCAGCGATTCGATCCAGTGATCGAGTTGTTCGTACGTCAGGGGCAAAACCGGCTTGTTCATGACTCGTAGGGCGTCGCGTGGCGCGGGTGGGGCGAGCGTCTCTGGCGCGGCCGAGGGACCTCGTTTTTGAGACAAAGAATTTTGGCGATATTATGCATGCGGTTCAAAGATCGCGCGTCGGGGTGACGCGCGGCACCCCGACGCGCGAAGCGAGACCGCGGCCGGGGCGAGGGGCGGCGGGCCGGCACCAGACCGAGCCGGCGACTGTCAGGCCGCCCGCAAGAAAATAGATAACGGAATAAAAAAGCAGATGACCAACTCGACCACCAGGGTGAATGACCGAAAAAAACGCGCCATCACGGGCGCACGCTGGGCTGCGGGCCTCGTCCTCGCGCTGGCCGCGTGGAGTGCGCAGGCTCAGTCGGAACAGCCACTTTTAGCGCTCGACGTGCAAGGCAAGATCGGCAAGACCACCGATGCCGCGCACAAGACATACCACCTCACCGAAGCTCAACTGCTCGGTCTGCCGGTCCATTCGATCACGACCTCGACCACGTGGACGCCGCGCTCCACCTTCACAGGACCGCTGCTGGCGGATATTCTGAAGACCGTCGGCGCATATGGCAGCCAGGTCGAGATCCATACGCTCGACGACTATACCTACACCATTCCGGTGTCGGACTGCGATCGCTATGGCGTGGTCGTTGCGTACAGCATGAACGGCCGGCGTCTGAAGATCAGCGACTTCGGGCCGCTGTTCCTTATCTACCCGCGCGATGCGTTCCCGGATGAACTCACGGGCGCCTCGGGCGATTCGAAATTCGTATGGCAGATCAAGGCCCTCATCGTCAAATAATGCGCCATCCGTGGCGCCGTGCCCTCTACGTGCTGATCTGGCTGACCGCGCTCGCGGCGCCGGTCGGCGCGATCGGCTATCTGTTGTACGCGAATCTGCTCAACCCGCGCGCCACCGAGCAGTTGACCGGCTCGTACGACGGCTTCTACTGGGACGCCGCGCAACTGCAAATCGCTTACGCGCGCTTCGAGAATCAGTTGCTGCTGTATCAGTCGGGTGTCGACGACGACTATCAGCGGCTCATGCTGCGTTACCAGTTGCTGCAATCCAAGCTGCACGTGATGGCCGGCTCGACGCGCCGGCTGACTACCCAGCTCTCGCTGCTGCAAAGGCAATTGGACGAAATCCATGCGCTCGATCAGTTGCTGGGCGGCATCGAACCCGAAGTCGACGCGCTGCCGAAAGACCGCAGCCAGGCCAACCGGATCGTCGCGCAACTGCGCCAGCACTGGAACGAGGTCAACGATCTCGCGCTGAGCCGCCGTTTCGCCGACGTCGCCGATCGCGAAGCGATGAACCGCGACTTCATCGACAAGCGCCGCATCCTGTTCGCTGGCGGCATGTTGCTGCTGTTGCTGTCGGCGGCGGCGACGCTGCTGCTCGTGCTGAACGGACGGCGCCGTACGCGCCTGATGCATCAGCAGCACGCGGCGCTCGAAGCCGAGCACCAGGCGAGCCGTGCTGCGCGCGAGGCAAGCCATGCGAAGGACGCGTTTCTCGGCATGATCAGCCACGAACTGCGCACGCCGTTGCATGCGATCGTGTCGTCGATCGAATTGCTGGGCTTCAACTATCACTCCGAGGCGGACCGCAAGGTGATCCAGCGGCTCGAAACCGCGGCGCGGCATCTGGAGGCACAGATGAAAGATCTGACCGACTACGCGCGCCTCGGCGCCGGCAAGCTCGAATTGCGTCACGAGCATTTCGAGCCGCGCGAACTGCTGGCGTCGATCGTCGACGAACATGCGATGTCGGCCGCCGCGCGCGGTCTGCAACTGGAGAGCGAGGCGAGCGGCATGAGCGGCCTCGTCGATTCCGATCCGCACCGCATCCGCCAGATCGTCAACAACCTCGTCACCAACGCGATCCGCTATACCGAGACCGGCACGGTGCGCGTGCAGTTGCGGCAGCGGCCGGCGATGCTGGTTTTCGTCGTCAGCGATACCGGGCCTGGCGTGCCGCATGCGCAGATTCCGCTCATCTTCCAGGAGTTCACTCAACTGGACGCGTCGCGCACGCGCCGCTTCGAAGGCGCGGGCATGGGGCTGACGATCGTGCAGGGGCTGGTCAAACTGTTCGGCGGCACCGTCGAGGTGGCGAGCAAGGTCGGCGAGGGCACCACCTTCACTGTGACGATTCCGGTTACGCCGGTCGCGGCTGCGCAGCCGCAGAGTGTGGCGGCGCGCGCCGAGCCAGGTGGTGGCGCGCGTCCGTGCGTGCTGATCGTCGACGACAACCGCCTGATCCGCGAGTCGCTCAGCGAAATGATCGCGCACATGAATTTCGACGCGCACGCCGTCGCCAATGCCGACGATGCGCTCGCCTGGCTCGATGCGCGCCGTTGCGACGTGGTGTTGCTCGATCTGCATATGCCCGAGCGCGACGGCTATACGTTTCTCGCGGACTTCGCCACGCGGGGCGGGCCGTCCGCGGGTGTGCCGGTGATCGTGGTCAGCGCGTATGCGCCGGAGGAGGAAGTAGCCGGAGGGGCGGGAGAAGGAGAAGCCGGCTCGCAGCCGTTCTTCGAAGCGTTATTAAAGCCGGTACATTACGAAGAGCTCCGCAGCGCGTTGCAGCGGGCTTTGGCTTCGCGGCATACGGTGTGATGCGAAGCGTGGCGGCCGGGCGAAGGTGGGCATCAACCTGAGCACACGCCTTCAGCCGTTTGCCGGCGCGAGTGGATCCGCTTAAGGCCGGTTCAGCCGCTTCGACAGATCGGCGACCAGGATCGCCATGCGCGCGGGCTTTTCATAGCACGCGACGTCGTAATTGCGGATCACCTGGCTGATCTCCGATTCGCTGGCCTTGCCGGTCAGCAATTCGCCGGTCAGCACGAAGATAGGCGCGTCCGGATTTTCCGAGGCGCGCACCGCGCGAATCGCGTTCGCCGAAGTCTGCGCGCCGAACAGCCAGTCGATCACGATGCCGTCGAACACCTGGCTTTGCAACTGGTCGGCAAAGGCCGCGAGTCCGTAGATCGCCACCGCCGCGAAGCCGCTGCGCTCCAGATAGTCGCGCAGGTTGTCGGCGCTGGCCTGATCGTCGTCGACCACCGCGATGGTCGGCTTGTCGGTTTCGGCGCGGCGCGGATAGATCTCGATCTTGTGAACTTCGTACGCGCTCTGGTAAAGCGTACCGTCGTGGCGGGCCACGCGCCATTGACCGAGCCGGGAGTACGCGACGAATTCGGGGCGGCTGCCCGCCTCGAGCGCGGCGCCGACCCAGGCCGTGCAGGCCAGTTCGATCGCGCCGATGCTGAACACGGCTTCCTGGGCGATCGCGCCGACCATGCCGGGATCGAGCGATTGCGCGCCGAACAGCTGGGCGGCCGGTTCGCCGAACACCTCGGCGACCTTTTTGATCTGCGAGAGCGTCCACGGGCTGTTGCCGCGCAACTTGCGGTGCCCCTGTGAAAAACTCAGATCGAGGATGCGGCACAGCTCCGTGGTCTGCTGGCGTTTGCCGATTCCGTGCCGGCTCATCAACTCGCGCACGCGCTCGGCGACTGCGATGGAGTCAGGTGAGTTTGTTTCGTTGGCCATACTGCGTGAGAATCCGCCGTCTTAAAGGGTACTGGGGAGTGCGATACGACAGGCGCAGCGCGGCCATGCACATTCAATGCGCAAAGACGCGGCGTCGCAGGGGACAGCAAATGTACCGTAAAAAGTATCGCAATCTGTAGTTTTGTACGACCGCCGCCGAGCCCGTCCGCGCGAGAGTCGGCAAGGACCGGTTTGGCGATCTTTTTATGCATTAAGCATCAATGTATTTTACCGATGAAACCTCGCTGCATCTGAAGAGAAATATGTCGCCCGATGCCAGCCGCCCGAAAACCTCTAACCAGCAGACATCGTGCCGAGCTTCGCCGCCGAGTTTTTCAGGCCTTTGAAAATCCGCTCGGCGACCTTGGCCGGAAAGCGTTCGGGCAATTCCGCCGAGACCCGCTCGATCACGCCGGGCGTCTGTTCGATCAACCGCTGGATCAGCGGTTCCGCGTCCGCGCCGTACGAGCACTTCAGCGCCATGGTGTTGAAGTGGCGCCGCTGCACGTCGCGAAACGCGTCGTGCTTGCTGCGCGACCACATGCCCATGGCTAGCCTCGCCTTGAACCATGACCACTGGTTCGGGCCGCTGCCTTCCACCGGCCAGATCGACATCACGTCGTAAAGCGGCGTGAGGCGGTAGTGGCCGCCCGCCAGCAGGCGGATGCTGAAGTTCTTGGCGTGGCCGTCCGGCGCCGCCAGCATCCAGAACAGAATCTGGCTTGCCAGCAACGTTTCGATGTCCTGCCGCGCCTCGACCGATTGCTGCAGAATTCGCGCGAGGTCGAGCACGCCCGGGCCGCCTTCGTTTTCGTATTTGCGATGCGACGGCACGCCGTACACCTGGCAGAAATCTTCCTGTGGCAGACGCAGCAGCCATTGCCCGCTCGAATGCATTTGCCGGTCGAAGCGCTCGACGCTCAACACCCGCTGCTTGCCGAACGTCATGATCTCCGAGTTGGCGACCGGCAGCCCATAGGCGCGCAGAATCCGCAGGCAGAGCCACTCGTTTTCAACCGAGGTGCTGAGGTCGGCGAGCTTGTTGCCGACCAGGCCGAGCGGTAACTTGAAAATGTGCGTGGTGGGCGTGGCGCCATGCGGCCGCTGCCACTTGCCGTCGTGCCACAGCAGCGCGGTTTTCTCCTGCGCGCCGGCGAGCGAGATGCGGAAGTCGTCCGTCTCGTCCGGAGCGCCGAGCGCGGGGTTGCTGACCGTGCGCGCCAGCATGGCCTCGATCTCGCCGTCCGTGAGCGGCGTGCCCTCGATCCGTTCGACGCCTTGCGGCGCGTCGTCTTCGGCGAGCAACTGCACGGCGCCCACGCAATCGCGGCCGATGGCTTGCAGCAGATCGAACGCCTCGAGCGTCTCGGTCTGGTAGCGTTGGCCGATGCGTTTTCTGATCGCCTCGCTGTCCGGCAACAGGTTGTCGAAATAGTTGAGGACGCGCGGGCCTTTTTGCGCCAGGTTGCCCGGCGTGAACGGCAGCGACAGCGACAGCGGCCGTCCCGCGGGCGAGGCGACCCACGCGGGATCGTAGGCGAACTCCATGGGCCCGCGAGCGGGCAGGCGCCAGACGCCGACGCGCTCGCCGTTGGCCCATACCGATAGCGCACGTGAGTGAGTTTGGCGGCCCATGCTCACCACTCGATCAACGGCGCCGGGCCCGGCAGCGCCTGGCTCTTGTCGCGCAACTGCAATTGCAGGCCGTAGACGCCGCACAAGGCCAGCAATTGTGCGAGGGTGAGGGCGGCGGCGTCGGTTTCGAAGGCCGAAATGCGGCTCTGGCTGACGCCGATCCGCGCGGCGGCCTCGGCCTGCGTGAGGCCGGCTTGCCGCCGGCTGGCGGCAAGCAGCTGGGCCATCTGGTCCGGCGTGGCGATGAGGTGGAGCATGGCAGATTATCCGCGACACGAATAAATGCACTTTATGCGTCACACGAATATTTGTCAAATATTCGTGTGACGCATATTTTACGTATATCTGTTTGGCGAATAAAATGCAGATATCTGTGTGGCGAATAAACAGCGCGAATGGCATGAGAGCCCCTGCGGACGCGCTTCAACGCGCTTGCACCGTCGGTCTTCAGGCACAGCGGCATTGCGGACAACCGGGCCGCCTGCGAAGATTACGCCCACACTTAAAACCTGCCCGCCCGATGACCACGACTTACCCGTTGCACGCGAGCCTCACTTCCGCCGACCAGGTGTTCCCGAAACATGCCGATGTGGTGATCGCCGGCGCCGGCATCATGGGCTGCGCCGCCGCTTACTACCTGGCGCGCCGTGGCCTTTCGGTGGTGGTGCTCGACAAATCGCGGATCGCCGGTCAGCAGTCGTCGCGGGCGTGGGGATTCGTGCGCCAGCAGGGCCGCGAATCCGCCGAAGTGCCGCTGATGATGGCCGGCATCCCGATGTGGGAAAAACTCGAGAGCGAGCTGAATTTCGATCTCGAATGGCGTCAGGGCGGCTGTCTGTACGTGGCGACCGGCGAGGAGGACTGGGCCTCGTTCCAGCAATGGATGGACGTCGCTCGTCAGCACGGGCTCGACACGCGCACGCTCGACCGCAAGCAGATCGACACGGTCGTGACCGGCATGCACGCTCCGGCGCTCGGCGGCCTCTACACGCCGAGCGATGGCCAGGCGGAACCGCGTCGCGCCGCGGCTGCTTTCGCGGCGCGGGCGGCGGAGGCCGGCGCGCTCTTTTTCGAAGGCTGCGGCGTGATCGGCGTGGAGCGCGCGGGCGGTGCGATTGCCGGCGTGGTCACCGAGCGCGGTACGCTGCGCACCTCGCGCTTCATCTGCGCGGCCGGCGCCAGCAGCTGGCGTCTGCTCAAAACGCTCGGGCTCGAACTGCCGCAGCAGGCGGTGCGCGGCACCTGCATGCGCACCAATCCGCTGCCGCGCATCAGCGCGTCGACGTTCTGGGGCCACGGCCTCGGCGTGCGGCAGCGCGCGAACGGCGCGATCAATCTCGCCGACGACATGCAGGTCGACGTCGACATGACGCTCGGCCATTTCCGCGCGCTCAAGTGGTTCCTGCCCGAGTTGTGGGCGCAGCGCGAGAAGTTCAGCTTCCACCTGAACGGCGCATGTCTGCGTGATCTGCGCGAGCGTTTGCCGGGCGGCGTGTCGAAACACGAACGTGTGCTGCATCCGCGTGATCCGCATCCGCAGCCGAACGTGGGCCATGCGCCCCGGGCGTTGAAAAAACTGCGCGCCTTGTTCCCCGTGTTGAAAGATGCGCAGGTGGTCGAATCGTGGGCCGGTCTGATCGACGTGCTGCCCGACGGCATTCCGGTGATCGACGCGCCGCCGCAGGTCAGCGGGTTGACGATCGCCACCGGCTTTTGCGGTCACGGTTTCGCGATGGGGCCGATCGTCGGCAAGCTGCTCGCGGAATTGAACGATGGCGGCCAGGCGTCGCTCGATCTGTCGGCGTTCCGTCTGCAGCGTTTCTTCGACGGCACGATGCAACGGCCTCGCAGCATGCTGTAAAACGCTTCTGTCTCAATCTTCCTCCCGCACCACCAATGAACGAACCGACCTTGCGCCACGCCGGCGTGCCGTACTACACGCAATGGGGCAGCCCCGACTGGGTTGGCCGGATCGTCGAGCAGCACGGCGATCCGTGCGCCGATCCCGGCTGGCAGCGCAGCGGCTTCTCCGATCCCGAGCGTTACCGCTTCTGGGCCAAGCGCCTGTGCGGCCTGACGTGCCTCGAGTCGGCGCTCGACTATTGGCGCATCGAACACGCACCGCGCGCCGCGCTGCTCGACGAAGCGTTGCGGCATGGCGTGTACCGCATGCGCGAGGATGGCGGCGTCGACGGTTTGATCTACCGGCCGTTTGCCGATTGGGTGGCCGGCGCGTTCGGCGTTCAGGTCGACGTGCTGCCGCAAGCGTCCATCGAAAATATGGCCGCGCGCCTGAACGCCGAGACGCTGGCGATCGTCTCCGTGAGCCCCGAAATCCGCTATCCCGAGCGGCCCAATCAGCGCCAAGGCGGCCATCTGATCCTGCTGCACGGACGCGGCCGCGATGGCGTGTGGTTTCACAATCCCTCGGGCATCGCGCCGCATCAGGCCGATGTGTATCTGCCGTTCAAAACCATGGCGCGTTTCTACGCCGGGCGCGGCATGACGCTCAGCCGGATCGCGCGCTAGGCGCGACGTGCGGCGGGCGGGGCGTCCGGTGGGCGCGATGTTCGGGCCCGTTTTCTGCTGGATAGCCGGTACCGACTTCTGCGTTACCGGAACCGCCATGAAACGAACCTACGCCCTCCTTGCCGCCAGCTTGATGGCTCTTGGCTCCGCCGCCTCGGCGGACGCTGCCAGCCGCGACGATCAGGCCAAGGCCTGCCGTGGCGACGCCATGCATTTCTGCGCCGCCGACATTCCCAACGAAGACAAGATCACCGCCTGCATGAAGCAGCACGTCGATGAACTCAGCCCAGCGTGCCGCGCGATGTTCAAGGGTGGCAAGAAGGGCGGCGACAAAGACACGTCGCAGTGATCGCGGCGCGGCTGGTTTTGGGTTTTGCCTGGCTTGAACGCACGGCCATGCGCGCGGCTGATCAGGCTGTGTCGAACCGATCTTCAACCGCGCGCTAGCGCGCCTGTCGTCGCGCAACTTACCGCCGCGCTTTCCCGATCCGGCCCCAGGGCGCGCGCGGCGTCGTAGAATCGCTTGTCCTCGACTCCCGGAGCCGCCGCGTGCCTGATTCGCCCAAGCCGGAGCCACCTCCGCCGCGCTTCCGTTTGTCGCGCCGCGCCCGCACGCCCTGGCAGGCGCCGCGCGCCCGCACGCTGTTCACGCGGCCCGCGGCGTCGCCGCAGCGCATGCTGCTGCATCGCATCTATCTGGTGGTCGGCCTGTGCGTGCTCGCCTTCGCCGTGCTCTACATCGATCGGGACGGCTTGCGCGACGCTAACCGCAAAGTCCTCGGCATCATCGATTTGATGTACTTCACGATGGTGACCGTGGCCACCGTCGGCTACGGCGACATCGTGCCGGTGACCGCCCGCGCGCGGCTCATCGACGCCTTTTTCATCGTGCCGATCCGCATCGTCATCTGGTTCGTGTTTCTCGGCACCGCCTATCAGTTCGTCATTCAACGCGTCATCGAGGAATTCCGCATGAAACGCCTGCAAAAGCAGTTGCGCGATCACGTCGTGATTTGCGGCTACGGATTGAGCGGTTCGGTCGCGGTGCGCGAGTTGCTGGAAAGCGGTTTCGCCGCGGAATCGATCGTCGTGATCGATCCGCAGCAGGCGGCGCTCGAAGCGGCCACGGGGCTCGGCGTCGCCGGCCTGCTCGGCGATCCGTCGCGCGAGGATCTGTTGCAGCAGGCGCAGGTGCATATTGCCCGCGCGGTCATCATTGCCGTCACCGACGACGCCACCGCGATCCTGCTCACGCTGACCGTGCGCAGCGTCGCGCCGCAGGCCAAGATCGTCGTGCGGATTCAGGAGCAGACCTATCAGCGCCAGTTGCGCCAGGCCGGCGCGAACGTGATCGTCTCGTCGACCAAGATCGGCGGTTTGCTGCTCGCCGACGCGGTCGACAGCGAATACATCGTGCCCTTCGTGAACGATCTTTTGTCGGCACGCGGCCGCGTCAACCTGGTCGAACGCCAGGCGACGGCGCAGGAAGTCGGCCGCTGGAGCAATGCGTTGCCGGGCGCGGTGGTGGTCGGCCTGGTGCGCGCGGGACGCGTGCTGTCGTTTTACGAAGACGAGCCGTGTCCAATCGAGGCGGGCGATCTGCTGATGGTGATCCAATCGTCGCGCCAGCCGAACGAAACGCCCGCCGCCTGCTAGCCCATTCGAACTCAACCTTCTGCCAAGGACTGGAACGACCTGCCCATGACCCACCCGACCACGCAGACTTTCGACGCCGCCGCGACCACGCGGCTGATTCCCTATGCCGCGCTCGTCGACGCACTCAAGCGCGCGACTATCGACTACGCGCAGCAGCGCATCGCGAGTCCCGAGCGGCTCGTCGTGCCGCTCAACGAAGACGGCATCATGCTGTCGATGCCCGCCACCGCGCCCGACCTCGCGATCCACAAGCTGGTCAACGTGTGCCCTGGCAACGGCGCGCGCGGCCTGCCGACCATCCACGGCAAAGTGATGGCATTCGACGCCGACACCGGTGAGACGCTCTTCATTCTCGACGGCCCGACTGTGACGGGACGCCGCACGGCGGCGATCTCGATGCTCGGCGTCGACACCTTCGCCGCCGGCACGCCGCGCGAATTCCTGTTGATCGGCACCGGCACGCAGGCGCTCAACCATCTGGAGGCGATCGGCGAACTGTTTCCCGACGCGCGCGTGTGGGTGAAGGGTAGTGCGCCCGCGCGCGCCGAGGCGTTTTGCGCCGTGCATCAGGACAAGGCGCGCGATCTTCAACCGCTGCTGCAGCCCGGCGCCACGATCCCCGATTCGGTCGACGTGGTGATCGCGCTGACCACGAGCAGACAGCCCGTCTACGACGAAGCGGCGCGCGCGGAGCGGCTCGTGATCGGCGTCGGCGCATTCACGCCGGCGATGGTCGAGATCGGCGCGCGCACCCTCGGCGGCAGCGCGCTTTTCGTCGATGATGAAGCGGGCGCCCGCCACGAAGCCGGCGACTTCATTCAGGCGGGCGTAGACTGGGCTCAGGTCGGCGGCATCGCCTCGGTGCTCGACAATCCAGCGTTGTTGCCGCAAAAAAAACCGGTCGTATTTAAAAGCGTCGGCTGTGCGGCGTGGGATCTGGCGGCGTGCCGCGTGGCGCGCGAGGCGTTGTCAGGTGGTTGAAGGCTTGGCGAAAAATCGTGCGTGAGAGGGCCGCGTGAGCGGCCTGCGGGCGTGCTTTGCAACAGCATAGGACGTGGCTCGCGAACATCGAAAAAGGCCTTGAAAACAGGCCTTTACGGCGTCCGGTTGGCATATTGCGCTAACCTGACGCACATGTTGCCGTGCAAACAATCGCAAAACGTTGCACCATAGGCGTTTGCCAGAAAAAGTGCCGGTCCGCCGGCACGGCGCTGCTGCTTTTTTCTGCCCGTTGACCGACGCCTTATCCATCACGACGCTGCGACCGCGCTATGACGACCCACCACGCTTCTGCCACTCCCGACCTGCCGCTCGACATGATCATCTTCGGCGGCACCGGCGACCTGTCGTTTCGCAAGCTGCTGCCCGCGCTCTACATGGCGCATCTGCACTGCAATCTGCCGCCGGACACCCGCATTCTCACGATCGGCCGCAAGCCCTGGTCGCGCGAGGAGTACATCAACGAATTCATGGAGCTGAAGGCCAAGCCCTTCATCGAAAAGAAAGCATTCGATGCCGGCGCCTGGGACAAATTTCTCGCGCTGTTCGAATACGTGCGTATGGACGTCGATTCGGTCGAAGACTATCAGCGCCTGAAAGAAGTGTCGCGTGAAGGCGTGCGCCGCGTGTTCTATCTCGCGACGTCGCCGGATCTGTTCACGAATATCTGCGACAACCTCTCGGCGGCGGGACTGGTGGACGCCAACTCGCGCATCGTGCTCGAGAAGCCGCTGGGTCACGATCTGGCCTCCGCGCAGGAAATCAACACGGCGGTCGGCAAGCATTTCAGCGAAGCGCAGATCTACCGGATCGACCACTACCTCGGCAAGGAAACCGTGCAGAACCTGATGGTGCTGCGCTTCGGCAATCCGATTTTCGGCCCGCTGTGGCAAGCGCCGTATATCAAGAGCGTGCAGATCACGGTGGCGGAAACGGTCGGCGTGGGCAGCCGTGCGGGCTTCTACGATAAAACCGGCGCGCTGCGCGACATGGTGCAGAACCACTTGCTGCAATTGCTGTGCATCGTCGCGATGGAGCCGCCGGTGTCGCTCGACCCGGACGCGGTCCGCGACGAAAAGCTCAAGGTGCTGCGCTCGCTGCGGCCCATGACGCCCGAGGACATCGTGCGCGATACCGTTCGCGGCCAGTACACTGCGGGCGCGGTGGATGGCGAGGCCGTGAAGGGTTATCAGGAAGAAGACAACGTGCCGGCGGGCAGCCGCGCCGAAACCTTCGTGGCATTGCGCGCGCATATCAACAACTGGCGCTGGGCGCACGTGCCGTTTTTCCTGCGCACCGGCAAGCGGATGCAGAAGAAGGTGTCGGAGATCGTCATTGAATTCGCCGAACTGCCGTTCTCGATTTTTCCGAAGGGCGGCCGCAATTACGGCAATCGTCTGGTGATCCAGTTGCAGCCGGAAGAATCGATCCAGTTGCAGGTGCTCGCGAAAGAGCCGGGCAGCGGCATGCATATGCTGCCGGTGAATCTGAATCTGGATTTGCAGCAGGCCTTCACCGAGCGTCGCGCGGAAGCGTATGAGCGCTTGCTGATCGACGTGATTCGCGGACGCCTCACGCATTTCATGCGGCGCGACGAACTCGAAGCGGCATGGGCGTGGGCCGAACCGATTCTGGAAGGCTGGGGTAAATCGGGCGAAAAGCCGCGCGGTTATACGGCTGGTACGTTTGGACCGGCGGCATCCACGGCGCTGATGGCGCGCGAAAATGCCGTGTGGGCGGAAGAGTCGCAATAAGCTTTGCTTCAGCGCTAGATGGAGATGGCCCGCATTTGCTGGCGGGCCACAAAATCGGCATCCCGAAGCCTATCGCCTGCTGGACAGGTGCTTCCATGCAACTACGCTTGTGAATACAACAACGACGGCCGCGATCAGATAGCCCGAAACGATGAGGATAAAGTTAGTCCACGCCTCGATATCGTAGGCATCGGGCATCCAGGCGGGATACAGGGAACGCAGGAGGCGTCTCACGAAGTCCGCGAGCCATGGCGGTATTTCAAACGAAAGCTGTTGCGATCCCCAAGCGAGTGCTGTGCCCAATGCCAACCATACTGCGAGCGTGCTAGCGCACCATCGAAGCAATCGTGCATGTCTCATCGGACGTCGACCCGCCCGTATGCTCGCATGTCAGTTCCGGGCATTTGCATTGTGGGTTCGAACGCGCGGATATGACGTTGGAGGCGTTCGAAATCAGCCGGATTCTTGACGGTAATGCAGCCTTCGCTGAGACGCCTTTCGCCTTCGGGGTGAAGGCGAAACTGGCCTCGCCGGATACCATTGATCATAGTGAGATCGCCGCCGTGCGGATTCCAGAGCATGAACCACTTGTGTCGGTCAGTACTACCCACGTGCTCGGCAATAAAATCTCTTAGCCCGCCGAAGCGCCCACCCGATTGCCGATCCACGATGTAGTAGGTGCCGGGAGGAATCGGGCCGACATCCACATCGGCCACTTCGTCCGGGTTGTCCCGGCCTATCTTCTGCCCTGAGTAAGCCTCGACCTGGCCGAAGCCGGAGCAGACCAACTGCGAAGTCTCTTTTCGATTGAGTGTGAAGCTACAGAACACAGGCATCGTTTTTTTTCGTAGTGGAGAAAGACTCCTTCTAGCATTGCTCTTGCGGGCTTGTATATAGGACGATTTATTCTTGACGAAGTTTTACACTGGACGATTCCATGCGCATATCCAGGCCGTCGAGGACGAAGAAAAGCCCGCGCGATGGCGGGCCACAAAGTACCTATGGATCGACGCGATTCTAAGGCAACGAAATCGTCAACGTAGCCGACTGCGGCCCGAGTTTGACCACCTGCGAATACGGCGCGAGCGAGCGCAAGGTCTGATCGCGCAGATAGGTATTGAGGCCGAGATAAGCCAGCAATCCAACCAGCGCAAACACCGCGCCGATCGACCACAACGGCACTTCGCGTTTCAGACGATGCGCGACCTGATCCGGCAGCGGCCAATGCGGCGCGAACTGCGCGCGCTTGCCCTTCAGATGCGCGATTTCGTCGCCGATGCGCGCGGTCAGATACGCGAGCTTCTCCGGTCCTTCGAGCAGATACTTGCCCTGATAACCGAGCAGCAGGCACATGTGAAATACTTCGAGCGACTGCAAACGCGCCGCGCCTTGGGCGCGGCACTCCTCGAGATACTGGAAGAATTTCTCGCCCGCCAGTTGCTCGCCGAACAGCACGAGTTGCAGCGGCCGGCGCTCCCACTCCGTGCGGATCCTGAAGGTGGACGACAAGACCGATTCGTCGATAGCCGCGCAGAACGCAAACTTCGATGCGTAGACATCTTCGGCCGACGCATTGAGCTTCTTCGCGCCGCGTTCGAAGTCGCCGAGGAACTGCTGGATGCGCTGGCTGAATTCCTGCGCGTCGCCGGGTTCGCGACCGTTCTTCAACAGGAACAGCATGAAGAAGCCGTCGTACAAGAGATCGAGCAGCGAGCGGACCTGATAGCTCGGCTCCGTGATCGGTGCGGGCGTGGCGGTAGGCGTGCTGCCGCCAAAGAGGGATGGCGCGTAGCTCATGATGTGACGGCGATCAGTTCGAGTTGAAGATCGTTGATGCCCGATGGCGCGTAGATCATTGCCGATTGGGCCTGTAACATACGGTCGTACAGCGCGCCGCGCGCTTCGAACGAGAAGTAGCACGCACCCGGACGAACCGGAATGGCGGGCGGCACCTGCGGCGTGTAGACGAGCCGCACGCCCGGCATGGCCGAGAGCACCAGCTTGTCGACGTCGTCCGGCGCGCCGACCTTGAAGCGCGCGGGCACGGCTTCCACGAGTTCGGCGGTCGGCATGTCCGCCGACACCGCGATATAGAACATGGTCTTGTCGTCGATCTTGCCCGAGTCGAGGCGGCCCGCATGGAACGACGGACGCACTTCCTCGAGCGCGATCGCGAAGTAGCGCGTGGAGATCACGGTTTCGAGCAGATCGCGCAGGATCGTGTCGAGGCGCGCGAAGCCGGGGCCCGGATCGTCGTGCCGGTAAGCCGGCAAGTCGGACAGCGCATAGCCCTTTGAAAACGTCATCAACTGGCCGGCAAGGCGCAGCAGTTCCTGGAACAGACGTTCGGGGTGCAGCGCCGAATGCTGGTACAGATGCGCGAGCGAAGCGAACGCCGCGCTCGCGGTATGCAGCAGCCAGAACGAAGCGATGTCGCCGGAGCGGAACTCGATGATGTTCTTGGTCGGCTCGCGGTGAAAACCGTACAGCGCATTGACCTTGGCCTGTAGTGCGTCGATCAGTTGGCGCAGGCGCTGATGCAGGATCGGCGATGCGTCGATGGCGAGGCAGGGCGGCACGAAGTTGTCGTCGATCTCGAAGCCCGAGGTGGCCGTGCGGCGCACGCGCACGAGCGGCACCGAAAGCAACTGGTCGCGCGGCTCGCTGTGCGCGATGAGTTTGACGCTGGTCTTCAGGAAGGTGATGTCGGCTTCGGCGGCGTCGGTGAAATGATCGGCCACCGGCGTCTGCTCGCTGACGTAACGCGACACGAAACCGGCGTTGCTGTCCTGCGCATAGTTCGCGCCGGTTTCGCGCAGCGGATGCAGCGCGAGATAAAACGTGAATTCGTTGATGCCGTCGGGCAATGTATCCAACGCGATGGGCGGCGGCAGGTCGTCGGCTTGCGGCGCGGAATAGAGCGCGCCGTCGGGGAACACCAGCGAGAGTTCGCTCACACGCAGCACATTGCTGCCGAGCGCGTCGCGGTCGAAGCGCGCCGAACGCACGCCCCAGTTGTACGGCTGGATCGCCTGGATCGATTCGAACAGACGCGCCTCATGATAGGCGTCCTGACGCTGAAAATGCTGCGGCCTTAGAAACAGGCCTTCCCCCCAGAGCACTTTTGCGGAATAACTCATCTCAAACCTGTTATATGCGTTCAGCGTGTGGCGCACCCGGAGATAACCGATTCGAGCGCCGCATTGTTAATTCTCTAAAAACTGTTAAATCGTATTTGACCGGCATCTTTATCCGCAGCTTACCGAAGAAAGCATATTCAGCGGTTGCGCGGGCAATCCCTGTTCCGGCGGGATCACAGTGCCGTTGGTCACCGTCATTGCACAGTTATGCAGGCCGATCATTATGCCGGATTTCTCCGACTTCGCCGGGTCGAAGGCGAATTTCCAGCGCTGCATCGCCGGATCGCGGAATAGCGCGACGATACCGAATGCCTGCGCTTCACGCGAGACTTTTTCGGTAACAACGTAGCGCTGGCCCGGGATCAGTGTTACTTCACGCACGCCCAGCAAATCGCCGCCCAGTGTGGTTTTTTCCTTGGCCGGATCGGTAAATGCGTCGAATGGCGCCTGCTGGAATGAAGTCGGGTCTTTCAGGGTGTAAAGCCGTACCACCAGCGCCAATGGCCGTTTGTCATTCGCGGCATTCAGATTCGGCGCGGCATATAAGGTAAGGCCGACATTGCGCGGCGGTTTCTGGGCATCCGGCAGGTCCGGCTTGCCGAGGCCGCTCGCCTGCAAAGCCGCGTTGGCAGCGGCTCCCAGCACCGTCACGCCGGCCGCGCAGCCACCCAGCAGCGCGCAGGCAGAGGCATGGGCAATCAATAGCGATGCATAGCGAATAACACGCGAATTCATATACATCGACCGGCTCGGCGCCGTCCCCCGTCAAAACACCAATAACGAATTCAATCCGGCAAATTTGCAGCCACGCTATGCCGCGTAATGCCGCTTTATGCAAAGCGCATGCAACTACCGGTGCTCCTGTGTTTGCGAGCGGCGAGTGGAAATTTTTTCCGGCACCCGCATCACCGCTATTGCATCAGGAAACAATTTCTGCTTGTTTCGTTTAAATGATCCACATGCATTTTTTTCGTGCAATCCTTCTTCACACGAAAGTTGAATTATCGAAAATTGGCCTGTACTATACCCGCGCACTTGAAGCAAAGCAAAACTCCGGTTTCTCCTTGAATTAGAAAATTCGCACGTCGGTGAAAAACGATGAATGAGCGTCTGTTAGTAAAACTATCTGGGGTTGTGTTGGCATGCGGCGTGATGGCCGGTTGCGCGACACAGGGCAACGTGGCGAGCACACCGGAGGCTTTTAATAAGCAACTTGCGGATGCCGATACCGTCGCAAAGGGCGGTGATCAGGATCGCGCTATCGCGCTTTATCAGCAACTTTCCAAATCCGATCCGACGCGTGAAGAACCGTGGTCGCGTATTGCGCAGATCCAGTTCACACAAGGTCATTACGGCCAGGCTATCGTTGCCGCGCAAGAAGCGCTGCAACGCGACCAGACCGATCGTCAGGCAAAGAGCGTGCTGGCGGTGGCCGGCCTGCGCGTCGCCACGCAATCGCTCGGCGAATTGCGTCAGGACGCGTCGCTCGCGGGTGATGCGAAGTCGGACGCGCAAGCGCTCGCCAAGCAGCTGCGCGACACGCTCGGCGAAGCCACGCTGTTCCCGCCCGACCCGAGCGACAAGCAGGCGGTGAAGAAGAAGCGCGTGATTCGTCACGTCGCCAAGGGCAAGGCCGTGGATGCACCGGAAGCCACCACGACCACCACCAGCGCCGCGGCGCCCGCCGCCACGCCGGCTGCTCCCGCCGCGCCGGCAGCGCCTGCCGCACCCGCCAAAGCCGCGCAAAGCGGCGGCGCGTCCGATCCGTTCAGCGCGCTGCGCTGATCCACACGCCTGATCCATCAGCACCGGGAGCCGACGATGGCGAAGAAAGAAAGCATTCAAAAACGCTTGCAAAAAGTGCGGCCGCCCCGCGTTCAATTGACCTATGAGGTCGAGCGCGGCGATGCGATCGAGGTGAAGGAGTTGCCGTTCGTCGTCGGCGTGGTCGCCGATCTGGCGGGGCAGTCTGAAGTCGAGCAGCCGAAGCTGCGCGATCGCAAGTTCGTCAATATCGACCGCGATAATTTCGACGACGTGATGAAGGCGATCGAGCCGCGCGCCGCGTTTCAGGTGGAAAACCGTCTGAGCGAAGCCGGCGGCAAATTCGCCGTCGACCTGCGCTTCAAGTCGATGGCCGATTTCAATCCGGACGAAGTGGTCGCGCAAATCGAACCGCTGCGGCGCCTGCTCGAAGCGCGCTCGAAGCTCGCCGATCTGCGCAACAAGCTGGCCGGCAACGACAAACTCGAAGACCTGCTGAGCGAAGTGCTCAACAACACGCAGCAGTTGCAAACGCTGGCGAAAGACCAGAGCAACGCGGCGGACCAGCACGGCGGCGCGCCGGACCACGACAAGCAGGGCGAATAAGCACGGGGTGTGAGATGAATCAGCAAACGGCAGCAGCCCAACTCGCTACCGCGCAAAGCGGTACGGAATCCACGCTGCTCGACGAAATCGTCGAGAAAAGCCGCGTGGCGAAGTCCGATTCCGAGCACGCGCGCGCGAAAGACCTGATCGGCGAACTCGTGCATCAGGTGCTCGACGGCACCGTGGTGGTGTCCGACAACCTGTCGGCTACCATCGACGCACGCGTTGCCGAACTCGACCGCCTGATCTCCGCGCAGTTGAGCGCGGTGATGCACGCGCCGCAATTCCAGCGCATGGAAAGCACGTGGCGCGGTCTGGACTATCTGTGCAAGGAAAGCAATACCGGCGCAACGGTCAAGATCAAGGCGCTGCATGCGCCCAAGCGCGACCTGGTGCGCGACTTCAAGACGGCGATCGAATTCGATCAGAGCGCGCTCTTCAAGAAGATCTACGAAGAAGAATTCGGCACGTTCGGCGGCTCGCCGTTCGGCACGATCATCGGCGACTTCGAAGTGACGCGCCAGCCCGAAGACATGTACTTCATCGAGCAGATGTCACACGTCGCGGCGGCCGCGCATGCGCCGTTCATCGCGTCGGCGTCGCCCGAATTGATGGGCCTTGAAACCTTTGCCGATCTCGGCAAGCCGCGCGATCTCGGCAAGGTGTTCGACACGGTCGAATACGCGAAGTGGAAGTCGTTCCGCGACGCCGAAGATTCGCGCTACGTCGGTCTCACGCTGCCGCGTTTTCTGGGCCGCCTGCCGTTCAATCCGAAAGACGGCGCCACGGCCGAGGGTTTCAACTTCGTCGAAGACGTGGACGGCACGGACCACAGCAAATACCTGTGGTGTAACGCGGCATGGGCATTCGCTGCACGCCTGACAGCGGCATTCGACGACTTCGGCTGGTGCGCGGCGATTCGCGGCGTGGAAGGCGGTGGTCTGGTGGAAGATCTGCCCACCCACACGTTCAAGACCGACGACGGCGAAGTCGCGCTGAAATGCCCGACTGAAATCGCGATTACCGACCGCCGCGAAAAGGAACTGAGCGACCTCGGTTTCATTCCGCTCGTGCACTGCAAGAACTCGGACTACGCCGCGTTTTTCGCCGCGCAATCGGTGCAGAAACCCAAGAAATACAGCACCGACAGCGCGAATGCCAACGCAGTGTTGTCCGCGCAATTGCAGTACATCTTCTCGGTATCGCGCGTCGCGCATTACCTGAAGGCGATGATGCGCGACAAGATCGGCAGCTTCGCATCGGCACAGAACGTCGAAGTATTCCTGAACCGTTGGATCTCGCAGTACGTGCTGCTGGACGACAACGCGACGCAGGAGCAGAAGGCGCAGTTCCCGCTGCGCGAGGCATCGATACAGGTCTCGGAGATTCCGGGCAAGCCTGGTGCGTATCGTTCGGTCGCATTCCTGCGCCCGCACTTTCAACTGGACGAGCTGTCGATCTCTTTGCGACTTGTCGCTGACCTGCCGAAACCGGCTAATTCATAAAGCAAGTCAGCTAACCCGCGCTGGCCGCCCGGGTTGGCTGTTAAAACCACCTCTTTGGGGAGTCGATGAGTTATGAAGGATATCTATTTAAAATTCGGCAATCCGGCGATCAAGGGCGAGTCCGCCGATAAGGATCACGCCGGCTGGATCGAAATCGATTCGTGGAGCCACTCGATCACGCAACCGCGTTCGGCAACCGCCTCGACGGCAGGTGGTCACACCTCCGAGCGCTGCGAACATGCCGACATGCAGTTCACGAAAGACATCGACGTGGTCAGCCCGCTGATCTACCAACACGCGTCCGGCGGCACGACGTTCGACGAAGTCACGATCGACTTCATGCGTTCGGATGGCGAAGGCAATCGCATCAAGTACCTGGAAGTCAAACTCAAGTACGTGATTATTTCGAGCGTGACGCCGAGCGTGGTGGGCGAAGGTCTGCCGACCGAACAGTTCTCGCTGAAGTACGCCGCCGTGCAGTGGAAGTACACGCAGCAGAAGATCGGCGGCAACCAGGGCGGCAACGCGCAAGGCGCGTGGAGCCTGACGAAGAACGACAAGACGTACGCGGTCTGATGCACGGGTGCACACGGCGCGCGGGGCTCGAAAGGGTTGTCGCTCACGGTGTGTGCCTTGCATCGATCCGTTTCTTCGGACGCTGATGAAACGCTTCGAACCCAGCTTTCTCGACAAGCTGTTCGACGACGAACCGCATCTGCCGGCTTCCCCGGCGATGCGGCAATTGTCGTTGGATGAATTGAAGAGCACGGTCGCGCGCGACGTCGAGGCGATCCTGAATACGCGCATTGCGCTGACTGAACACGAATTGGCGGCGCTGCCGGAATGCCAGCGCTCGGTGCTCACGTACGGTCTGAATGATTTCGCGGGCCTGAGCCTCGCAAGCCATTACGACCGCACCTTCATCTGCAAATCGATTCAACAGGCCATCGCGCGGCACGAGCCGCGCTTGCAGCAGGTGGCGGTCACGCTCGAATTGAACGAACAATCCACCAATGCGTTGAACTTTTCGATTCAGGCGCTGCTGGTGGTCCATCCGGCGGAAGAACCGGTGAGTTTCGATGCGATGCTGCAGCCTTCCACGTTGCAATACTCGGTGACGCGCGCACGCGCGAAGCTGTAGTAGCAGAATTTTCAACCGCTGCATTCGCGTAGCGGCGTTGTCTAGCAGTTGCTTTGTGTACCGCTTTGCCGCAGCCGTTACGCGCAACGGTGGCGATCGTTTGGGCGGAGAGGCTTCAGGTCCGGGGATAGATCGATGGAAGAATTGCTGCCGTATTACGAGCGCGAGTTGTCATTTCTGCGGCGCTATTCGCGCGACTTCGCCGAGCGCTACCCGAAGATCGCGGCGCGTCTGGCCATGTCCGGCGAGCACTGCGAAGACCCGCACGTCGAGCGGATGATCGAATCGTTCGCGTTGCTCGGCGCGCGCATCAACAAGAAACTCGACGACGATTACCCCGAATTCACCGAGGCGCTGCTGGAAGTGCTGTATCCGCACTACCTGCGGCCGTTTCCGTCGTGCTCGATTGCGCAGTTGGGCACGTCCGCCGCACTGAGTCATCTGACCGAACCGGTTCGGGTCGAACACGGCACCGAACTCAAGTCGCGGCCCATTCGCGGCGTGCAATGCCGTTTCCGTACCGCCTACGACGTGACGCTGGCGCCGATCCGCATCTCGGAGGCGAAATACACGTCGGTGGCGATGGCGCCGAGTGCCACCGTACTGCCGGGCAATGCCACGGCGATCGTGTCGATCACCTTTGAATCGACGGCGGCGCAACTCGATCTCTCCGCGCTGAAAGTCGGGACACTGCGCACGCATCTGCACGGCGAGCAGTCTTTTATCGCGGCCTTGGCGGACTGCCTGTTCATCAACGGAATGGCCACTTACGTGGAAGCCGACCGTCGCGGCGTGTGGAAGCAACTACGCGAATTGCCGGTCGTGCAAGCCGGTTTCGACGAAGAAGACGCGCTGATCGACTATCCGGCCAAATCGCACCCGGCGTACCGGTTGCTGACCGAATACTTCGCGTTCCCCGAGAAATTCAATTTCGCCGACTTCGATCTGGCGGCGATGACACGCGCAAGCGGCCGCTGCCAGCGTTTGACGCTGCATGTCGTGTTGAAGGAAGTGCGCAGCGACTCGCACATTGCGCGGCTGCTGGATTCACTGGCCGCGCATCATTTCCGCCTGTTTTGCACGCCGGTGGTGAATCTGTTCGAACAGCACGGCGAGCCGATCCGTATCAGCCATCAGGCGATTTCGTATCCGGTGATCGCCGAAGCGCGCCGCGCGTTTGCCTACGAAGTCTATTCGATCGATTCGGTGAAACTCGTCAGGCAACAGGCGCATGAAGAATCGGTGATTGAATTCCGGCCGTTCTATTCATTGCATCACGGCGAAGCGGCGCGTGCGGGTCACTATTGGTTCGCACGGCGCAATGATTGGGTCGCGCAGAAAAGCCCCGGCTACGAGACTGAAATCTCGATCGTCGATATCGACTTCGAACCGGCCGCGCCGCAAACCGATACCTTGAGTCTCGATCTGACGTGTACCAATCGCGATTTGCCCGCGGGCCTCGCGGTGGGACTCGAAGGCGGCGATCTGTTTCTCGAAGGCGGCTCGCTGACCGGCAGCATCGCGATGCTGCGCCGGCCCACGCCGAGCGTGCGCTTCGAGCGCGGACGCGCCGCGCATTGGCGGCTGATCTCGCATCTGGCGTTGAATCACGTATCGCTCGCGAATAGCGGCTTGTCGGCGCTCAAGGAAATGCTCGTGCTCTACGACTTGCGGCGCACGGCGGTATCCGCGCGGCATATCGACGGCCTGGTCGGCATCGAGCAGCGCGCCGCCGTGCAATGGCTGCCGGGCAAACCGTTCGCCACGTTCGTGCGCGGCATTGAGATTCGTTTGACGATCGACGAAGAGCATTTCGTCGGCACGAGTCTCGCGTCGTTCGTGCGCGTGATCGACACGTTTTTTGGGCTGTACGTGCATCTGAACAGCTTTGTGCAACTGGTCGTCGTGTCGAAGCGCACTGGCGAGGAGATTCTGCGATGCAAACCGCGCAGCGGCGAATCGATCCTGGCGTAGTCGAGCAGCTTCTCGACGAGCCGCATCGCTTCGAGTTTTTTCAGGCGGTGCGGATTCTCGAGAAGTGGTTCGCGCAGCAATCGCCAACCCACACCGGACGTCCCGGCGAAATCGTCGCGCGGCGTATTGCCTTTCGCAATTCGCTGTCGATGTCGTTTCCGCCGAGCGAGATTCACGGCGCGCAGTCTTACGACGACGCGGGCGCGGCGCTGAAGGAAAAAGCACAACGCACGGTGGCGCTCGAAAACGGCTCGCTCGACAAGGTCGATATCACACCGGCTTTTTTCGGTTTGCTCGGCGGGCAGGGCGCATTGCCGCTGCATTACACCGAGCAGATCATCGCGCGTGAGCAGATCAAGCGGGATCGCGCCGCGCGTGAGTTTTTCGACGTGTTTTCGAATCGTGCGACGGCGCTGTTCTACGCGGCGTGGAAGAAATACCGCTTACCGTTTCACTACGAGCTGGATCGCGACGAACGCTATTTGCCTTTGCTGCTCGCGCTCGCCGGCGTCTCCGACGACGATACGCGCAACAGCCTGCAAAGCGGCGACGGCGCGCTATTCGACGAGGCGATTGCCGGTTACGCGCTGGCTGCGCGGCATCGGCCGGTTTCGGCGGCTTATTTGCAACGCACGCTGTCGGAGTACTTCAAGGTGCCGGTGCGCGTCGAGCAGTTCATCGGCAAATGGTACGACGTGCCACGCGATCAGTTGACCTTGCTCGGCAGCGTTAACGCGACGCTCGGCGCGACCGCGCTGGCGGGCGAGCGCGTCTGGCAGCGCGACATGCGCGCGCGTCTCGTGATCGGACCGCTCGACAAGGCCGACTATGAAGCGTTTTTACCGGGCGCCGATCGCGCCGTGGCGCTCGAACGCATGCTCACGCTGCTGGCCGGCGTTACGCTCGAATACGAGGTGTCGCTGGTGCTGCGCCGCGAGGCCGTCGGACCGAGCCTGTTGAGCAAGGGCGCGCGCCTCGGCTGGGACGCGTTCCTCTGCACGAAGGAAGCCGACCGTGACCGCGCGGATGCCCGCTACGAATTGCACGTGATTCACTGACCATAACGACAGAACCCGGACCCGGACCGCACGACATGAGCACGTCCCTCAATACCCTGATCGCCAAACTGAACCCGACCTGCCGGCAGGCGGCTTTGCTGGCGGCGAACAATTGTCTTGCACGCGGTCACTACGAGGTCGACCTCGAGCATCTGGTGCTGGCGCTGCTGGACGAACCCGCGAGCGACGTCGCGCTGGTGCTGCGCGCGAGCAGGATCGACATGCACGCATTGCGCGCGGATCTCGAGCGCGAGTTGCAGCGTTTGAAAACCGGCAATACGCGCACGCCGGTATTTTCGAAGCATCTGATCGAGTTGCTCGAACAGGCGTGGCTGATTGCGTCGCTCGATTCGCAGATCGGGCGGATCCGTTCAGGGCACCTGTTGCTGGCGCTGCTGACCGCGCCGGATCTCGCGCAATTCGCCGAGCGCATGTCGCCGTTGCTGCGCGAAGTGCGCGTGACCGACCTGAAGCACAAGTTCGATGAGTTGACCGCGGGTTCGCGCGAAGTCGAGCGCAGCAATGAGACGCAAAGCGCGGAAAGCGGCGCGGACGATGGGACGCCGACCGATACCGCGCCCGGCGCGCCGTCGAAAACGCCCGCGCTCGACACGTACACGAGCAACCTCACGCAGCGCGCGCGTGAAGGCAAGATCGATCCGGTGATCGGCCGCGAGGGTGAGATTCGCCAGACCATCGACATTCTGATGCGCCGCCGCCAGAACAACCCGATCATGACAGGCGAAGCGGGCGTCGGTAAAACGGCGGTGGTCGAAGGTCTCGCGCTGCGCATTGCCGTCGACGACGTGCCCGCGCCGCTCAAAGGCGTAGCGCTGCACGTGCTCGACATGGGTTTGCTGCAAGCCGGCGCGAGCGTGAAAGGCGAGTTCGAAAACCGCCTGAAGAACGTGATCGACGAGGTGAAGAAGAGTCCGCATCCGATCATTCTCTTTATCGACGAAGCGCACACCATCATCGGCGCTGGTGGCCAAGCGGGGCAGAACGATGCGGCCAATCTGCTGAAGCCGGCGTTGGCGCGTGGCGAATTGCGCACCATCGCGGCCACGACATGGAGCGAGTACAAGAAGTACTTCGAGAAAGACGCTGCGCTCGCGCGGCGTTTCCAGGTCGTGAAGATCGAGGAGCCGAGCGAGACGCTCGCCGCGGCCATGCTGCGCGGCATGGCCGCGTTGATGGAAAAGCACTTCAACGTGCGCGTGCTCGACGATGCAATCACGGAAGCGGTGCGCCTGTCGCATCGCTACATCAGCGGCCGGCAACTGCCGGACAAAGCGATCAGCGTGCTCGACACCGCTTGCGCGAAAGTCGCGCTCGCGCACAGTTCGACACCCGCAGCAATCGACGACACGAAGAAGCGCCTGGAACGTATCGACGCTGAAATCGCCGCGCTGGAACGCGAAGTGGCGAGCGGCGCGCTGCACGACGAACGGCTCGCCGAATTGCGCGGTCTGCGTGAAGAAGACCTTAAGGATCTCGCCGAAGACGAAGCGCGCTACGACAAGGAACGTGCGTTGGTGACGGAAATCGTCGGCTTGCGCGCGGACATCGACGCGGCGCGCGTGAGCAGCGCTGACCCTGAACAAGCCGACAAGGCACAGCAGGCACGCGAAACGCTCGGCACGCGCGTAGCCGAATTGCACGCCTTGCAAGGCGGCCAACCGATGGTGCCGTTGCAGGTCGACGGTCATGTGGTCGCCGAAATCGTCGCCTCGTGGACCGGCATTCCGCTTGGCCGCATGGTCAAGGATGAAATCCAGACCGTGCTGAACCTGCAACCGTTGCTGGCCGCGCGCGTGATCGGCCAGGACCACGCGCTCGACGCGATCGCGCAGCGCGTGCGCACCGCGAGTGCGAATCTCGAAGACCCGAACAAACCGCGCGGCGTGTTCATGTTCGTCGGACCGTCGGGCGTCGGCAAGACCGAAACCGCGCTCGCGCTGGCCGACGTGCTGTACGGCGGCGAACGCAAGATGGTCACGATCAACATGAGCGAGTATCAGGAAGCGCACAGTGTGTCCGGTCTGAAAGGCTCGCCGCCGGGCTATGTCGGTTATGGCGAAGGCGGCGTGCTGACCGAAGCGGTGCGCCGCAATCCGTATTCCGTGGTGCTGCTCGACGAAGTCGAAAAGGCGCACCCCGATGTGCTCGAAATGTTCTTCCAGGTGTTCGACAAGGGCACGATGGACGACGCCGAAGGCCGCGAGATCGATTTCCGCAACACGCTGATCATTCTCACTTCGAACGTCGGCTCGCAGGCGGTGATGCAGGCCTGCCTGAACAAGAGCGCGGAAGAGTTGCCCGACGCCGACGAACTCGCGGAGACCTTACGTGCGCAACTGTACAAAGCGTTCAAACCGGCATTTCTCGGCCGCATGAAAGTGGTGCCGTACTATCCGATTTCCGACGACGTGCTCGCCGAAATCATCGAATTGAAGCTCGATCGGATTCGCCGCCGCATCGAGTCGAATCACAAGGCGGTGTTCGAGTGGGACGAGTCGCTGGTCGATGCGGTGCTCGCGCGTTGCACCGAGGTGGACTCCGGCGCGCGCAACGTCGATCACATTCTGAACGGCACGCTATTGCCCGAAATCGCGCAGCAGGTGCTGGAGCGTGTGGCGAACGGCGCGGCGATCGAACGCATTGCCGTGCGCGCGAGCGAGGCCGGCGAATTCGATTACACGGTGGTGTGAACGGACGCGCCAATCTGTTTTAATGCCGTACCGGATACTTATTGCTTTCTTTCATGCCGATCAATCTGAACACGTTGCTGGCTCCGCTCAGCGAAACCTCGCCTTGTGGCGAAGATCTGCTGTTTTCAGCGGATTTCGATGCGATTCAGCACGCGCGCCGTTTCGAAGACCCGTCGCTGGATCAGGGCGAATGGGTCACGGAGATCAAGGAGGCCGATTGGCCTTTTGTGGTCGAGCGTTCGGGCAGTCTGCTGCAAACGCAGACCAAGGATTTGCGCCTCGCCGTGTGGCTCACTGAAGCACTCGCGATCGACGAGGGCATCAATGGTCTTTCGCAGGGCTACGCGCTGTTGACAGGGCTTTGCGAGCGCTACTGGGATCACGTGCATCCGCTGCCGGAAGGCGACGACACCGAGTATCGTCTCGGCAACGTCGCGTGGCTGGTCGGCCGCACCGGCGATCTGCTGCGCGCCATGCCGCTCACGTCGTCGCAAGGCAATGCGTACAGCACGATCGATTGGGACGTGGCCACGCACGTCGCGCAAGCGGTCAAGCGCGATCCGGATCACGCCGACGATATCGCGCGCGGCAAGCCGTCGATCGAACAAATCGAGGCGTCGAAGCGCGCTACGCCGCCGGCGTTTTACTCGGCGCTGCTGCTAGATCTGAAAGCGTTCGAAGCGGCCATGCTCGCACTCGAACAGGAGCTGGACCGGCGCGCCGCCGACTCCGCGCCGAGTTTCCGTCAGGCGAAGGACGCGTACGAAAGCGTCTACCGCCTGGCCGAGCGCTTTGCACGCGAACTGGGCGTGAACGCCGAAGCGCCGCCGCCCGCGAAAACGCCCGCGCCCAACGAAGTCGAACGTGCCGAGCCTACTTTCAAGACCGCACCGCAACGCGAGGAACCTGTGTTGACGACCATGCCGACGAGCCCGATTGCAGGAATCCAGAGCCGTGCGCAGGCCGTCGCGCAGTTGCGTGCGGTGGCCAAGTTCTTTCGCGCGACGGAGCCGCATAACCCTGCCGCGTATTTCGCCGACAAAGCGGCGGAGGCAGCGGATATGCCACTGCATCAATGGCTATCGACCGTGGTGAAAGACGACGGATCGCTCGCGCATATTCGCGAGTTGCTGGGCGTGAAGCCGGAAGAGAACAGCTGAACAAAGCCTTCAACGCAGCAAACAAAAAAGCCTGCCTTCGGTTATCTATCGAAGCCAGGCTTTTCTTCACGCACACCGCCACGCTGGCGCTAACTCAAGATCCCGCACGAAACTCGATACGCCGATTCCGTGCCCGTCCATCGGTCGTGTCGTTCGACGCGATCGGCTGATCCGGGCCGACGCCCGTCGTCGTCATCTGTTGCGGCGGGATGCCTTTCGCGACCAGATAACCCTTCACCGCATCCGCGCGCGCCTGGCTCAGCGCGATATTCGACGTGCGGTTGCCCGAGTTGTCAGTGTGCCCGATGATCGCGACGGTTTTGGTCGTCATTTTCCCCATCGCGGCGGCCATCTGATCGAGAATCGCGCGGCCTTGCGGTGTGAGCGTCGCGCTGCCGGTTTCGAATTCGATCGTGCGATTCGCGAGCGTCTGATCGAGCAGGCCTTGTTCGGAAGCGCTCACGCGCAGGCCGTTCTTGATCGTGTAAGTCGGGTTCAGCGCATTCGCCATGTCGCTCGCGAGCTGCTGGCGCTGCGATTCGTTGTGCACTTCGCCCTTCATGTCGATCTGTGTGCCGTCGATTTTCAACTGGCCCTTGCTGATCTGCTTCAACTGCGGGCCGATCAACTTTTGCACGTTCGCGGACCAGTTCGGCGGCGTGGCCACATCGGCGACTTCAATCTGATCGACCACGTTGGCCGCGCCGTACGTGTCGCGCAAGCGCGCGAGCACGGCCGCCTTGGTCGCTTCGTCCGGCACCTTGCCGCCGACCACGACCTGGCCCGGCGTCGCGTTGGCGGGCGGCGGCGCCGCGGTAATCGCGCCGGTGCCGGAGCCGGTCGTGCCGCTCGCGAGTCCCGCCGTATTCACCGCAGGGCCAGCATTGCCCACCGGCGCCGACGAAGCCGGCGGCAGCATCGTGGTGTGAATCGAAATGCCGCTGTTGTCGACCGGCGTGACGCGAGCGGGGCCGTCGTTGTCGGCATGCGCGAGGGCGCTCAGCAGAAGACCGGCGAGCAGCACGGACGTGCGAATGGAGAGATTCAGCATCGTGTCACGCTCCCGTGAATGCTTCGCGGAACGTGTCGATGCTGACGCGCAGCGACAGTTGCGGTTGATCGAGGTAACTGACGAGCTTGCTGATGCCATGATCGTTTTGTGCGTGTTCGTCGATCCACTCGGGATCGTCGATATCGATGTTGTGCGCCGCGTACGACTGCGGATCGACCACGCTGTGCAGCGTCTTGGCCGAGGCGCCGTTAAAGCCGATGATGAGCCGCTCGCGCTCGGCAATCGTGCCGATGAAAATCGCCAGCTCGAAATCCGCCTGCGCGACGAACGGCGCAATTAGTTCGAGCCAGAACGCGGCAACGAGGCTGCGGTAGAACGGATCGTTCGGCAGCGGCAAGGTCAGTCCGCGTTCAAGGTGCGACGAGCCGCTTTGCATCACCGGACGCAGCAGTGAGCCGAGCGCCAGCATCGCGCCACGCAGACGCACCGGATGGCCGCTCGCGAGCAGCATCTGTTCGAGCCCGGAGAGTGTCTGGTGTTCGACGAAGTCGTTGAAGGTGCCGTCGTGCGGATTGCCCGGACCGGCGCCGATCTCGATGGGAACCTGCGTCTCGCCGAGCGCCTGCAGCGCGCCGGGCGGTTCGCTGGCGCCGAGTAGCGGCTTCATTTGCGCCGCGACGCGCGACCAGAGGCGCGCGAAGGCGAGCGGACTGTGCGCGAGGAACGTCAGCGGCTTTTCGACTTCGAGCGCGGTCGCGGCAAGAAACGGAAAGCGCCGCGACGACTGATCGTGGCTCGCCATCATATGCCCGGCGATCGCCAGCTTGCTGCGCGAACCGAGGAACGCGAAGTGCATCGGCTTGGCATTTTCGTAGACGATCTTCCAGCGCGGATCGTCGGTGAGCAGTTCCATTGCTTCGGCGATCCAGCGGTCTAGCGTGGCCAGCAATTGCGGGTTATGCGCGCTCTTCACGAAGTCGCCGCGCGACGGGATCTTGCCGAAGTAGGCGATTTGCGCCTGCACGGTTTGCGTCATTGCGCACCCCCTGTATTCGAAACCGCGGTGGCGGCCGTAGCCGGCCGTGCCGCGGGCGTTGCCGGCGCGGCGGCGGGCAGGGAGCCCGGCGCACCCGCGGCGGTCGCATTGACCGAATTGGCCGCCGCGCTCACATCCGCCACCGAGGACGGCAGCCGCAAGCCGCGCAGGCTCTGCTGTTGCGGCGCATCGCTGCTGGCGCTCGACGCCTGCGACGTGCTGATGATGCGCATGCTGACCGCCACCGTCACGCTGCCTTGCGTCCACGACAGATCGAACGTGCCGTCCGGACGACGCTTGCGTTGCGCCGAGTTGATCAGTTTCTCCAGACCGTAGCGGCCCGGTTCGTTGACCAGTTGCAGCGTGCGGCCGTCGAAGGTCGTGGCGCTCAGTGTCGCGCCCGGCGAACCCGACGGATTCGGCCACACGAAGTTGGTCCACTGCGGCGGTGTATTGCGGTAGCGCATCTGCTGACCGTCGATCGCCAGCGTGTATTCCGTCGTGCCGCTGCTCGGCTGCGGCAGGATCTGGAACACGGTCTGCGGTTCAGCCGAGCCTTGACCGGCCGCTGCGCCGGCCGCGCCGCCTGCAAGCGGCGCTACCCAGCGCGCGAAGCCGTTGGTGAAGTCAGGCGTGAGCGCGAGACCCATATCGCCCCACGTGCGAGCCGTCAGTGTGTCGCCACGGCGCACCGCGAGCGGCCCGAGCGTGGTGCCGACGAACTTGGCGATCGCGCCGTCCGGGCCGAACACCTGGGCGATTTCGCCGGCGCCGGCTTCGACCTTCGCGTCGCTGGCAAACGGATACTTGTTCGCGAGCGAGCCCTGGAAGCTCTGATACACCTGCGCATTCCACACCTTGTTGACTTCGACGCTGGCCGGCTGGATCACCACCGCATACGCCGCCATCAACGGACGCACGAGCAGCGGACGCAGGGCTTTGCGCTGCGAGTCGGTGAGGCCCGTAAGCATCTGTTCGTCGACGTACTTCAGCGAATCGGCGAGTTCGGAGCCGCTGCCGTCGAGCGTCTGCTGCATCAGCTGGCGCGCGCCCGGTCCCGGATCGCCCTGATTCTTGATCACGTTAAAGCGCGTGCGGACTTTCGACAGCGTGTCCATATAGCCCTTGAGCATCGAGCCGTTGTCGCCGCTCACGACGATACGGCCCAGCGCCGAGAACTCCTGGCCGATCGGACCCATCGGCACTTCGACCGGATTGCCGTTGATGTCGATGTTCGCGTTGAGCTGGCCGGTCGGCGCACGCGAGAACCAGTTCTTGAACCAGCTCGTCACGCCCGTTTGCGCGCGCTTCAGGTTCGCGTTGAAGAGCGACGGGTTGTCCCATGAAGTCTGGTCGTACGCGGTTTCGAGCACCTTGCGGATCGGCGAGTCCTGCGGATCGCCCAGACGGTTCATCGCGTCCACGGCCTGGCCGAAGCTGCCGAAACTCTGCACCGCAATGCCTTGCATGAACTTCTGCCAGTGCATCGCGTACTCGGTCTTGTACATCGCGACGAGCGCTTTCTGGATCTGCTCGGGGCTGCCTTCGAGCGTCAGGTCGTCGTGCGCGGACGTGTTGAGCACCCAGTCCTTCGCCTGCAACTCTTTCGTGGCGGCGTCGCGAATGGCGGGTTGCACGTACTGGAACCACGCCTCACGCGTGAAGGTGCCGGGGATCGCATAGCTGCCCGCCACCAGCGCCGTATTGTTTTCGCCGACAATGCGCGCGATCGTCATCGGCGCGAAACGGGTCGACGCACGCGCCTTGATTTCCTCGTAGACGCGCTGACGGGCCGGCATGCCGCGCACCACGCGGCGCAGGTTCTCACGCGTCTGATCGACAAGGCCGAGGTTCTGGTCGATCATCGGCCAGTCGTCGTCGGAAACGCGCGACAGGTAGAACGTGATCATGCGTTCGGCGCTGCGGATCATCTCGTCACGAGGCATGTTGCCGCGATTCGTTTCGAGCCAGCCGCGCCAGAAGCGGGCGACCTGATCGGTGAGGTGAGCCGTTTCCACATGACGCTTGTCGCTCAGCATCAGGTAGGTCTTGAGCGCGTTGTACGCGTCTTCGACGTTGGTCGGCGAGGCGTCGCTATACAGGCCGCCCTGGCTGTTCGCGCTCATCGCCGAGTGCGTGGAGACAGGAATTGCGGCGGCGTCCGGCGCGCGGTTCAACGGCGCGAGCTGATCGGGATGCGCGTTGACGTCTTTCAGGAACGACGCGAGATTCTGCGAGACCGGATCGAGCAGGATCTGACGCACGCCGTTGTAGTACTCGGTGAGCAGGCGCTGTTCGAGGCGATCGCCTTGATAGAGCCCGAGCGACACCGCGAGCGGCCGGTCGCGGCGGAACTGTTCGAGTTGGTCGATGCGGTCCTCCAGCACGTCCATGGCCTGCAGGCGCGATTGCAGGTCGTTGCGGTTCTGCTGCAAACGCACGACATTGTCGAGATCGGCCTGCACGTTCGCCGTGAGCTGCTGGTTGTTGACCGTCGACCAGGTCCAGCCGCCGAGCGCCAACGCGAGCACCGCGACGAAGCCGAAGAAGGTCGCATAGCGCATGCGCGTCTTGGCGGGGCTCGCGAATTGCTTGACCGTTTGCCGGTCGGCGAAGATCACCTTCGAAAACAGGTCGCGCAGGAAGAAGCCGTTCTTCGAAAACGCGCTATGCGGCTTGGGCAGGCTATCGGAACTCAGGCCGAAACGGTTGGCGATGCGCGTGGCCGCGGCGCTATTGGTTTCGCCTTCCTGCAAGGCGCTGGTGAAATAGAAGCCGCGGAAAATCGGCTTGTACTGGAACGGGTTGGTCTCGAACAGCGTGGCGAGAAACGCGCGCAACGCGGGCTTGATGGTCGAAAATTCGAGCGGAAAGCTCAGTTGGCCCGGCGAGAGTTTGTTGCCGCGATTGATCGACATTTGCGCGACACTGATCTCTTTCAGGCCGTCGTACAGCTCTTCGAAGTGTTCGTCGAAGAGGCCGACCACGTCGCGCTTTTCATCCGGCTCGTAGGGCAGGGTGGCGCCCCATACGCGGTCGTATTCGTGGCGCTCGCTGCCGCTGAAGAATTCGGTGAAGCCGGTAATCAGGTCGGCCTTGGTGAACATCACATACACCGGCGCGAACACTTCGAGCTTTTCGGTCAACTCCTGCACGCGCTGGCGCAGGTTCTTCGCGAGATTGATTGCGAATTCGGGCTTGCTGTTGGTCAGTTCCGCAATGCTCGCCGTGACGATGATGCCGTTGATCGGCGCCTTAGGCCGGAAACGTTTGAGCAGGCCGAGAAAGCCGAGCCATTCGGTGCGGTCTTCTTCATGCACGGAATAGCGGCCGGCGGTGTCGAGCAGAATGCCTTCGGTCGTGAAGAACCAGTCGCAGTTACGCGTGCCGCCAATGCCGTGGATCACCGCGTTGTTCTTGTCCGCGAAGGGGAACTGCAAGCCTGAATTCAGCACCGCGCTGCTCTTGCCCGCAGCGGGGTTGCCGATCACGATGTACCAGGGCAACTCGTACAGCGCCGAACCGCCCGAGACCTGGCCGATCTTCGAGGTCTTGATGGTCTTCACCGCATCGACGAGGCGCGTGCGCAGCACGTCGAGTTCGGCCTGGCGCGCGGGCGTAGGCGCGGGACCGGCTTCGGCCTGCTTCTCCGCCTGCTGCTCGAGCATCTCACCGAGCTTGCGGTTCGCGCGGCGCGCGCGCAGGCGGCGCACGATCCACACCAGCAGCCACAGCGCGATCACGGCGCCGAGCACGATCGCCGGCCACATCAGGTCGATCTGCAAGGTATCGGCGCCGATGAATAAGACAGCAGCGAGCGCGAGCAGGCCGATGATCGAGAGCGTGCGTGTGTGGGTCAACACGTTGAGAATGCGTCGCATAAGCCGTTCAGGTCTTGATGATGAGTGTTGTGGCGCGTGGTGTGGCAGGCAGCATGGCGCGCGTACGCCGTTTGAAATAAAACGAAAGCATATTCAGGCGAAAGCGAATGCGGCCGAATTGTTAAATCGGCAATAGCCGGCCGTGGCGACAGTGAGCGGAGCAATGCCGTTATGCGTGCGGCATTGCCGCTTTTTGCCAGAAAAATTGATTGAACGCCCCATGTCAACCTCTTTATTACCCGGTTTTACCCATTCGGCCTTAATGACCGCGCCCGAGGACGAAGCCGGGTTTGTGATATTCGACGTGCCCGAGATCCATCATTTTCCAACGGCCACCCCACGTCAGACCGACCTGTTCGGCTGTCTGCCCGTATAACTGATAACCTCGCATGGCCAAAGGATCTTTTTCTGAAATGACGAGCTTGCCGTCGCGCAAAAAGGCATTGTCCGCGGCGAGACCGTATTGGTGATAGCTTTGAAACGCTGCGGCATTGGTGACGTTGCCCCCCATTTGCGCCAGCCGGTTTTGCCGCTCCGGGCTGCGATAACCTTCCAGCAAAGCCATTTCATACCCGTATTGCTCGTGCATGATTTTGTACACGAGCAATAAACGCGTTCTGAAATCGGCATCGAGCAAATTCCAGTCGCGGCTCGCGTCTTTAAGCGCGGGCCGGATCTGCTCGACTTCCTGCGTTGCGAATACCTCCGGCGGCAACGGCGGCGGGGGCACGAGCTGTTCGCCGTTCAATAACGCAGCAATTTTCTCGTCCGGAACCCGTGCAGTGTCATCGAATTGGAATAATTGCCGGCCGCGTAAAGCCAATGCCACCAATGGAGGCGTCGCAAGAATACCTGTCGTGGTAAAAATCAGCAAGCGCCGCTTTACCAGTAACTTTTGCATATCGACTGCCGTCGATTGCGAAATTTTTGCCGAGCGTGCTAATTGACCGCGAGCGCGCGAAGCGCCGCGCGATGCTCCACGCATAACACGGCCGTGAATAGTGAGCGCCGCACCTAATAAAGAGGCGCGTACCGCCGGCAATAGCAGCATTGCAGCGATCACAACGGCGATGGCGAAATAGGCGAGAAGTACTACGGCAATCAAAGGCGACCCCGGAAATTGGAAACAATTGTATTTTGTAATGCTTGCTCTTAGAATCAGGCCTGCTCGGAGACGAGCCGGAACGTATTATCACGGCGAAATAATCTAGGATTCAATGAGACAGTGAATGAGTGCGCCGGAAAGTTCGAATTCCAAAGCCCCGCCTAGCCTGTTATCCGATAAGGCTAAAGGCGCTGATGGCAATGGTTCGCGAATTCTTGCGAACCTCGAAGGCCGCGTTGCGCCGCCTACGGAAAAACCACGCCGGTCGAAAGCGCCGCTTCTATTGGTCGCCTTGCTCGTAATCGCAGCCGGCGGCTGGGGTGCCTGGCATATGCAACAGCGTACGCAGAGCGAGTCGCCGGCAGCGGCCGCGCCGGCCAGTGGAGAGAAGACTGCCGCGGCGGCGGTTGCCGCGAGCGCCGCGCCACAGGTCGTCGCCAAAGCTGAGGCGCCGGCTCCAACTTCCTCGCAAGCGGCGACGATCGTTGCCGACGATAGCGACAGCAAAGCCGCCGCGGCGTCCGCTACGGCGCCCGCCAGCGACGGCAGCCGGCTGTCGCGCGCGCTCGCCGACGGCGCGGAGTCGAGCAGCGCACCCGCGCCGGTTGCATCCGCAACGGCTGCTTCCGCGGCCACGGTGCCGGCGGCGAAGCACGGCAAAAGCGCAACGGCTGTGGCCAGCAAGGACAAGCACGAGAGCGCGGTCCACGGCAAGAAGGAAAGCGCCACGGCCAGCAATCGCCATGCGAGCGCGCCGACCGAGGTCGCTCAGTCGAAGAAGACGCGCGCGAGCGGTAATGCTTCGAAAGATGATTCGGATGCCGATCTATTGGCCGCGCTCGTTGCGCGGACCAAACCCGCGGATGCCAAACCGGCGGCTGGCGGTAACGCGGCGACCAAGGTCAGTGCATCCGCCACGCCTGGGAACGCCAAGCTGGCTGAGCGCGTGAAAGAGTGCGGGCAGCGAGGTTTCTTCGAAGACCAGTTGTGCCGCTGGCGCGTATGTGACGGTCATTGGGGCAAGGATCCGGCGTGTCCAGGTTCAGCACAGCAGGCTCATCAGCCGTAGGCGCGCTTCGTCATTCAATCGCCATGCGCGTCATTCGACGCGCATGCGTTCCACCATTCGCCGCAAACTGATTCCGTGAATTATCCATTCGACATGACGATTTGATTTCATCTGGATTACGTCTATGATGAGCCTCCTTCGCGCGGCACAGCGCTATAAAAAAGGAGACATCAGTGAAGCGACTTCTCGTGGCATTGACGTGTGTGGCAAGCGTGGCGACCGTCACGGCACTCTCGGCGTGTGGTGGTAGCGAGATCAATGCGCAGAACCCGCCGAAGGTGATCATCGACAGCGACTACAACACGCTGAGCGACGATGGCCAGCTCGGCGTCATGGCCGCGCAATTGCAGGCGCAAGGCTCATTGAAAGTGCTCGGCATTACGGTGGTCTCCGGCAATCAATGGTTGAAGCAGGGCGTAGCGGATGCGTTGAAATCGGTCGAACGGCTGGGCGTTGAAAATCAGATCGGCGTGTATGCCGGCGCCAATTACGCTCTGTCTCACGACTTCGCCACCATTCAGGCCGAGCAGAAGCAATTCCCCGGCGGCGACGGTTATCTCGGCGCATGGAATACACCCGAGCCGAAATCGGACAGCGATCTCGTTGCGCCGCCCGACGGTTTCGCGACACACACCAAGGTGCAGAGCAAGAGCGCGGTGGATTTCATCGTCGACTCGGTGAAGCAGTATCCCGGCGAGGTGACGATTCTCGCGATCGGCCCGCTGACCAACATTGCGCTTGCTACGCGTCAACATCCCGAGATCGTGCCGCTAATCAAGCAGATCATTTACATGGGCGGTGCGATCGACGTGCCGGGCAACACCACGCCGACAGCCGAGTTCAATTGGTGGTTCGATCCGGAAGCGGCGAAGGCCGTGTTGCGTCTGCCGATCAAACAGGTGGTGGTTCCGCTCGACGTGACGGACACCGTGAAGATGGACAAGGCGTTGTACGATCGTGTCGCGCACGACCCGACGAAGCAGACCATCATCACGCAATTGTTCAAGACTTTGAACGGTTATGGTTTCGACGGCAAGAATGGCTTCGAGACCAACCCGAACTACACGACGAACATCTGGGACACGCTGACGCTCGCGTATCTGATGCATCCTTCGTTCGCCACGCAGACCGTGGACGAGTGGGTGGACGTGGATATGAGCTTCGGTGCGAATGACGGCAAGGCTACCGGTTATACGAGTTCGCCGCCGGCGGGATTGCAGAAGATGACGGTGGTGAAACGCTTCGACAATCCGAACTTTTTTAATTTCTATGTTGATCTGTTGACGCGGCCGATGCCGGTCAAGTTACCTAATTGACGCGGTTTTCTACCGCGCTGCCTGCGTGCCCGCAACCCGCCTCAGGCGGGATGCAGGCCGCGCAGCAATTGACGGACACGCGAGAGATCCTGATCGACGTGCTCCGCTTTCTCGAACAACTCCGCCAGCCAGTCCACGAACGCGCGCACGCGCGGCGACACGCGGCGATTCTTCACATAGGCCACCGAAACCGGCATCGGCACGGGCTTCCATTGCGGCATGACTTCGCGCAATAGTCCCGAGTCGAGATACGGTTGCGCGGCGATCCGTGCGGGCTGGATCAAGCCGAGGCCTTGCAGGCCGCAGGTGAGATAGGCCTGTTCGTCGCTGACCTTGACGAAGCCTTTTACCTTGACGTTTTGCGCTTCGCCGTCCACCTCGAAATCGAAGTCCACTTCGCGGCCGTTATGCGGCGACATGCAATTGACGGCCACGTGTCCACGCAAATCGTCGAGGTCCGCGGGCGTGCCGTAGCGGGCCAGGTAGGCCGGACTCGCGCAGGTCACGTGCTCGAGGGTGCCGAGTTGGCGCGCGACCAGATTCGAATCCGGCAATTCGCCGAGCTGGATGCTGCAGTCGATGGCTTCGGTGATCAGATCGACGGTGCGGTTGCTGATGCCGATGGCGAGATCGAGGTTAGGGTAGCGCGTGTGGAAGTCGTCCAGGGCCGGCAGGATGATGGCGCTGGCCACGGCCCCTGGCATTTCGATACGTAGACGGCCGGTCAGGTTATCGGTGGCGTGACGGATGCTGGCTTCCATTTCGTCGATGTCGGCGAGGATTTGCGCGCAGCGTTCGTAGTAGGCCGCGCCTTCGGGCGTGACGCTTAGGCGCCGCGTTGTGCGGGCGAGGAGGACGGTGCCTAATAGCGCTTCCAGATTCTGAACGATGGTGGTCGCCGTGGCGCGGGGAATGTTCAATGATTCCGCTGCGCGGGTGAAGCTGTTGGTGTCCACGATTCGGATGAATGTGCGCATTGCAGTTATTCTGTCAATCACGGTTCATGCTCCAGTCGAGGGTTTAGGGTTTTGCCTTGCTATTGCTGTTGCCTGCGCGGCGGATTGTGGGGTTTTTTTGTGTTGGCCTTTCCTTGAAATCACGGTGGTCTATTAGCGTTGCCCCTGTGCGGGGCGGCACCTACTTTCTTTGCCGCCGCAAAGAAAGTAGGCAAAGAAAGCGGCTTCACACCGCCAGCTCAGAAGCGGATCCCTCGCGCAGTCACGGCAGTGGTGCATCTGGAATCTGTCGTCTCGCACATTCCGCCACAGTGACACGGCAGTCATACTTCCCGCCTCGCGCTCCGCGCTCGCCGGAAGGGTCTGGTTAAAACAAATGACTTCGTCTGTGCGCGGTGGGGGCCTCGCCTCGGCGACACGCCGAAAAAGGCCGGTGGGTTAATGAAGTACCGTGGGGCGCGCGTAGCGCCGCCGGAAGAATGACGGCCTTGTCACCGGGGCTGAGTGTGCGAGGGCACAGATTCCAGATGCACCACTGCCGCGACTGCGCGAGGGACCCGCTTAAGAATTGGCGGTGTGAAGCCGCTTTCTTTGCCTACTTTCTTTGCGGCATGCAAAGAAAGTAGGTGCCGCCCCGCACAGGGGCAACACTAATAGACCACCGTGATTTCAAGGAAAGGCCAACACCCCAAAGCACACAGTCAGAAAAAACGACTACAAAAAAGCCCACGCCGCAGGCCAAAAAAACCCACGGCGCAAGCCTAAAAAAAACCGACTCACTTCCGCAAGGAATCCAAATCAACCACAAACCGATACTTAACATCACTCTTCAGCATCCGTTCATAAGCCTCATTAATCCCTTGCATAGGAATCACCTCAATATCCGAAGTAATCCCGTGTTCGCCGCAGAAGTCCAGCATCTCCTGCGTCTCAGCAATCCCACCAATCAGCGACCCAGCCAGCCGGCGACGCTTAAAAATCAGATTAAACACTTGCGGCGACGGATGATCATGCTCCGGCGCACCGACCAGCGTCATAGTCCCATCCCGCTTGAGCAGATTCAAAAACGGATTCAAATCATGCTGAGCAGCAACGGTATTCAGAATGAAATCGAAGCTATTCAAATGTGCTTCCATTTCTTCGGCATTCTTCGAAATCACCACCTCATGCGCACCCAACCGCTTCGCATCTTCGATCTTCGACGGTGACGTAGTGAACAACACAACATGCGCACCCATCGCACGTGCGAGCTTCACCCCCATATGCCCGAGCCCGCCAAGGCCAACAATGCCGACCTTCTTGCCAGGACCGGCACCCCAGGTCCGCAGCGGCGAATACGTCGTGATACCCGCGCACAGCAACGGCGCGACACCAGCAGGATCGAGATTCTCCGGCACACGCAGCGTGAACGCTTCATCCACGACGAGCTGCGTGGAATAGCCACCGTAAGTGATCTGACCATCAACCCGGTCGACACCGTTATACGTGCCGACAAAACCGTTCTCGCAATACTGTTCGAGATCTTCCTTGCAACTCGCACACGTGCGGCACGAATCGACCAGACAGCCGACGCCGACCACATCGCCCGCCTTGTATTTCGTCACGTTCGGCCCGACCGCGGTCACGCGGCCGACGATTTCATGGCCCGGCACAACCGGAAACACCGTGTTTTTCCATTCGTTGCGTGCCTGATGCAAATCGGAATGGCACACACCGCAAAACAGAACTTCCATCTGCACGTCATGGGCGCGCAGTTCGCGGCGCTGGATTTCGAACGGGGCGAGCGGCGCGGTAGCGTCGGTCGCTGCATAGGCATAAGTCGTGCTCATGGGTAGCTCCAGCAAAGAGGGTGAAGTCGCAAGGCGCCAGCGATGGGCGACGCAAATCGCCGATGTGGCCAACCTCGTTATGAACCGGGATCACGGCGCGGGCGGTGGCTGGCAAATTCGTCAAACTGGAATTGGCAACCGAGCCCGGCGCAGCGCGGAAAAGGATGATCCGGCAGGGTTCCCATGATAGGAGCGGGGAGGGAGCCCGGGAATACCTGAATGTCTTGAAGATTTGCCTAAAACTCCTGGCGAGGAGCGCGATAGGTCGTTTGGTGATAAATTTCAAGCATTATTCTCTCGCACGTCACTATACCGTCATGTCAACCCGTTCCGCTGAACCCGTCTCGGTCGATCCCGCCCAGCAGCGCGTGGTCGAATTATTCGATGCGCTCGCACCCACCCCGGGCCTCACGCGCACGAGTCTCGAAGGCGTCAACCTGATGCGCGCGAATAGTCCCATGCCGCGTATGCCGGTTATGTACGAGCCGAGCATCGTGATCGTCTGCCAGGGCCGCAAGCGCGGCTTTCTTGGCGATCAGGTGTTCCAGTACGACGCGCAGCAGTACCTGGTCCTCTCAGTGCCCTTGCCATTCGAATGCGAGACCGAGGCGAGCCCGGAAGAGCCGTTCCTCGCCATCTCGGTGCGCGTCGATCTGACCATGGTGGCCGAATTGTTGATGGCGCTGAATGAAACGCACGGCGCCGCGCAGCACGAACCCGTCGGCATCTATTCGACGCCGCTCGACCCGGCGCTATGCAATGCGGTGCAACGTCTGATGGACGCGCTGGCGTCGCCGCTCGACGCGCGCATTCTCGCGCCCGGCGTGGTGCGCGAAATCTGCTATCGCGTGCTGACTGGCGAGCAGGGCGACGCGATTCGCGCGGCGCTCACGCATCAGAATCATTTCGGCCGCATTGCCAAAGCGCTGCGGCGAATTCATGCCGATTACCACGGCGTACTGGACGTCGATACGCTCGCGTCCGAAGCGGGCATGAGCCTCGCCGTGTTTCATGCGCAGTTCAAAGCGGTCACGGCCACTTCGCCGATGCAATACGTGAAGACCACACGCTTGCATCACGCGCGTTTGTTGATGGTGCAGGATGGGTTGAATGCGGGCGCGGCCGCGGCGCGCGTCGGTTATGAAAGCGCGTCGCAGTTCAGCCGCGAGTTCAAGCGTCTGTTCGGGCTGAGCCCGGTCGACGAAGTGAAGCGCATGCGCGCCGTCTACGATGCACCGCCGCCGCGCGTGGTCAAGGCGGTGGCGCGTTACGTCACCGCAGTGTGATCGGGCAAGCGGGCCGCGCTACAGGTTACAAACCGCTGAACCAGTTGTACCCCTGGTCTTCCCAATAGCCGCCGGGATTCGTGTTGGTCACGAAGATCGCCGCGATGTGCTTGGGATTCTTGAAACCGAGCTTGGTCGGCACGCGCAGCTTCAGCGGGTAGCCGTACTTGGCCGGCAGCGGCTCGTTGCGGAAGTCGAGCGTGAGCTGCGTCTGTGGATGCAAGGCCGTTGCCATATCGAGGCTGGAGTAATAGCGGTCCGCGCATTTGAAGCCGACATAGCGCGCGTTCAGATCGGCGCCGATGCGCTCCAGAAACGTGCGAAACGGCACGCCGCGCCATTGTCCGATCGCGCTCCATCCTTCAATGCAGATGTGGCGCGTGATCTGCGAAGCCTGCGGCAATGCGCGTAGCTGATCGAGATTCCAGCTGCGCTTATCCGACACGAGCCCCGACACTTCCAGTTGATACGTCGAGCCGTCGATGTCCGGCGCGTCGAACTCCGGATAAAACGCATTGAACGGGAACGGGTCGGTGATTTCGCGTGCCGAATAGGTCGGTGCGAGCTTGTTGCGGTCGAACAGCCACGCCTGCACGCGATCGTTCCAGCGCGACATGGCCCACAGCACCTTGTCGGCCGAATCGCCGTCCTGCATGTTGCAGCCCGAGAGCATTGCCAATGCGCCGATGGAGAGCGACGAGCGCAGGAACAGGCGTCGTTGCAGCCGTTCGATTTGCGGCTGATGATCGGCAAGTACGATGCGGGAGCGGCGCGCGTCGTCGTTGGATTTCGATGCGCTCATGCCTGGCTCCTTTCATGCGTCGAATGCCGTGCGCGCCCTGTCAGCATCGGCAGCAACGTGCGCGGCACGAGCAGCACCAGCGCCAGATGCACGACCACGAAACCGACTACGCCTGCCATCGCGATGAAATGCACGCGTCGAGCGAAGTCGAAGCCGCCGAATAGTGCGGTGAGCCAGGAGAATTGCACCGGCTTCCAGATGGATAGTCCCGATGCCACCAGCAACACGCCAAGACATAACACGAGCAGATATAGCGCACGTTGCACCGCGTTATATCTGCCGGTATCGTGCGGAAGCTTGAAGCGTAGCGCGAGGCTCGCATCATGCACCACGTCGCGCGGATGAACCGGCAGCAGCTTGCGCCGGAAATGCCCGCGGCCGATGCCATACGCAAGATACAGCAGCCCATTCGCGCAAAGCAGCCACATCGCCGCGAAATGCCACGCGATCGAGCCGCCCAGCCATCCGCCGACGGTCGCCCACACCGGAAATCTGAACGGGAAAAACGGCGACGCGTTATAGATGGCCCAGCCGCTCATCACCATGCAGACCATCGCGAATGCGTTGATCCAGTGCGTGATTCGCACGACGAGCGGGTGAACGAGCAGGCGCGTTTGCGGTTCGGGCATGGTGCAAGGGTCGCGAGGCGAACAGGAAGTGGAAAGCCGCGCCATTGAAGAACGCGGCTGTTCAAGCAAACAGAAAAGCTGGCAACGCCGTATTACATCGGCGGCGTCACGCCATGCTCGCCCGCGGAGATGAAGTTGGCGGCCATCGAGCCGTCGGCTTCCTTGTGTGCAAACAGCACGACTTTCGCGCCCGGCACCAGCAGCGAACGGTCACCCGGTTCCAGCGCGACGATAGGCACGTCTTGCGGAATCACGATTTTCTTTTCACCGTCCTTGTACTTCACGGTGATCGTGCGGCCGTTGCTGACCACGAGCGAACCCACGGTGCCGTTGGTCATCGAGCTGTTGCCGCCCAGATCCCACGGACGGTGGCCTTCGCCCGAGCCGCGCATGCTGGCCGGGAACACGTGCACTTCGAGCGCCTTCAGCGTGCCGTCCGCTTGCGGGATCGCGGCGGTGCCGACATAGCTGTCCGGCTTGATGTCGTTCACGTTGGCGAGCACGACGCCGCGAATCGGCGTGTCCTTGGCGAGCTTCACGTCGACATCCTTGCCGTCGCGCGTGTGGACCTTGAGCAGATCGCCCGACAGCGACGTCACCGTGCCGCGCACGCCGGTAGGCATGGCGTTCTGGGCTTGGGCAGCCGGCCCGGCGGCGAGCAAAGCAGCGGCAACGAGCGCGGGGGCGGCGAAGGCGCGCAACGCGTGCGCGGAAACGATCTTCATGAATCAGCTCCAGGTGGTGACGGATGGGGCAGATTAGACCCGGGACCGGCTCCGGCGAGTGACAGGCAGATGACAAAAACGTCATGAATGGCGCGCGGCAGCCACGTAAAATGGCCGGCATATCCACGTCCAGCATTTCAGCGTTTCAGCGAGCGCCAGAACGAACCGCTGAGCGGACGTCCGAATCGGAGCACCGAGCACCATGAGCATCCTCGTCATCGAAGACGATCCGAAAACCGGCGACTACCTGAAGAAGGGTTTGCGCGAGAGCGGCTATGCGGTCGATCTCGCGCGCACCGGCACGGACGGCCTGCACATGGCGCTCGAAAATGCTTACGACCTCGTGGTGCTGGACGTGATGCTGCCCGGTATCGACGGTTGGGAAATCATGCGCGCGCTGCGCGCGCGGCGCGATTTGCCGGTGATTTTCCTGACCGCGCGCGATCACGTTAGCGACCGTATTCGCGGCCTCGAACTCGGTGCGGACGATTATCTCGTCAAGCCGTTTTCATTTACGGAGCTGGTGCTGCGTATCCGCACGCTGCTGCGCCGCGGCGTGATCCGCGAAAGCGACGTATTCGAAATCGCCGACCTCAAGCTCGACGTGCTGCGCCGCAAGGTGACGCGCGAAGGCGTGGAGATTCCGCTCACCAACAAGGAATTCATGCTGTTGCATCTGCTGGTGCGCCGCCAGGGCGAAGCGCTGTCGCGCACGCAGATCGCCTCCGAAGTGTGGGACATGAATTTCGACAGCGACACCAACGTGGTCGACGTGGCCATCAAGCGGCTGCGCGCCAAGATCGACCATCCGTTCGAAAAGAAGCTGATTCATACGGTGCGCAGCATCGGCTACACGTTCGGCGACAGCTCATGAAATTCTGGACCGGGCGCTCGCTCACGGCTCGCACCACGGTGCTGTTCGCGGCGATCGCGTGCGTGGTGATCGGCACGCTCGGCGCGTATTTCTATCACTCCGCGGAAGTGTCGTTGCAACGCCGCGCGGACGTGGTGCTGACCGCCCGCGTCGAGCACTTCAGCCGCATCGTGCGCGATCTCTATTCAGTGAGCGAATTGAAGAGCCGGCCGCTGCTGTTCGAGACCATGCTCGGTGCGGAACAGGACGTGCTGCTGTTTCGCCGTCCGGGCGAGGCGCCGTTCATCGACGTGAACCCGGCGGGCGTGGCGGTGCCCGCGCTGCAAGCCGGTGTGGAGGACCGCTTGCCGACCTTTGCCGACATTCGCCAGACACAGCTGGGCAACGGTGTGCCGGTGCATTGGGCGATCGCCACCGCCAAAGCGCGCGAGGACGGCACCGAAGTCGAAGTGATCGCCGGCCACCCGATGACGGAGGAAGTGCGCATGCTGGCTGCGTACCGCAACCGCATCGTGCTGGCCACGCTGATCGGCATGCTGGCCGCGACGCTGCTTGCCTGGTACGTGCTGCGCCGCGCGTTGCGCCCGGTTCGGGAGATTGCCACGCGCGCCGCGCAGATCAGTCCCACGAGCCTGTCCGTGCGGCTCGACAGCGAGGCGGCGCCGCTCGAATTGCGCCAGCTCACGCACGCGTTCAACGCCATGCTCGACCGTCTCGCCGACGGTTATCAACGGCTCTCGCAGTTCTCCGCCGATCTGGCGCACGAGATCCGCACACCGGTCGGCGCGTTGATCGGGCAGACGCAAGTGACGCTGGCCCGCACCCGCGAGCCCGACGAATATCAGCAGGTGCTCGAATCGAATCTCGAGGAGCTGAGCCGCCTGAGCCATATCGCGGAAAACATTCTGTTTCTCGCGCACGCTGACCATGCGGCGCTTTCAGTGGAGCGTGAACGGGTCGATCTGCGCGAGGAACTCGTCAGGATCGCAGACTATTTTGAAGGTCTCGCCGATGAACGCGGCATGCGCTTCGTGGTCGAGGCCGCAGGCGTGGCATCGGTCAATCCGATGCTGTGCCGCCGCGCGATCAACAACCTGGTCGTCAATGCCGTGCGTTACGGCGCGAGCGATACGGTGGTGCGTCTGCGTGGCACGCAGGACGAAGCGGGCGCCACCGTGGTGGTCGAAAACGACGGCGCGCCGATTCCCGACGAGCAACTAGGCCGTCTGTTCGATCGTTTTTATCGCGCAGACGCGGCACGCAGCGCGTTCACCGAATCGAGCGGTCTGGGCCTCGCGATCGTCAAGGCGATCATGCATCTGCATGGCGGCACGGCGCGCGTGGTGTGTCCGGCGCCGGGCGTGGTGCGTTTCGAGTTGCGCTTTCCGGGCGCTTAAGTGCTGGCCGCCACGGCCGGGGTCTGCGGCTCATGACAGCACACGCAGAGCTTGTTGCCGTCCTGATCGCGAAAGTAAGCGCCGTAATAGTTCGCGTGATACTGCGGGCGCAAACCCGGCGGCCCCTCGCACGTGCCGCCGTGAGCGAGCGCCGCGGCGTGCGCGCGATCGACCGTGGCGCGGTCGGCGGCGAGCAGGGCGATCATCTGACCGTTGCCGGCCGACGCTGGTTGACCGTCGTAAGGCTTGCCGATCACGAACAGCGGGCGCGGCGCATCTGCCGCCATCCAGCCGGACCAGCATGCGTCGGGATCGCGGAACTTGAGCCGCAGATCGAGCGTATCCATCAGCACGTCGTAAAAGCCGCAGGCACGCTCGAAATCACTGATGCCGATGAAAACGTGGGAAAGCATGGCTGTCGCTCCTCGTGAGTGCTGCCCGTGCTGGCCAGCGCCGTTGGTTCAGACTCAAACCTTCTTCAGATATGCGGCCTTCAGCATGAAGTTGCCGGCGTCCATCTTGCAGTCCACTTCATGATCGCCGCCGACAAGGCGAATGCTCTTCACCTTGGTGCCCATTTTCAGCGTGATCGACGAGCCTTTCACTTTCAGGTCCTTGATCAGCACGACTGCATCGCCATCCGCCAGCGGGTTGCCGTTGGCGTCCTTGACCACGCGCTCGTCGGCGTCGTCGGCGGACACGGCAGCGTTCGTCGGCCATTCATGCGCGCAATCGGGGCAGACGTAGTTGTCGCCGTCCGGGTAGGTGTTTTCCATCGCGCACTGCGGGCAGGCGGGAATTGTCGACATGATTTTCTTTCCAGACCGCGGCGGGCCGCGGATAACTTCAGGGTCGGCGAGTATAGCGGACGCGTGGCGGGCCGCCGGCGTCCGATGCGCGGGATGCTGCGCCAGCGCAAACTAGCGAGTGCGGAGGCCGGCGCGAGTCACGTGTGGTGACGCTGCACGGGCAGCGGACTATACTTTTCCGATAGCCTGGCGGTCCCGCAAGTTTCGTCACGCCTGGCGAAGCTTTGCAAAGCACACCGATTGCTCGAATCTCACAACAGGAGTTCTGTCATGGTCAAACTCGCACTGTACGTTCGTCTCGAAGCCAAGCCCGGCAAGGAAAAAGAGGTCGAAGCGTTTCTGCTTGGCGGCTTGCCGCTCGTCGAGGAAGAGCCGGGCACCGTCGCGTGGTTCGGTTTGAAGCTGGGGCCGTCCACGTTCGGCATCTTCGACGCCTTTTCGGATGAAAGCGGCCGTGACGCGCACCTGAACGGCAAGGTGGCGGCCGCGTTGATGGCGAAGGCCGGCGAACTGTTCGCCTCGCCGCCCACTATCGAAAAGGTCGATGTGCTGGCGGCCAAATTGCCGGGCTGAACGAGCCGCTGACGGCGCGGCCGGTCGCACGGCCTTCCCGTTTGCTGCCACTGCAACGCGGAATATGGCGGTTATCACGCCGACGCAGCGCCGGCGCCGCGTCGCGATCCGGCGCGTGCGCTTTTCAGCCGCCTGCCGCGTCGGACGCGTTCGCAGCCGGCTGATTTGCGTAGGTCGCGCGCTTTTCCTCGTACATCAGCAGATCGGCGCGCTGCACGCCTGCTTCGAGCCGGTCGCCGCGCTGGCAGGTGGCCGCGCCCATCGAGAAGCTGAGCGGCGAGCCCGGATAGAACTGATTGTTCAACTCCACCAGTTGCCTGATCGCATCGACCATCGCGGCGCCGCCGCGCTCGTCGGTGTCCGGCATCAGGATCGCGAACTCGTCGCCGCCGATGCGCGCCGCGTGAAACGGCGTCTCAGTCGCCTTGGCCAGCACCTCGCCGGCGCGCCGCAAAAGCGCGTCGCCCGCGGCGTGGCCGAGCTGATCGTTCACGCGTTTCAAACCGTTCAGATCGGCCATGATGATCGTCACGGGCCACGGGCCCTTGCGTTCGAGCCGGTTCAGTTCGTCCACGTAGAAAGAGCGGTTGCGCAGTTTGGTCAGCACGTCGTGCTTGCCGAGGAACTCGAGATAGGCTTCGGCCTTCTTGCGCGCCGTGATGTCCGTGAGCGCCACCAGCACCAGATCCCAGGTCTTCTCATGGCCCGGCAGGACGGAGAACTGCAGGTGCACGTGCACCTCGCTGCCGTCGAGCGAATAGTTGAGCACTTCGCGCTGCTGGAACAGCTTGCCGTCCCACAGGTCGACCAGTTGCTCGCGGAAATGCGGACGCATGTCATCACGGAACACGTCGGCGAGACGCGCGAGCAGCGTTTTCTTGTCTTTCGCCGCGAACATGTCGAGCGTGTGCTGGTTCACGTCGAGCACATGGATTTCCTGCATGCAGCGTTCGACGAACTCGGGATGCACGTCCGTGAACACGCGGAAATCGTTGATGCCGGCCGCGCGCGCTTCGTCGAGCAGACGCTTGACCGCGCTGAAATCCTCCACCCAGAGCGACACCGGCGAATACTCGAACAGGCCGCGCACATACTGCTCGGCAAGCGTCACGCGATGCCGCGCGCCTTCCAGTTCCGTAATGTCTTCGACCGACACCAGCACGCGGTCCCAGCGCGCCTCGTGGCCGGGCAGCACGGCGCCCTTGAGCAGCACGTCGAGGCGCCGTCCGCCGAGCGTGTAGTTGACCGTCTGGCTGGTGAACTGCGATTGCCCGGCCCACAACTGGCATAACTCTTCGAGGTGGGTCTTGAGCATGTCGTCGCGGAATACCGAGGCGAGATTGCCGGTGAGCGCCTCGAAATCGGCGGCCTCGAATTGCGTCAGCGTCTTCTGATTGACCTTGATGACGCGGATGCTGTGCGCGCATTGCGCGACACAGCCCGGATTGGCAGCGAAATGCGCGCGCAGATCGGTCACGCCGTCTGCCCGCCATGCTTCGAACAAGCTGCGCACGCCGCTGAAGTCTTCGAGCCAGAGCGAGACGGGCGCGAGTTCGAACATCTCGGAATCGTCGTTGGCGGGCGCAGGGCCGCGCGGGAGGATGTCCAGCATGAGGTTCTCACGATCGGAAGTGCCGCTATTTTAAGACGGGTTGGGCTGTGGCTGAAAAGAAAGACCAGTTACGCATCATTTTTGCGTCAGGGCGTCAAACAAGATAACGGCGGGGTTCCGATCGACTTGAGGTGCGCCCGGCGGGGCATCCAGCTCTCGGGACGCTTGCCGGCAAGCGGTCTGGAGCCTTGTTACACTGGCCTGAAACTTGTCCGGTCCATCCACGTTGCCAAGAAAAAGCGCCGCCATGAAGCCATCCCTGCTAGTTCTGATCCACCTCAACGATGCAAGCCGCGCCAAGATCGAGGCGGCGTTCGAAGTGGTCTACGCGCCCGATGCCGCCGAACGAGCCGCCGCGCTCGACGCGCACGGCAAGACGATTCGCGCCGTGCTGACCAACGGCACGACCGGGCTCGCCGCCGCGGACATCGACCGCATGCCGCAGCTCGAACTGCTCAGCGCGCTGGGCGCGGGCTATGAAAACCTCGCCGTCGACCACGCCCGCTCGCGCGGTATCGTGCTCGTCAACGGCGCGGGCACCAACGATCATTGCGTGGCCGATCATGCATTCGCCTTGCTGCTCGCGGTCGTGCGCGACGTGCCGCAACTCGATCAGGCCACCCGCGAGGGCGTCTGGCGCGACACCTTGCCGATGCGCCCGAACGTCTCCGGCAAGCGCCTCGGCATTGTCGGGCTCGGCAATATCGGTGAGAAGGTTGCGCGCCGCGGTGCGGGCTTCGAGATGGAAATCGGCTATCACAACCGTAAGCCGCGTGAAGGCTCGCCACATCAGTACTTCGACAGCGTGGAAGGGCTCGCGCGCTGGAGCGACTTTTTGATCGTCGCGACGCCGGGCGGTGCGGGCACGCGTCATCTGATCGACGAGGCGGTGTTCGAGGCGCTCGGTCCGCACGGCTTCTTGGTCAACGTCTCGCGCGGCAGCGTGCTCGACACGGCAGCGCTCGCCCACGCGCTTACAGCCGGCACGATTGCCGGCGCCGCGCTCGACGTCTACGAGGGCGAGCCGAATCCACCGGGCGCCTTGCTGGCACTGCGCAACGTGGTGTTGACGCCGCACGTGGGCGGCCGCTCGCCGGAAGCGATCACGGCCTCAGTCGATAACTTTCTGAGCAACGCCCGGCGGCATTTCGCGGGAGAGCCGGTATTGACGCCAATCTGACGTCGCAAGCGCGTTCCGCGGTTACTTCTCTTCGTTGCCGCCCGGCCGGTTGCCGATGTACTCGTACTCTTCGGTATTGACCCGTGAAACACGCAGCTCGACCACGCTGCGGTGATACGAGTAGGCGATACGCCGGATCTCCAGCAACGGCGCACCGACCTCGACGCCGAGTTGCGCGCTCTCCAGTTCGCTCGCGAGACCCACGCTCACGCGTTCATCGGTTTCGACCACGTTGATGCCGAAGCCGTCCTGATAGAAGTTGTACAGCGTGTTCGGCCGGTTGCGCAGTTTCGTTTCGGTGAGGCCCGGAAAATGGGCCTCCGGCACGGTGATATGTTCGATCAGCACCGTTTTGCCATGCAGCGCCAGGCCGTTGACGAACTGGAATACGCGCGCGCCGGTTTCCACGCCGAGCGCGGCCGCCACGTCGCGCGAGGCGCGGGCCTTTTTGAAATCGACCAGCGTGACGACGGGATAGGCCTTGTCGCCGTCGCGCCGCACGATCCTGAAGAAACGGAAAAAATGCCGGTCGCGCTGATGCATGGACACGAACGTGCCCAGGCCCTGGTGACGGATCAGGATGTTCTCGGCACAGAGTTCGTCGATCGCTTTGCGCAGCGTGCCGATGGACACGCCGAAGCGCTCGGCGAGCCGCTTCTCCGAAGGAATGCATTCGCCGCCTTTCCATTCGCCTGCCGAGAGCGCGGCGAGAATCGCGCTCTTGACCTCTTTGTAGCGCGTGCCGCCCAGCGCGGGCGGATTGATGGCGAGCGTGCTCATGACAACCTCTGAAATACGCGAGTCGCGCGACGCCGCTCGCGAAGGTTAAACCTGCCTGGATTTTAAACGACAAACTCATCTAGTCCATCTAGATGAGATGGATTATCTCGACACTACTGGAAAACACTCATCTAACACATATAGATGACCTAGTTGACATCCATCGATGCGGCGCCTACTATCGATTCACAGCAGCGCATCTGGCTGCGCTTTCCCCGGCGGCACGACACCGCATTCAATACACGAACGGAGACGCTAATGAGCAATCCCACGGCAGACATCAAGGGCACCGCGGCAGCGGGCGCATCGCCCGAACGCAAGACGATTCACATCGTGTTGCACGAGGCGAAGGACACAGTCGGTGTGGCGGTCGTCGAGGGCATCAAGGCGGGCACGCAACTCAACGCGTGGATCATGGACGACGACGAGATCGTGACTTTCCCGGCCAAGCAGGACATTCCCATCGGTCACAAGGTGGCGCTCAAGGACATGGCGGTGGGCGACACGGTGTTCAAGTACGGCGTCGATATCGGCAAGGTGGTCGCGCCGATCAGCGCCGGCGAACACGCCCACGTGCACAACATCAAGACGAAGCGCTGGTAAGTCGCGCCGGACAGACTGCCGCAATTGAATCGCCCCCACACCTGAACGAGAGATACACCATGAGCGTGATTGACCTGGATACGACTTTCCGCGGCTATCGTCGCGACAATGGCCGCGTTGGCGTACGCAACCACGTGATCATCCTGCCGGTCGACGATCTATCGAACGCCGCGGCGCAAGCCGTGGAGAACAACATCAAGGGCACCATGGCGCTGCCGCATCCGTACGGGCGACTGCAGTTCGGCGCCGACCTCGACCTGCACTTTCGTACGCTGATCGGCGCGGGCAGCAATCCGAATGTCGCGGCGGTGGTCGTGATCGGCATCGAGGAAGGCTGGACCAAACGTGTGGTGGACGGCATTGCGAAAACCGGCAAGCCGGTGATGGGCTTCGGCATCGAACTGCACGGCGACCACGACACGATCATGCGCGCTTCGAAGGCGGCCAAGGAAATGGTGCAGTACGCCACGTCGCTCGATCGCGAGGAATGCCCGATCTCGGAGCTGTGGGTCTCCACCAAATGCGGCGAGTCGGATACGACCTCGGGCTGCGGCGCCAATCCGACTGTCGGCAATGCTTTCGACAAGCTGTACGGACTCGGCACCACGCTCGTGTTCGGCGAGACCTCGGAGTTGACCGGCGGCGAGCAGATCGTCGCAGCGCGCTGCGCCAACGACGGCGTGCGCGAGCGCTTCCAGTTCATGTTCGACCGCTATCAGGACATGATCAACCGCTGGAAGACGGACGATCTTTCCGAGTCGCAACCCACCAAGGGTAATATCGCGGGCGGCCTCACGACCATCGAGGAAAAGGCGCTCGGCAATATCCAGAAGATCGGCAAGAAGTGCATGGTGGACGGCGTGCTCGACAAAGCCGAGGAACCGACGCACTCCGGTCTATGGTTCATGGATTCGTCGTCGGCGGCGGCGGAGATGGTGACCTTGTGTGCGGCGTCCGGCTTCGCGGTGCATTTCTTCCCGACGGGGCAGGGCAACGTGATAGGCAACCCGATCGTGCCGGTCATCAAGATCTGCGCGAACCCGCGTACGGTGCGCACCATGGGCGAGCATATCGACGTCGATGTAACCGGCATCCTGCAGCGCGAACAGAACCTCGATCAGAGCGGCGACAAACTGCTCGAATGCATGATGGCCACGATCAACGGCCGCTTTACCGCGGCGGAAGCGCTCGGTCATCGCGAGTTCGTGCTGACCCGGCTGTTCGAAAGCGCCTGAGTCTGGCGGCCGGGCAAGCGCGGTTTGAGCGGTTGTTTCGCTTGCCTCGCGCTTGCCTGGTAGTATCGCAGTGGACCCCCAATTCCCGGCGCGCGCCGGCACGGAGAACGGCCACGACGCCGCCCGTTGCCGGCAAGCCATGCCGCTACGGCGCCGGTTCGACACCTGGCGGCAGCGAGTGGAGGAGACACCATCTTGCGCGTGCTCAAACATCTCTACGTGCAGGTCCTGATCGGACTTGCGGCCGGAATTCTCGTCGGTTACTTCGCGCCCGCGTTCGGCGTCGAAATGAAGCCGCTCGGCGATACCTTCATCCGCCTCATCAAGATGCTGATCACGCTGGTGATCTTCTGCACCGTGTCAGTCGGCATTGCGCGGATGGAAAGCCTCAAGCAGGTCGGCCGCGTCGGATTCAAAACATTGCTCTACTTCGAGGTGGTGACCACCATCGCGCTCGTGATCGGGCTGGTCGTGGCAAACGTGCTGCATCCCGGCGCGGGGCTGAACATCGATCCCGCCACGCTCGACGCGCACGCCGTGACGCACTACGTGGCGGACGCGCATTCGGCGTCCTCGAGCTTCTTCGATATGATCGTGCCGAATTCGGTGGTCGGCGCGTTCGCGCGTGGCGATCTGCTGCAGGTGCTGCTGTTCTCGGTGCTGTTCGGCATCGCGCTGTCGATCATGTCGCAGCGCAGCCGGTTGCTCATGCGTGGCATCGAACAGTTCGGCGATACGCTCATGCGCATTGTCGAGATGATCATGCGGCTCGCGCCGCTCGGCGCATTCGGCGCGATTGCCTTCACGGTCGGCAAATACGGCATCGGCACCTTGCAGCAACTCGGTCTGCTGATTCTCTGCTTCTACATCACCAGCATCCTGTTCATCGTCGTCGTGCTCGGTGCGGCGGCGCGCTGGGCAGGCGTCGGACTCTGGCCGCTGTTGCGCTACTTCCGCGAGGAACTGCTGATCGTGCTGGGCACGTCGACCACGGAATCCGTGCTGCCGCGCCTGATGGAGAAGCTCGAACGCATGGGCTGCCCGCGGGCGATTGTCGGCCTCGTGCTGCCCACGGGCTATTCATTCAACCTCGACGGCGCCGCGATCTATCTGACCATGACCTCGCTGTTCATCGCGCAGGCCACCAACACGCATCTCTCGCTGATGCAGCAACTGGGATTGCTGGCGATTCTGATGCTGACGTCGAAGGGCGGCGCGGGTGTGGCGGGCGCGGCGCTGGTCGCACTGACGGCGACGCTGTCGACGCACAACATCATTCCCGTGGCGGGCATCACGCTGATTCTCGGCGTCGATCGCGTGCTCAACGAAATCCGCGCGCTCACTAATATGATCGGCAACGTGGTGGCGACGCTGGTGGTTGCGCGCTGGGAAGGGGCTTTCGATGCGCGCGCGGCGCGGGAATTCCTCGCGGCTCCGCGCGAAGTCCGGGATCAGGTGCAGCCGCAGTCGCAGTCGAAACCGCAGGCTCAGGGGCCGTCGACTCAACCCGGCCTCGAGGAGAGACGCCCGGCCGCCGGCACGACGCTGCTGGAAAAGGGCGGCTAAGTAGGACAATCACGACAGCGATCCGAATGAGGATCGTCATGGGCAATGCCGCAATCGATGCATTGCGGCATTGCTTCGTGTGCGCTTCGATCGCATGCTCGGCGCAGTGCGTGGCTGGGTTTCCGGTTGAACGGTTCGCCGCGGCGCCCGACCAATACCAACAACACAACAACTTGAGGAATGACCCGATGGCCCGATTGTCTCCCGACGCGCTCACCATGCTTGCCGTCGACTCGCTGCGCCGCGCGGGCGCGTTGCCGGCCACCGCCGAGTCCACGGCTCGCGCGCTGGTCTATGCGGACCTGCGCGGTTTGTCGTCGCACGGTGTATCGCGTTTGCCGATGTATTGCGCGCAGTTGCGCAACGGCCGCGTCGATCCCGCCGCGCAAGCGACGATCGTGGCGGATCGCGGCGCGGCGGTGCTGATCGACGGCGCGGACGGTTTGGCCTATCCCGCGTGCGACCTCGCGGTCTCGACGCTTGCCGAGCGCACGAAGCAGTACGGCAGCGCGGTCGCGGGCGTGAAGCGCAGCCACCATTTCGGCGTGGGCGCGGCCCATCTGGCCGCGCTCGGCGCCGCTGGCATGGTTGCTCTTGCGTTCAGCAATTCGCCGGCGGCGATGCCCGCGTGGGGCGGCCGCCGTGCGCTGTTCGGGACCAACCCGATCGCCGCCGTGTTCCCGCGTCGCCATGGCGAGCCACTCGTGATAGACCTCGCGCTGTCGCAGATCGCGCGCGGCAAGATCGCCCTGGCCGCGCGCGACGGCAAGCCGATTCCCGAAGGCTGGGCGACCACCCCCGACGGCCAGCCGACCACCGACGCCCGCGCGGCCCTCGACGGCATGATGCTGCCGTTCGGCGGCGCCAAAGGCGCGATGCTGGCGCTGGTCGTCGAGCTGCTGGCGGCGGCTCTGACAGGCGCGAACTTCGGCTACGAAGCCGGCTCGTTTCTGACCGAAGAGGGAGAGCGCTCGCGCATCGGCCATCTGTTCTGGGCGATCGATCCAGGCGCGCTCGCCGGCGACGAAACCTATCTGTCGCGCGTGGAAGCGCTGATCGACATGATGCTCGCGGACGACGACGTGCGCTTGCCCGGTGATCGAAGAGAGCGTCTCGCGGACACGGCGCAGAAAGACGGCGTCGAGATCCCGGACGCGCTGATCGCACAACTCGAAGGTAGCAGTTAGCCGGCGTCGAGGAAGCGCCACAACCGGCGCGCCCTTGAAAGGCAAACGGAAACTATCGGCGTGGCGGATAGTTTCTCTCGAAAATGGCGATTTCCCTTGTGAGGCCACGGCGCATAGGATGAGCGGTATCGCATCACCACCGCTTCGGCCCCACCGGAGCAGCGACGGAGATCCCGCATGGAACACCACGCCCGCACGCAGGATGAACGGCTCGACATCAAGACGACCACCTGCTACATGTGCGCCTGCCGCTGCGGCATTCGTGTGCATCTGCGTGAAGGCGAGGTGCGCTACATCGACGGCAATCCGGAGCATCCGCTGAACCAGGGCGTGATTTGCGCGAAGGGCGCCTCGGGCATCATGAAGCAGTACTCGCCCGCGCGCCTCACTCAACCGCTGATGCGCAAGCCAGGCGCGGAGCGCGGCAGCGCGCAGTTCGAGCCGGTGTCGTGGGAGCATGCGTTCGACGTGCTGGAAAAGCGCCTCGGCGAAATTCGCGCCACCGACCCGAAAAAATTCGCGCTTTTCACCGGGCGTGACCAGATGCAGGCGCTAACCGGCCTCTTCGCCAAACAGTTCGGTACGCCTAATTACGCGGCGCACGGCGGCTTCTGCTCGGCCAACATGGCGGCGGGCATGATCTATACGATCGGCGGCTCGTTCTGGGAATTCGGCGGGCCGGATCTCGACAGCGCCAAGCTCTTCTTCATGATCGGCACGGCGGAGGACCATCACTCGAATCCGCTCAAGATCGCCATTTCGAAGTTCAAGCGCGCGGGCGGCCGCTTCATTGCGATCAATCCGATCCGCACCGGCTACGCGGCAATCGCCGACGAATGGGTGCCGATCAAGCCCGGCACCGATGGCGCGCTGTTCATGGCATTTCTGCACGAACTGATTGCCGCCGACGCGTGGGATCACGAATTCGTGCGCCGCTACACCAACGCGGCGGAACTCGTCGATCTCGACGAAGCCAGCGAAAACTTCGGCCTGTTCGTGCGTGATCCCGAGCGGCCGGTCGGCAACCCGCTGTTTCCGCAGAATCATCTCTGGTGGGACGCTCAAGCGGCGCGCGCCGTGCCGCATCACACGCCCGGCGTCGAACCCGCGCTCGACGGCCGCTATACGCTCGACGACGGCACGCCGGTTACGCCGTCGTTCGCCTTGCTGCGCGAACGCGTGGCCGATTGCACGCCCGAGTGGGCGGCAGGCATCACCGGCATTTCGGCGGACACGATTCGCCGCCTCGCGGGTGAAATGATCCAGACGAGCCGCGATCACCGCATCACCTTGCCGATCCGCTGGACCGACGCATGGGGCGAGACGCACGAAACGGTCACCGGCAACCCGGTTGCCTTTCACGCGATGCGCGGCCTCGCGGCGCACTCCAACGGCTTCCAGTCGATCCGCGCGCTGGCCGTGCTGATGTCGCTGCTCGGCACGATCGACACGCCCGGCGGCTTTCGTCACAAGTCGCCGTTTCCGCGCGCCGTGCCGCCGTCGGCGAAACCGCCGAACAGCCCCGACGCCGTCAAGCCGAACACGCCGCTCGCCACCGGTCCGCTCGGCTGGCCCGCTGCGCCCGAGGACCTGTTCATCGACGATCAGGGTGGGCCGGTGCGCATTGACAAGGCCTTCTCGTGGGAATATCCGCTCGCCGTGCATGGCCTGATGCACAGCGTGATTACCAACGCGTGGCGCGGCGATCCGTATCCGATCGACACGTTGATGATTTTCATGGCCAACATGGCGTGGAATTCTTCGATGAACACGATGAAAGTGCGCGAGATGCTGGTCGACAAGCACGCCAGTGGCGAGTACAAGATTCCGTTTCTGGTGGTGTGCGACGCGTTCCAGTCGGAGATGACGGCGTTCGCCGATCTGATCCTGCCCGACACGACGTATCTGGAACGGCACGACGCGATGTCCATGCTCGACCGGCCGATCTCCGAATTCGACGGTCCGGTGGATTCGGTGCGCGTGCCGGTCGTGCCGCCTACCGGCGAATGCAAGCCGTTCCAGGAAGTGTTGATCGAGCTTGCGTCGCGTCTGAAATTCCCGGCGTTCACGACCGCCGAGGGCGCAAGGCGTTATCGCGACTATCCCGACTTCGTGGTCAATTTCACGACTTCGCCGGATTCCGGCGTGGGCTTTCTGATCGGCTGGCGCGGCAAGGATGGCGACAAGGCGCTGGTGGGTGAACCGAATCCGAACCAGTGGGCGCAGTACGCGAAAAACAATTGCGTGTTCCATTACCGGCTGCCTGAGACGCTGCAGTACATGCGCAACTGCAACGGGCCGTATCTCGAGTGGGCGGTCAAGCACGGTTTTCGCAAGTTCGGTGAGCCGATTCTGATCCAGTTGTATTCCGATGTGATGCAGAAGTTCAGGCTCGCCGCGCAAGGCCGTACGAGCGGCAGGCAGCCGCCGGATCACTTGCGCGCGCGCGTCGAAAAGTACTTCGATCCGCTGCCGTTCTGGTATGCGCCGCTGGAAAGCGCGGCCACCGACCTCGACCAGTTTCCGCTCGCCGCGGTGACCCAGCGGCCGATGGCGATGTACCACTCGTGGGACTCGCAGAACGCGTGGCTGCGGCAGATTCACGGCGAGAACTATCTCTACATGAATCCGTTGATGGCCGCCGAGAACGGTATCGCCGACGGCGCCTGGATCTACGCCGAATCGCAATGGGGCCGCGTGCGTTGCATGGCGCGCTTCAGCGAGACCGTCGAGCCGGGCACGGTATGGACATGGAACGCGATCGGCAAGGCGTCGGGTGCATGGAACCTCGGCCCGGGCGCGAATGAATCGCAACGCGGTTTCCTGCTCAATCACCTCATCACCGACGAGCTGCCCGGCCGCGACGACGACGTGGCGCGGCGCATGTCGAATTCCGATCCGGTGACGGGCCAGGCCGCGTGGTACGACGTGCGCGTGCGCATCTATCCGGCGGAAGCCGACGCGCGGCACACGCTGCCGCAATTCGCGGCGATGGCCGCGGTGCCGGGTGAGAACGGCGTGATCTCGCGGATCGTGCAGACCTACTTCGCGGGACGAGGGGAGTTCGCGGCGCGGCTACGCGGCGCGACGGGGCGCAAATAGCATCGAGACAGCCGCAAGGAGCCTTTGATGACACAGATGGCATTGGTGATCGATCTGAACGTGTGCGTGGGGTGCCATGCGTGCGTGACGAGTTGCAAGGAGTGGAACACGTCGGGCGAATCGGGCAGTCTCGCCGATCTGAATCCGTACGACGCGGATCCGTCCGGCACCTTCTTCAACCGGGTGCAGAGCTTTGAAGCCGGCAGTTTTCCCAACGCCGAGACGATCCATTTTCCGAAGTCGTGTCTGCACTGCGAGGACCCGCCGTGCGTGCCGGTCTGTCCGACCGGTGCGAGCTATAAGCGCAAAGAAGACGGGCTCGTGCTGGTGGACTTCGACCGCTGTATCGGCTGCAAGTATTGCGCGTGGGCGTGTCCGTACGGCGCGCGCGAGCTCGACGAAGGGCGCAAGGAAATGACCAAGTGCACGCTGTGCGTCGATCGGATCCACGATGAAAATCTGTCGGAGCGCGACCGTCAGCCGGCCTGTGTGCTCGCTTGCCCGACTTCGGCGCGGCTGTTCGGCGATATTCATGATCCGGATTCGGTGGTGTCGAAGGCGATCGAGGAGCGCGGTGGCTACCAGTTGATGCCCGAGTGGAATACACGGCCGGCGAATCACTATTTGCCGCGTGTGCCGACCGAGGCCGCGGGTTGCGGCAGCGGTTCCTGTTCATGCAAATCGTCCGGCTCGCTGCAGGAGCCGGGCGTGTCGCCGGAATCGCTCGATGCGCAATTCGAGCGCGGCGAGTTGCACCTTGCGTCGATGGCGACGCGCATCTAATGAACCGATAGGACCTCACGATGAATCCCGCATTCTCCGTGGTTTTTCTGACCACTTTGAGCGGCGCGGCGCAGGGGCTGCTGATCGCGCTCGTCGGCGTGGAAACTGCCGCGCATCTTGGCCTGCTCGCGTCGCCTGTCGAGGCGTTCTATGTCGCTGGCGCGGGCGTGTCGGTGGTGTTGGGCGGGCTCGGACTGATCGCATCGTTCTTCCATCTCGGCCATCCCGAACGCGCATGGCGTGCGATCGCGATGTGGCGGACCTCGTGGTTGTCGCGCGAATGTCTGTGCCTGCCGGCGTTTCTCGCCTGTGCGTTTTTCTACGGTGTCGCGCATTGGTTCGGCTCGCCGTGGTCGCTCGCGATCGGCTGGCTCGGCGTGCTGGCGAGCGCCGTGCTGTTCGTCTGCACGGCGATGATCTACGCGTGTCTGCGCTTTCTGCAGGAGTGGGCTACGCCGCTCACACTGGTCAACTTCGCGCTGCTCGGCTGCGCGTCAGGCTTCACGCTGGCGACGGCTTTGGCCGCGTGGTTTGCGCCTGAGTGGACTGCTGGGCTCGCTGTCTGCGCATGCGTGCTGACGCTCGCGGGTCTCGCGAGCCGCTCGGCGTCGCTCATGCGCAATGCGCGGTTGCGGCCGAAGTCGACGGTACAGAGCGCCACCGGCATTCACAATCCGAAGCTGGTGCAGGTGTCGCGCGGCTTCACCGCCGGGGCGTTCAATCTGCGCGAGTTCTTTCATGGCAAATCGGCGGGGACGCTGCGCGGTGTCAAATGGGGCTTTCTCGCGACGGCGTTCGTCGCGCCGGTGTTGTTGATGGCGTTAGGGGCGAGCTTGCATTCGATCGGCGTTTCGCTCGGTCTGCTGGCTGCGGCGTGTCTCGTGCAGTACGCGGGGCTGGTGGCGGAGCGCTGGTTTTTCTTTGCAGAGGCGAAGCATCCGCAGAATCTTTATTACGCGAGGGTGGGGTGAGGAGCGGGGTCGCGCGGGCTTGGGTTATTGACGAGCCATTCGCCATGTGAAAAAACGGTGGGAAAATCATCCTGCAATAGAAGAATCAGAAAATCCGAATCATTTTGACTTCTAAAGCGAATTCATAAGGCCTGCATTTTTTCTGAGGGCTCCGCTGTACCGGTCGGTCAGTTCATTGCCGATAAAAGAACGACACACTGCTAAGTCAAAGGTCAGCCAAAGCGCAGACCCGTATGGCCGTGGCCGCTGTATGACGTGTTTACCCATCCAACGCCTCTCATGCCGAAGCATTTCCCCGTATGCCCGACGCATATTTAAAATCCAAAGATTAATGTCGCTTCACGCTTGCTGACCGTTAATGGCTCGCCGATTCTTCTGATGTTTTGTAGAATCGCGCAGAGCGCGGTCGCGCAGTCGGCTAACAAGAAGAGGCGGTATGAGTGCGCAGGACATAATCGGGGCGATAACCGGCGGGCTTGTCCAGAGTGACCGCATATTGAAGCTGGATACCTCACTGGGAACTGATGTCCTGGTGCCCCAGCGGGTCGTCGGTCGCTCACGAATCGGTCGTGACTACGAGTTCACTGCCGATGTCGTTTCCACATCGGGCGCGGTTGAGCTCAAGACCCTGATCGCCCAGCCGGCGACGTTGTGGATCCAGCAGACAGACAAGTCCTATCTGCCTCATCACGGATATGTGCATACCGCACGTCGCCTCGGATCGGAGAGCGGGCTCACGAGCTACCAGATCGCGTTTGCATCGTGGATGCACTTTCTGCGCTTCCATAAAGATGCGCGTATCTGGCAAGACAAGCCGGCCGACGAAATCCTGACCGATGTATTCAACATGCACCCGCAGGCCCAAGGTGCATTCCGCTTCGCCCTAAGCAAGCCCTTGCCCTCGCGTTCGTTCTGCGTGCAATACGAGAGCGACTGGAATTTCGTTCACCGGCTCATGGAAAGTGAGGGACTGTTCGGCTATTTCGAGCAGGCGGGCGACGGCAAGTCGCATACGTTCATCGTCACGGACAGCTTGGACTCGCTCCCCTCACTTTCACCGCAGACGGTTCAGTTCTATCGCGCCGGCACGAACAGCGAGACCGATGCGTTTGTTCTCTGGTCGGGCACGCGAATGCTGCAAAGCGTGACGCTCACGACTCGCACCTTCGATTACAGGGCGCCCGCTTCGCCGGGCAATCCGAAGGGGACTAACATCCCGACGCTTCCTACTCAAGGAAGCCTGCCCCAGCAAGCGGAAGTGTATGAATATACCGGGGCTTATAGCTACGGCAAACAGGACCGGGGCGATAGCCTGTCCAAAGTTCGCGTGGAAGAGTGGGAATCACGAGCCAAGCGGTTCTTCGGTGCGGGCGGTGTGCGAGGCGCGGATGCCGGCCGCTGGTTCGAACTCGACAATCACCCCGCGCACGCCGCAGATAGCGCCCAGAACCGGCGGTTCGCAATTATCGAGGCCACCTGGTTCGTTGAGAACAACCTGCCCGCGCCCGGCCACGCTGCGGATTTCCCTGATGGCCTGAAGGGCGACCTCGCGGCCATCAGAACAAACTATGCCGCTGAAGACGGACTGAAAGTTCGGCACGCTGATGGTAGTGAAGGCTTCTTCGTTGTCGAAATTGAGGCACAACGCAAGGCCGCTCCATATCGAGCATCACAAACCTGACATGCATTTGCAGTCAGCGATTGTCGCCGGCCCTGCCAATGAAGAGGTCTACACGGACTCGCTGAACCGCATCAAGGTGCGCTTCCATTGGGACCGGCTCAATAACGGCGATGAAAACTCGTCATGCTGGGTGCGCGTTGCCATGTCCGATACGGGTGGTGGATATGGTGGCGTACATGTGCCACGGGTCGGTGAAGAGGTTCTGATCAGTTGGTTGGACGGCGACTGTGACAGGCCGCTAGTCACGGGCCGCGTCTACAACGGCGCAACAAAACCTCACTGGCATTCCAACGGGTTGCTGTCCGGCTACCAATCCAGGGAATATCAGGGCAGCGGCTACAGCCAGATGTTAATGGATGACTCTACCGGCCAGAATCGCGTTCATCTATATTCCACGAACTCCAATGCCCAATTGCATTTGGGGTACCTGATCGATCAGTCCGGTAATAGGAGAGGACGTTACCTCGGCAGCGGCTTCGATCTGAAGTCCGATGCCTACGGTGCAGTGCGCGCGGGTCAAGGTCTGTACGTCACCACCTATCCGGCGGCCAGCCAACCGCTGGACGCGCGGGAAACGTCCGCCCAACTGGTCAATTCGGAAAGCGTGCTGGAAGCGATGTCGAATTCCAGTACCACGCATCAGGCGGAAAGCCTCAAGGATGGGTACGACTCGCTGAAGTCATTCAGTGACGCGACACAGAACAGCGTGTCGGGCTCATCATCAGGTGGAAACACCGCGGGCGGCGGAACGGGGAGTGCGAACGCATTCAAGCAGCCGGTCATGCTGTTTGGCAGCCCGTCGGGCATCGCCATGTCCACGCAGAAGTCCGCACATTTGTCCGCTGACCAGCATCTGAACCTCGTCGGCGGACAGAACATGCATATCGCAGCCGGTAAATCACTGATCGCGAGCGTCTCAGAGAAAATCAGTCTGTTCGTGCAGAGCGCCGGGATGAAACTGTTTGCGGGCAAAGGCAAGGTGGAAGTTCAGGTGCACGCGGACAACATCGAACTGACCGCACAAAAGACGTTGAAGCTGTTGTCGGCAACGGAAAAGGTCGAGGCGGCAGCGAAGCAGGAAATCCTGCTTACATCGGGCGGTGCGTATATCCGAGTTAGGGACGGCAACATCGAGATTCATGCGCCTGGCAAGATCGATGTCAAGGGCGGCCAGCATTCGTTCGCAGGGCCAACCCAAATGTCCGCTGCCATCCCCACCATGCCCGGTTCGGAAGGTAACTACGATCAGGCATTTATCGCGCATTGGGCAGGCACGGATATCCCCGCGGCCAATACGAGGTTCCAGATGTTCTCTGACGGCACGCTCATTTCGCAGGGTGTCACGAACGATCTCGGTGAAACAGGGCTGACGCAGAGTCACGTGCCCAAAGACGTGGTCATTAAATTTCTGGAGAACCATTGATGGGTGACAAGCAGGGCACAGTCCTTGGAACGGGCACGGCAATGCTGACGCCCAGCGGCTACCAGGTTCGCCCGAAAGTCGCGCTAAGCAGTTGCAACAGGATCGTGCCGCCCGCAGCGGCTTCGATAATCGGGAAATGTCCGTACTACTATCAGCCATTACACGGTGAGTATCTTGAAACGGTAGAAAAGGTTAGCGTCTCAAGTGCCTGGGAAACGGTCAAGGCTTTTGCCACCTCGTGGGATCCATGGAAAGACAAGGAGGTCGCGCGTCGTTTGCTGCGTCGTCGCGAGCAGTTGATAGCGCCTGAGAGCACCGATTCCGATTGGTCTCGTCATGGCAATTTCATGATGCGACATGTCGGTTGCGAGCATAAACCGCCCTCGTATTACGTGAGCTATGGGTACTACTATTGCTCTACTTATGGAGCCAAGCTTTATCCGAAGTTGAGTCCGGAAGGGCAGGCGTGGCTACAAAAAGCGCGGTGGCATCTTCAGAAAAATATGGAAGATGGACTCAACAAGAACATGATGGGAGATTTGATTCGGATGAGCAGCCAGAAGCCGGGGAATGGCAGCTTCAAGATGATGGTTCCGCAATACGAACTTGAACTCGACGACGATATGTTCAAGGCCTTCGCGTTCAGGACACACCCTCTGGCCTATCTGGATGGCGGTCTCGCAGATCTTCCGGTTTCGGACCTCGCAAAAATTACGGCGCAACCAAACATTCAGGAGTGGGGTGACGCACGAACGTGGGAGCAGGCGGTCGACAGTGGCAAAGTGGTCCTCCCGAACATGATTAACCGCTCGGATATGGATGATCCCGTCGGCAAGGCTCTCGGCCGACTGCTGGCGAAGTGATATGCAAAAAGCTAAACGCTGGAAAATTTCGATCGGCGGGCTCGCGCTTCTCGCCGCTGTAACCTATGGATACCAGAGCATGACGACAGGTTGGGAAACGATTGCGACCGCCTTTTCAAAAGGTGACAAGCCCTATGGTGGCGGAGAATTTCGTATTCGCGGAAACCAGGTGATCAGTCTGAAGCTCGCAGATCCAGAAATCACTTTCAAGCCAGCGAGTCAGTTGAAGGATCCGCAGGTGGCAGAGCCAACCGAAGAATGGATGAATGACTCCGGCGAGCGCCTAAACCGGTCAACTGTAAATTTCTTGCAGGGGACCATCGAAGCTGGGATAAAGCGCACGTTCCAGCAACGAGGTCAGGATGCCGCATGGTGGTATTCAAAAGACTGGGGTACCGTCTATATCAGCACGGGTTGGATGGATTACAAAGCACCTCGCCTATCGAACGGCCTGGCACCGCAAATTACCAAACTCTGGCGCTCCAGCGACGGCGGCCGCAACTGGACGCAATTGAACTGGCAAGCAGATCACAACATCGGACAGTTGCTGTTTCTCGATCCGCAACGCGGCTATGCAATTGGATGGGGACCTCACATATGGCGCACGGCGGATGGCGGTCAGTCCTGGCACGAGGTCAAGGTGCCGCCGCTCGCCGACGTTGGTAAGCCCCGCAAAACATTTGACGGGGTGAACCTGGCCCCCGATGGTGTGCTGCGTGTTGCCTACTATGTCGAACAAGCCGGCGACATCAAAACATCCAGTCTTGTCTACCGGCTGAGTTGGGACCAGGCTGACTTCGAGCCGGATGTCGTGCTGCCGGATCAGACGGTAGTCGACCTGCAATCATCCCCGCAAACGAGCGGCGGTTACTCGCTGTATGCGCTGTCCCGGTTGGGGGCGCCGCGCAATTGGGATGACCCGAGCGACAAGGGGCATCGCACAGGCGCTGTTTCAGTATGGAGAAACGTCCAGAAAGCCAGTGCGCAGCAGTTGCATACGTTTGACGACCGCTTGATGCTCGACGGTCTCAGCGTAGGTCAGCAAGGCGTGCTGCTGGTCTATGCCACGGATGCGACGGGCGATGGCGCACCACGGGATCTCACCTTCGTCAGCAAGGATTTCGGAAAGTCATGGAACGACCTGAATGACGGGGCTGCTCAAGGCGGCTACTTCGATCCCGATACGAACACGCAGTACGCGTTGTTTGCCTACACGCTGAAGAAAAGGAAGCTATAGCGATCTGGGTTTATCGTTTTTGAATAGGTGGGTCGACGTCACGACCCACCCAATCTACCCGCACGCCCCCACTTCACCACACGCCGTGCAAAAGTCACACCCGTCCTTGCGAATCACCGCATTCGCCCCGCACGACCCGCACTTACGCCCGAGCATCGTATGCAGGCCTTGCGCTCCGCCGGGCTGCGTCAACGCGAGCGCGTCGGCGTCAGTCTCAACGGGATGCGGCCGGATGCCGAAATCCGCCGGCAACGCCGTCTCGGCCCGCATCTGTCCGCGCGGCAAACGCGCCAGCATGCGCGAAGGCACCTGGTTACCTTCGGCATCGAGAAACCCGCGCCGATGCAGAATCTGTTGGATCGCAAAGGCGAGGGCGGCCACTTCCGAATCGTGCCAGCGCGGCGTGCGATGCCCGTCGAGACGCTGCACCTCACCGAGCCGGACCTGGCCGCGATCCCACGAAACCTTGCGCATGTCCTGCAAGTTGCGCGCGACAAAACCGCCGCGTGCCGCCAGCGACAGCGAACGCATCGTCGCCGTGATCCATTGCTGCGATTCGTCGCGCTGACCGGTCGGAATGAAGAACTCGATGGGCCGTTCGATGGTGACGTCTTCACCGCCCAGCCGTCCCGTGACCTCGATGAACGATACCGCCACATAGAGCGACTTCTTGCCCGCCTGCGTCAGATATTCGACCTTCTCGATGATCGCGGGCAGCTCGCCTTTAGGCCGATGATCGATCGCGATCCGCAACGGGTCGAGGTCGCTCTCGGCCAGCGTGTCGTCGGCTTGCGGCGGGCTCACGCTGAGCACCGCGCCGAGCGTTTCGTTGGGCCGATAGGTGGCAAGACCCTTGAGGCCGTTTTTCCACGCATCGAAGTAGAGGCTTTCGAACGCTTCGAACGGATAGTCGGCGGGCACGTTCACCGTCTTCGAGATCGACGTGTCCACGTACGGTTGCACGGCCGCCATCATGTCGAGATGGTCGCGCGCCGACATTTCCAGCGCGCTGACGAAATAGTCCGGCAGCTTGCTCGTGTCGCCGCCGAGTTCGCGATAGAGCCGATACGCGTAGTCTTCGACATCGAAGGATTCGCGGCCGCCGTCGGCCATCACCTTCATACGCGTGTAGGTCCACGAGAAGGCCGGCTCGATGCCGTTCGACGCGTTGTCCGCGAAAGCGAGGCTCACCGTGCCGGTCGGCGCGATGGACAGTAGATGGCTGTTGCGAATGCCATCGCTGCGAATCGCCTGCTTGATGTCCTCGGGCAGACGCGAGGCGAACGTGCCGGCTTCCAGATAACGCGCGGCATCGAAGAGCGGAAATGCGCCACGCTCGCGCGCCAGTTCCACGGATGCGCGATACGCCTCGTCGCGCATCAGTTGCGCGATGCGCACGGCGAAGTCGCGCCCTTCCTGCGAGTTGTAGCGCAAGCCGAGCATGACGAGCGTATCGCCGAGGCCAGTGAAGCCCACGCCGATGCGCCGCTTGGCGCGCGACTCGTCGTATTGCTGCTGCAGCGGCCACAGCGTGACGTCGAGCACGTTGTCGAGAAAGCGCACTTGTGTGCGCGTGCGTTTGGCGAGGCCGTCCCAGTCGAACGAAGGCTTGCGGCCTTTCATCTGCGCGAACGGATCGATCACGAAACGCGTGAGGTTCAGCGGCCCGAGATTGCAGCAGCCGTACGCCGGCAGCGGTTGTTCGCCACACGGATTGGTGGCGCGGATGGTTTCGACCGCGCGCAGATTGTTGTCCTCGTTCATGCGCGAGATGAACACGATGCCGGGTTCCGCGACGTCGTACGTGGAGCGCATGATGCGATCCCAGATCGCGCGCGCGGGGCGTTCGCTGTAGACCCACAGGCCGTCTTCGCGTTGCCGCACGTCGTCGGCCGCGCGTTGGGCGGGCGAAGGCTCGGCGCGATGCACGAGTTGCCAGGGCTGATCTTCCTCGACCGCGCGCATGAATTCATCGGTCACGCCGACCGAGACGTTGAAGTTATTCCAGCGGCCCTTCGAATGCTTGGCCTCGATGAACTCCAGCAGGTCGGGGTGATTGCAGTCGAGCACGGCCATCTGCGCACCGCGCCGCGAACCGGCGCTCTCGACGGTGCGGCACGACGCGTCGAACACGTCCATATAACTGCACGGCCCGGACGCCGACGAACTGGTGGTGTGAACGCGCGCGCCCTTCGGACGGATCGCGGAGAAGTTGTAGCCGACGCCGCCGCCGCGGCGCATGGTTTCGGCCGCTTGCAGCAAGGCGACGTAAATGCCGGGCAGGCCTTGTTCGTCGACGCCCTGAATCGCGTCGCCCACCGGTTGCACGAAGCAATTGATCAGCGTGGCCGCAATGCCGGTGCCCGCCGCGCTCATGATGCGGCCGGCGCCGAGCGCGCCGTGCCGCAGGTTGTCGACGAAGAGCGCTTCAACCGACTCGCGCAACGCTTGCGGCTCCGCCTCGGCGACGCCGCGCGCGACGCGCTTGAACACATCGTCGGCCGATTGTTCGTCGCCTTTCGCGTACTTCTCTAGCAGGACGTCGAGGGAGAATTGTTGCGGCGCGACGAGTGGAGCGGGCGGCGCGGGGGGCGCTATTTGCGCGCGGGTTTCCGGCGTGTCTTCGGCCATGGTATGCCCTCAATCGGCGCCGCACGGGGCACGGCGCGGTGGGTGGACGTGCGGGTCACGATAGCGCCGCGCGTGGAGCCGGCAGGTGACTTGACGCAACGACGTCCACCTTAACGCACGTGGCGAAGGGCCGCAATCAGAGGGTGTTTTACCCACGGCGCGGAGCGGGTCGCGCGAGGCGCGTGCCGCTATGTGGGTTGGTCCGCCGGGCAAATCGGGCACGTCAGGCACGTGGCGGAACGCACGCGCGACGCCGGCAGGCAGATGAGGCTCAGGCTTCGACGCACTCCAGCAGTTCAGCGCAAATCATCGCGGAAGCGTTCAAAGGCGCCGGCCGCTCGGCCGGTTTGAATACCGCGTCGCCGCGGCGAATCTTGCGCCGCGAGACCGCGCAGGTTCCCGAGGTATGTGCCGACCTGCGGCGCCACCGCTGCTCGCCGTAATGACATTTACCCGGCTCGACCCAGCGAATTACCAGCGTCGTGTCCGAACGCTCGAGAATCTCGATGCGGACGCCATTGGTACCGTCAAGGGGGATGGACTCTAAGGTCATCGTCGTCGGCTCCGTATTGTGTGGTGTGCCGAATGTAGTCCCGCGCGCGTCGGATAGCCATTGTGTCGCGGTTGAAACACTGTTCTTCAAATAGCAACAATGAAACTTGACATTCGCGCTATCCCGAAAAGACGGGCCTTCGCGGGCCATTGTTAAGTTGAATTTACGATAGGGCGGATTTTTGCAACGCAGTGTTGTACGCAGTGAGACAAGCGTTCGACCCGCAAAGGGCGCCGGTGCTTCCTTTAAGATGTGGTTATTGATGAGCGACCGTGCAACGGCAGTGTAGCGGTTTTGCATTTTTCCGGTCGGCTCGCGCACACACCGAAGGAAGTCCTTGGGGGCACCTTCACAAAACCATAAGAGCTCACATGAATTCACGCCCGCCTGTCGCACCTCCTGAACCACCTGACGCGTCGGACTGCCTGAAGAAGCAGAAAGCGGCCTCCCTCGTGTTGTACATCGGACTGGTGCTGCTGGCGTTGTGGGTCGCGCGCGATTTCATCGCGGTGGTGGCATGGGCCGCCGTGATTGCAATCGCACTCTGGCCGCTGTTGCGCAGGGTCGAGGGCAACCGCTGGTTCACCGGACGCACGACGCTGATCGCGGCTGTCTTGACGCTGGCGATCGCGTTGCTGGTCGTGCTGCCGGTGGGCATCGGCATTGCCCAGGCGCTACGCGAGGCGCATGACATGAACGAGTGGTTCAAAGATGCCCAGGAAAACGGCATTCCGCTGCCGGATTTCATCCAGCATCTGCCGTTCGGCGTGCAACAGGCTTCTACGTGGTGGCAGGCCAACCTCGCTCAGCCACTGCGCGAATCGGCCGCCATGAAAGGACTGCACAGCACCACGGTGATGACGCTCGGCCGCCACTTCGGCGCGCGCGCGGTGCATGCCGTGGCGGTGTTCGGCTTCATGCTGATCACGCTATTCGTGATCTTTCAGGCGGGGCCGCGCTTGTCCGGCTCGCTGCTGAAGGGCGTGCGGCGCGGCTTCGGCGACGACGGCGCGCAACTTCTGCTGCGGATGGCCACGGCGGTGCGCGGCACGGTGTCGGGACTGGTCGTGGTCGGACTCGGCGAGGGCGCGTTGATGGGCGTCGCCTATTTCGTGACGGGCCTGCCGCATGTCGCGCTGCTCGCGCTCGTCACCGCGATCGCCGCGATGCTGCCGTTCTGCGCGCCGATCACCTTTGGTCTCGCGGCCTTGTGGCTGGTCGCGCAAGGCTCGGTGGCAGCGGGCGTCGGCCTCGCCGTGTTCGGCTCGGTCGTGGTGTTCATCGCCGAGCACTTCGTGCGGCCGGTGTTGATCGGCAACTCGACGCGTTTGCCGTTCCTGCTCGTGCTGTTCGGCATTCTCGGCGGAGCGGAAACTTTCGGCCTGCTCGGCATCTTCATCGGCCCCGCGCTGATGACCGTGCTGATGGTGTTGTGGACCGACCTCGTGCAATAGTTGCACTGTTTTTTCAGGCCCATCCCATTTCAGCCAGTACTGCTGAACCGTTCAGGGCCGCTGATACGAAGGATGTTCCAGCGGCGGCTGCTGTGGTTGCTGCGGTCGCGACTGCGGTTGCGGCTTCACGCAACCGAGCGTGTATTTGAGCGCCGCGGGCAGCAGCGTGCTCCAGACGTCCCACGTATGGCCGCCGTCGATAATGCGCAGCGCCGCCGGATTGCCCGCCAGCCGCAAGTGCGTATAGAGCGAAGACGCATCGGCCTGGATCGCGAGGTCGTCGTCGCCGGCGGCGATGAACATCGGCAGACGGTACGGCCGGCTCATATAGCGGTCCCACTGCGCCGGATAGTTGAGTTCGTGCCAGACCCGCGCGTCGAACTCGCGCTCGCCGAACACACCGACGCGGCGCGCAGCCGACGCACGCGGCGGCTCGTTCGGATAGATCGCGGGGCTCAGCAGCAGCGCGCCGCAAAAGCGCTCCGGTTGCGTCATCGCATAGCGCAGCGCGCCGAAGCCACCCATCGAGACGCCGCCGATTATCCGTCCGCCGCGTTGCGTCGAGACCGCGTAGCGCGCTTCGATCTCGGGCAGCAGATCCTCGAAGAACGCGGTCTCCATCTTCTCCTTGCGATCGACGTACCAGTCCGTGCCGCCTTGCGGCATCACGATCACGACGGGCGGCATGTCCTTGTGCTCGATCAGCGCGTCGGCGGCGCTCTGCAGATGGCCTTGCGCGATCCAGTCGTTGGCGTCGCCGTTGTTGCCGTGCAGGAGATACAGCACGGGCAGGCGGCCGACGTCATGGCGATAGCCGGTCGGCAGATAGATCGTGTAAGCCCAGTCGCGGCCGAGGGCGTCGGAATGGAAGCTGCGGCTGATCACGGTGCTGGCGAGCACTGGCGCGCTGCTCGAGGCCGCGCAGAGCGCAACGAGGGCGGAACGTAGGAAAAGACGCATGTCAGAGTAGGAGGCCGCGGCGTGGGTCGCGCGCGGCCGTCATGCTATCAGGATCGGCGGTGAATTTTTGAGCAACGGTCGCCGGCCGGCGTACGCCGCTCAGGGCGATGTCCGCAGCCGCCCGGCATACAGCCGGCCAGCCAGACGCTTGAGCGGTTCCGCGCCCAGCGCCACCGCGAACAGCGCACCGATCGCAATCGCATCCGCGAGCAGTCCGAGCGGATAGTTCAGGTAACCGTCCGTCGCCGCGTACAGCACGGAATCGACCACGAGCGAGATCACCGCGCCGGCGATAAAGCACAGCAAGCCCTTGCGGCCGATCACGCCGACCCACGGCACCCATTGCGCGAGCTTCTTCGCCCAGCCGAGCTGAATCAGATTCGCGACGAGCCACGCGATGGCGAGGAAATTGACCGCGCGCAGGTACGAGAGGTTTTGCTTGAGGCTGCCATCGAGCGGCTCGTGCTCGATAAAGAGCTTGTAGTAAGCGGCGGCCGCGACCACCGCAAACGCCAGCAGGCTGACGACCCAGCTCAGGCGGTGCGCGCTGATGCGCTGATAAACCGGCTGGCAACGGGCCAGCACGCCGAGCACGAACAGCAATTGCCAGGCGAACGGATTGAAATCCCAATGCATGTCCGGCGCGGCGGGCAGGTAGGCGTCGATGGCGGGCGCGCCGGCCCACAGCGCGACGCTGCCGGCCAGCAGCAGCCACGGCTTGCTGCGCGCGAGCGGCAGGATCATCGGCACCAGCAGGGCGAAAAACGCGTACATGGGCAGCACCGAGGCCAGATACGGCTGGCGGCGGAACAGCAGGATGTCGCCGAGAGCCGCGAGCGGGGTGTCCATCAGATCGTCGAGATCGGTGGTGGCGAGATTCGGCCCGTCGATGCTGAAGGCGGTGAGCACGGCGCTGACCAGCAACATCAGCGCAGCAGTGACGAGGAACGCGCGATAGATCTCCAGCGAGCGTCGCAGGAAACGGCTGCGCGCGATCGTCTCGTTGCGCCGTTCGGCCAGTGCGGCGTAGGCCGTGGCGGTCGCGAAGCCGCCGAGGAACACGAAGACCTCGGCGGCGTCGCACAGCGCGTAGGCGTGCAGGGTGACGCGCGACAGAATGCTGCCGCCGATGTGATCGACGACGATGATCAGAAGGACCAGCCCTCGAAAAAAATCGAGTTCGATCAGGCGGGATTGCGACTTTTGCATTGTGTGGCGCCAAAAGCAAACCCCGTGCGACGGCGCGCTGGTTCAGCGCGGCAGGCGTCTCACAAGGCTTTTAGAAATTGGATTGGATGCTGCGGCGGATACGCGACCCGCGTCGCCGCTTTCAACCGGCCGGACGTGGCGCGGTTGCAGGGGGCAGTAAAAATGACCCACGTGGCGGCGCGGAGTTCCGCTGCGCCGCCGCAAGAAGGTTGCGATTATATTTCCTTTCGTGACAAATCTGCCTGCGGCAGGGCAAGTCAGCGCGCGTCGGCCGCAGCCGGTATCAAGTCCGCGCGGCGTTGCGCCGTTTACCTGAATGAGCGCCGCGACAAAAGGGCCCAACGCACCAAGTGGAGATTTCGCAACGTTTTGAGATATCGATACGACACCCAATGGACGGCGACCTAACGGCGTGTGAGGATTTCTGAAAGCGCGTCAAGGTCGATGCAGCACCTTGTAAGGCGCAAAGAACAAAGCGGCCGGATCGAGTTGTCCCATTGCTCGAGTGCAGGGAGATCGTCATGAACAAGCAAGTGTTCGCGCTAGCTGTCTCCACCGCTATGTCCGCCGCTTTTGCCGCGCCCGCCCTGGCGCAGACGAGTGTCACGCTATATGGCGTGCTCGACGAAGGCATCAACTACACGAACAATGTCGGCCGCGGCCATGTCTATGAGCTGGCGAGCGGCTATGCGCAAGGCAGCCGCTGGGGGCTGAAGGGCGCCGAGGAACTGGGCGGCGGCCTGAAAGCGATCTTCCAGCTGGAAAACGGTTTCGACGTGAGTTCCGGGCGGCTCAACCAGGGCGGCCGGATGTTCGGCCGCCAGGCCTTCGTCGGCTTGAGCGCGGAGCGCTACGGCACGTTGACGTTCGGCCGCCAGTACGATTCGGTGGTCGATTATCTGGCCCAGACCACGGCCAACGGCAACTGGGCCGGCTTGCTCTTCTCCCACCCGTACGACAACGACAACACGGACAACTCGTTCCGACTCGACAACTCGATCAAGTACACGAGTCCGTCGCTGTCCGGCTTCCAGTTCGGCGGCGTCTATAGCTTCAGCAACGACACCAACTTCGCCAACAATCGCGCGTACAGTTTCGGCGGCCAGTATTCTTATGGCGGCCTGCTGGTGGCCGCGGCCTATCTGCAAGCCGACAATCCCGGCAATGGAGCGAACGGGGCGATCACGGCGAACGACGCCAGCTTCATCGCCGCCCGTATGCGTGTGTTCGGCGGTGGCATCACCTATACGTTCGGTCCGGCGACGGCCGGCTTCGTCTATACCAACTCGAACTATCTGGACCCGACCGGCAACGGCTATCTCGGCGTGACGCCGCTCGTGCCGCCGGGCGTATTGCTGAACTCGCTGAAGTATCAGAACTTCGAGGTGAACGGCAAGTATCAGATTTCGCCGATGCTGTTCGTCGGTGCACAGTACGTGTACACGATGGAAACCTACGACGCCTCGACCGGCGGCGTGAAGCCGAAGATTCACTCGTTCGGCCTGATGGCGGATTACAACCTGTCCAAACGCACCGACGTCTACATCCAGGGCGAGTATCAGCAGGTGACGGGCGACGCGACCTATTCGATTCTGGACGACGCGTTCAACGTCGGCACGCAGTCTCCTTCATCGACCTCGAGGCAGGTCGTGGTGCGCGCAGCGATCCGGCACAAGTTCTGACTTCACCTGGGCTAACCACCTCGGCTAACTTTACCTGGCCGCGCCGCGCGGCCGTTTGTGTTTAGGCGCCGCCACAGCGGGCGTCTTTGTGCCGATCAACTCCGCCACCCAGTCGACAAAAATCCGCACCCGCGGCGCCAGATGCCGGCCGTGCGGAAACACCACCGACACCGGCAGCGGCGGCGCTTTCCAGTCCTTCAGCACTTCGACGAGTTCGCCGCTTGCGAACAGCGGCGCGTCCACGCTGCCGACCGGCCCCTGAATCATGCCGAGCCCGGCGAGACAACAACCTATATAGGCATGCGCGCTGTTGACCGAGACGGCGCTGCGCATCGCGACCGTCTTCAGTTCGCCTTGCTCCTGATACTCCCAGTCGAGATCGCGCCCGCTGCGGCTGGAGAAAAAGCCGACCGCGACATGGTCGTCCAGATCGGCGGGCGTGCGCGGCAAGCCGTGTTTCTCGATGTACCCGCGCGACGCGCAATTGACCTGCTCGAACTCGCCGATGCGCCGCGCGACCAGCGTCGTGTCGCCCATGCTGCCGACCCGCACCGCGCAGTCCACGCCGTCCTCGATCAGATCGATCATGCGATCGGTCGCGCTCAGCACGACGCGAATGTCCGGATAACGCGCGAAGAATTCCGGCAGCGCGGGGATCACCACATGCAGTGCCAAGCGCTCCGGCAGGTCGACGCGGATCACGCCGCGCGGACCGCTGGCGACGTCGGCGAACAGCGCCTCGGCGTCGTCGATCTCGGCCAGCACCTGGACGCAGCGCTCGTGATAGGCGGCGCCTTCAGGCGTGAGCGCGACGCGCCGCGTGGTGCGCTGAAGCAGCCGCACGCGCAGATGGCTTTCCAGGTATTGGATCGCGTTACTGACGGTGGGGCGCGGCAGTTGCATCTGCTCGGCGGCTTTGGTGAAGCTGCCGAGTTGCGCGACGCGCGCGAAGACTCTCATGGCTTGCAAGTGATCCATCGACGACGCTCTCCGTCTGAGAAGCAGCCGGACCGGGTTCGGGTGGCTTTCCATTACCCTGATTGTTAACCGTTTTCGACCAATCTGATCGGACGCCGCGCCTTTATCGCTTGTCGGCTCGGGCGCAGAATGCCGCTCAGGCGTGGCGGACCCGGCTTCAAACGCGGCTTCACGCAGGCCGGTTCGCCGTCATCCTCAACGCGATCAAACGACTTCGGGAATGCACGCAATGAATACACGTCAACTGGGCCAGCAAGGCCCGCGAGTTTCCGCCATCGGCCTCGGCTGCATGGGCATGTCCGATCTGTACGGTCCGGCCGACCGCGACGAAGGCATCGCCACGATTCACGCGGCGCTCGACGCCGGCATCACGCTGCTCGACACCGGCGACTTCTACGGCATGGGTCACAACGAAATGCTGATCCGCGACGCGCTGCAAGGGAGCCAGCGCGAGAACGTGGTGGTCAGCGTGAAATTCGGCGGGATGCGTGATCCGGCCGGCGGCTGGATCGGCTTCGACGCGCGGCCGGCGGCGGTGCGCAATTTCCTCGCGTATACGCTGCGGCGGCTCGGCACCGACTATATCGACGTTTACCGCCCCGCGCGACTCGACCCGGCGGTGCCGGTCGAAGAGACCGTCGGCGCCATTGCCGATCTGGTCAAGGAAGGCTACGTGCGCCAGATCGGCTTGTCGGAAGTCGGCGCGCACACGCTACGCCGGGCGCGGGCCGTCGCGCCGATTGACGATCTGCAAATCGAATACTCGCTGATGTCGCGTGGAATCGAGGCCGAGATTTTGCCGGTGTGCCGTGAACTCGGCATCGGCATCACCGCGTATGGCGTGTTGTCGCGGGGTTTGCTGAGCGGCACGTGGTCGAAGGAGCGTGGCGCGCAGAAGGATTTCCGCAGCGTGAGCCCGCGCTTTCAGGGCGAGAACCTCGAGCGCAATCTGGCGCTGGTCGAAACCCTGCGCGCTATCGCCGACGCGCGCGGCACCAATCCAGCGCAACTGGCGATCGCATGGGCCTTGTCACGCGGTGACGACATCGTCCCGCTGGTCGGCGCGCGGCGCCGCAGCCAGTTGACGGACGCGCTCGCGGCGACCGAGTTGCGCCTGAGCGCCGACGAACTGGCGCGCATCGAAGCTGCGATTCCGCCTGAAGCCGTGGCGGGTTCGCGCTACAACGAGGTGCAGATGGCGCATCTCGACAGCGAACGCAGCGGGCATTGATCGGCTGATCGGCTTTTCGATCGGCCCGCATTGGGAAAAGGGAAGACGTAAACGAATCGCGCGCCTGGGATAACGGATTATCACAAGGCGCGCGAATTTCAGACTATGAATATCGAGCGGCGTATTAAAACGGATTAGCGCTCAATTCATCACGTAATTCTGAAACAGAATGCCGACGATAACGCCAAACGGAATACCAAACGTCCGGCCGCGAAGGGTGGCGTTGATGTCCTCGTCGAGGACGAAGCTGCAGCGGCGCTCGCGCCAGACGGTTTTATAGGCCAATGGTTTTGCGTCGACGATCACGATGGAAATCAGCGCGGTCATCGTAACCTGTTCGAGTGCATGCAGTTTGGCCATAAACGGCGAAAATTCACCTGCATTGCACAGGAGCACCATGATGACGGCGGCAATCAGGGTGCCGAAGAAAAAACCGTTCATGAATCGGTTTGCGGAACTGAGAGAATCCATTTGAACCTCGGCTTTACCCGCAGCCTTGATAAAGGCGGCGAATTAAAAATATTCTGACGGAAAGGGTTTTCCATTCGATAAACCGGCGTCGCCTTGACTGCGGCGCCGGTCAATCTCACTGGGATGCGTAAGAATATTTTTACTGCCGTGTTCAACCTATCGTCCTTTTCCTAATGCCGGGTAGGATGATTCCGAAAAGCGCGGAAACGCGCCACGTTCGAACTACGTCCCGAACAGATTCAGTTGGGCGTACTGCAACAGCATGATGGTCTTTCCGTCGACGATTTCGCCGCGCTCGATCATCGCCAGCGCTTCGTCCACCGGCAGCTCCAGCACCTCGATATCTTCACCTTCGTCGGCGAGGCCGCCGCCCGCGCCGACTTTCGCCACCGCATCGTATTCAGCAACGAAAAAGTGCAGTTTCTCCGTGACCGAACCCGGGCTCATGAAGGCCTCGAATACCTTGCGGACGTCGCGCACCCGGTAGCCGGTTTCTTCCTCGACTTCCGCGCGAATCCGTTCCTCCGGCGACGCGGTCTCCAGCAGCCCGGCCGGTGTCTCGATCAGCATGCCGTGATGACCGTTGACGAACGCCGGCAAGCGGAATTGCCGCGTTAGCACGACCGTGCGCCGGTGCGGTTCGTAGAGCAGCAGCGTCGCGCCGTTGCCGCGGTCGTAAGTTTCGCGGCTCTGGCGTTGCCAACTGCCGTCGGCGCGCTGGAAGTCGAAGGTGGTTTTTTTCAGCACGTACCAGTCGTCCGACAGCACCTCGACGTCGACAATCCTGACCCGTTCGGCGATTTCGTTCATGGCTCGCATCCTGTCCTGTAGGGAAACGCGGTTCGCCCCCGCATGCGAATCATGGTATCGTGCGATATCGTGCAAAAACAAGTAATTTCGTGCAAATTGATAAGACTCGCTAAAGACCGCCGCCGTGCTCACATCGCAAAGAAAGCAACTGATACTCGATGCGCTCAAGCGTAACGGGCAAGTGGTCGCCAAAACCTTGAGCGCCGAATTCGACGTCTCCGAAGACACGATTCGCCGCGATCTGCGTGAGCTCGCTGCCGAAGGTCAGCTTCAGCGCGTGCATGGCGGCGCACTGCCGGCGTCGCCGGCGGCGGCGGACTTTGCCGGGCGCGAGCGTATCGAGTCGGCGTCGAAGGCGGCGATCGGCCGGGCGGCCGCGGGCATGATCGTGCGTGGCCAGATTGCGTTCGTCGACGGCGGCACGACCGCGGTGCAACTCGCGCGTCATCTGCCGCGTGACTTGCGGGCGACGATCGTCACCCATAGCCCGAGCATCGCCGTCGAACTCGCGGAGCATGCCGGGTTGGAAGTCGTGATGATCGGCGGCCGCCTGTTCCGGCATTCGATGGTCAACGTCGGCGCCGCGGCAATCGAAGCGCTCAGCCACATTCGCGCGGATCTGTATTTCATGGGCGTGACCGGCGTGCATCCGCAAGCAGGCCTGAGCACCGGCGATAGGGAAGAGGCCTACGTGAAACGCGCGTTCGCGGAACACGCGGCGGAGACGGTGGTGCTGGCGTCGGCGGAAAAACTCAATGCGGCCTCGCCGTACAAGATCGCCGATGTGACGGCGGCGAGCACGATCGTCGTCGAACGGAATACGGACGAGGCCTTGACCGCGCCGTTCGAAGCGTTGGGTATCACGATCGTGCGGGCATAGTTGGGCATGCTGATTAAAAAGTAGAAAAACCGCCAGAAACCGCTGTAAACCCGCGAATATAGCGGACCATACGAGATCCGTTATTTGCGAGATAGGGCAAAAAATTTGACGCACCCCGCGGCAAATCAGCGCGATAATCCCGCCCCTTGCCCTCTGTGGGGCGAGGACAAGGCAACTCACGGTAGTTCAAGGTCAATCAGATCGACTGCGGCACGACCGAAGTGACGGTCGTCGCAGGTCGCCGGTACGCCCGGGCGTTAAATAGCGTCCGCGGTTCGAACACCTCCCTCGTGGTGATAGCCGTCCAGCGCAGGTTCGTCGCGTGCCGTCACGCACGCGGCCGCGCGCGCGTGACGGTCCGTGTCTTCCTGACGCCGGGAAGGAAAGGCCTTGATGGCCCGTATTGCCGCCGTATTCACTAAAGGAGAAGTCCATGGGGAAACTCGACCTTTCGCGTCGTAGTTTTCTGAAGGCCAGCGTGTTGGCGGGTGTGTCGGTGTATATCGCGCCGATGGGCAGCCGCGCATTCGCTGCGTTGTTCGAAGAAAAAATCCTGACGCCGGTGCAGTGGGATGCGGCCAACGGTCAGGCAAAGTTCCGCATCGACGGCATTGCCAAGGTAACCGGCTCGAAAGTGTTCGCCCGCGACATCCGCGCCGCCGACATGCCGCACTGGCCGCAGCAGCAGTCGCACGCTTTCATTCTGCGCACGACGCAAGCCGACCGCAGCTACGAAGGCTTCGACCTCACGCTGCTCGGCGACGACCTGAAGCCCGACCGCGTGATCACCGCCGCCGATCTGGCGCGCGATGGCCTGATCTTCCCGGCCTTCTATGGCGACGACATGCTGCTGCCGCCGGGCAAGACGCCCGCGTATCTCGGCCAGGCGGTGGCGATCCTGATCTATCACGACTTCGCGCGCTTCCGCTTCGCGAAAGATAAGCTGAAGTTCCAGGATCAGATCATCCGTTACGGCGCGCAAACCGGCGCGCTCGAACGTGATCCGTGGGGCACGTTCCGCTTCGTGCGCGTCGGCGGCAAGACCCCGTACGACGACGACACCTTCTCCAGTCTGAAAGACGCGCCGGTGTTTCCGAGCATGATGCGCAAGCACCAGGCGGTGTGGCCGGACGGCGGCGAGCACGGCAAGCTCGACGAGCAGGGCATGTTCCACGCCGCGCGGATCCAGCAGGAATTGGATCAGCCGTCGGCGGACTGGCTGGTGATGGAGCGCGAGTACAACACGCAGTCCATCGACACGGCCGCGCTCGAGCCCGACAACGCGAACTGCTGGTACGACGCGGCGACGCAATCGCTTCACATGGTCGTGCCGACCCAGGCGCCGTCCGAGGTCGCCGACAGCGCGGCCGGCATGGTCGCGAAGTGCGCGTTCCCGGTGAAGCACCTGTTCATTTACCCGTGCTACACGGTGGGCTACGGTTCCAAGGATCACTTCAATGTGCCGTTCTACGGCCTCGTCTGCGCGATGTATGCCGATGGCCGTCCCGTGCGCCTCGCCAACGATCGCTACGAGCAGTTCCAGACCTCGTTGAAGCGCCATGCGTTCAAGATGAACTACCGCATCGCCGTCGACAGGAAGTCCGGTTTGCTGCAATCGTTCAAGGCGGAGATGGAAGCGAACGGCGGCGGACGCTGCAACTTCTCGCCGTCGGTGGCGATGGTGGGCGCGACCGCCGCGCAGTCGATCTACTACTTCCCGAAGAACGATCTGTCGGCGGTGGCGCTCGCAACGCGCGCGATCGACGCCGGTTCAGCACGTGGCTACGGCACGCTGCAGAGCATGGCCGCGACCGAGATGATGGTCGATGAAATCGCCGCGCGGCTCGAACTCGATCCGATCGAGTTCCGCCTGAAGAACGCATTGCGTTCCGGCATGAAGAACACACAAGGCGCGGTGCCGGCCGGCGCGATTCGCGTCGACGATGTGTTGAACAAAGCGAAGGTGCATCCGCTGTGGCTGAACCGCGCGAAGCGCAAGGCCGAGTTCGAAGCGGCGCATCCGGGCAAGCGCTACGGCGTCGGTTTCGCCTGTGTGCAGAAGGACTTCGGCACCGGCGCGGAGACTTCGTTCGCGAAGGTCGAGTTCAGCGCCGATGGCAAGATCAGCCTGCAACACACGGCGGCCGAAATCGGCACCGGCATGTCGACCTCGCAGGCCGTCGCGGTGGCGAAGTGGCTCGGCAAGCCGGCCACCGACGTGCATGTCGCCATCACCGACTGGCCCGATCTGCCGGTCGTCACGAGCGGCGATCCGTACATGATGTCGCAAGCCGATCAGGACAAGCTCGCGGCCAATCCGCGCTGGTCGCCGGGCTACGCATCGCCGTCGAGCGCGACGAATTCCGCTTACTACTTCACGCACAGCACGCGTGAAGCGGCGCGCGTGGTGTTCGCGCATGGCCTGTGGCCCGCGGCGATGTCGATCTGGAGCCAGGGCAGCGGCGGCGGTCAGGCCGCGCCGCTGGTGGTGCGTATCGAAGACGCCCGCTGGGTCGACGGCAAGCTCTCCGCGGCCGGCCTCGAAGCGTTGTCGTTCGAACAGCTCGCGAAGAAGGCGCACGAACTCGGCCTCGTGACCGGCGCGACCGTGCACGTGTTCAACCGCTGGCAGTGGACCGAAGCGGACTTCGAGATCGACGGCAGCGTCGAGCGTTGGCCGCTCGACGGGCTCGCTGTGCGCTATGGCGACAACGCGTCGGCCGACAAGCAGAAGATGCAGACCACGGCGAATCGCTACCGCGTGCTGGACCGCCAGCGTGTGTTCATTCCGCCGGTCCAGCGCAACAACGCGGCCGTCACGTACTACAGCGCGGTCGGCACGCTGGTCGAACTGTCGGTGCATGAAGCGAGCGGCAAGGTCGATCTGCTCGCGCATCACTCGATCATGGAGTGCGGCAATCAGATCTCGCCGCAACTCGTGTCCGGCCAGTTGCAGGGCGGTCTGGCGATGGGCATCGGCCACGCGCTGCACGAATATCTGCCGCTCTACGAAGACGGTCCCGGCAACGGCACGTGGAACTTCAATCGTTACCACTTGCCGCGCGCGACGGACGTTGCCGTCTGGACCCAGACCGACGAAGTGCTGCCGCCGCTGACCGAGACCGATCCACCGAAGGGCATCGCCGAAGTGGTGATGATTCCGGTGGTCGGCGCCATCGTGAACGGCATCGCGCATGCGATCGGACATCGTTTTACCGACCTGCCGGTCACCCCGCAACGTATTCAGGAGGTGCTCGCATGACGGCCCCCAATCAAACCAACGCAGCTGTCGCTAGCGGCGCGGTGAGTACTGCCGCTGCAAGTGGCGCTTCCGCTGCATTCGGCGCGGCTCCCGCGAGTGGCGCTTCCGTGGCTTCGGCCGCCGACGCCGCGAGCGCGCCTGCTCCCGCCGTGGTCGAGCGTCCGCTGACGCACTTCCGTTCGATGCCGCTGTCGATCAAGGTCAACGGCGAGATCGTCGGTCCGACCGATGTGCCCGCCGGGCTGATGATGATCGACTACCTGCACGAGTATCTGCACCTGACCGGCTCGCGCCTCGGCTGCGGCCAGGGCATCTGCCACGCGTGCGTGGTGATCGTCGACAAACCGGACGGCACGAGCGAAGAAGTGCGCACCTGCATCACCGGCGCGAATTTTTTCCACGGCAAATCCATTCGCACGATCGAAGGCCACGCGAAGCGCAACGAAGCGGGCGAGGTCGTCGAACTGTCGCCGATCCAGCAGAAGTTTCTCGAGCACTTCAGTTTTCAGTGTGGCTACTGCACGCCGGGCTTCGTCAATGCGGCGACCGTGTTGATCGAACGCCTGAAGCGTGAGCCGGTTGCCAAAGACAAGGTCGAGGCCACGATTACGGAAGCGCTGAACGATCACATCTGCCGCTGTACGGGCTACGTGCGCTATTACGAAGCCGTGAAGGAAGTCGTGCTGACGACGCCTGGCCTCGTAAAGGACGCCGCATGATGAGCCGACCGATCACCTTGCGCCGCGCGCTGCTGCTGCTCGGTACGACGCTCGCGCTGAGCGCTTGCGGCAAGCACGACGACTCCGGCGCGCTGGCCGCGGCCGCCGCATTGGGACCGCAATCCACCGCCGCCGATCCGCTCGCGCGCGGCCGCTACCTCGTCAAGGCCGCCGATTGCGCTGCCTGCCACACCACGGCAGACGGCGCGCCGTTCGCCGGCGGCGTGAAGCTGGCTTCGCCGTTCGGCACCTTCTATGGCACCAACATCACGCCGGATAAGGACCACGGCATCGGCAACTGGAGCGCGGACGATCTGTACAAGGCGTTGCATGACGGCGTCACGCCGGACAAGCAGCTTTATCCGGCGATGCCGTACACGTCGTACCGTCAGTTGTCGCGCGCGGACAGCGATGCGATCTACGCGTACCTGATGGCGCAGAAGCCGGCCGCGGTGGCGAATCACGAGCCCGAGCTGTCGTTCCCGTTCAACATGCGATTCGGCGTGCGTTTCTGGAACTGGGTGTTCCTGAAGGACGCGTTGCCGGATGCATCGACTGGACGCACGGCGGAGTGGAATCGCGGCCGCTATCTGGCGAGCGCGCTCGGCCATTGCGCCGAGTGTCACACGCCGCGCGGCACGTTCGGCCAGCTCGACGGCGCGAAGCCGCTGACCGGCGCGGCACTCGGCCGGATCGCGGCGCCGGATATCACGCCGCACGGTCTCGCGGCGCGCGGCTGGAGTGCGGCCGACCTGCAGACGTTCTTCGCCACCGGCATCGCGCCGCAGGGCTCGGCATTCGGCGAGATGTATCCGGTGGTGCATCTGAGCAGCCAGTACCTGACGCACGACGACTTGCGCGCCATGTCGACCTATCTGCTCGGCGACCAGGCGCCCGCGCCGCAACCGCTGCAGTCGGTTTCCGCGGATGCCGCTCAGCTCGAAGCAGGGCGCAACGTGTATCTCGCCGTGTGTGCGGGCTGTCATGGTCTGAACGGCGAAGGCAAGCCGCATGTCGCCGTGCCGATGCACGGCAACTCGACGCTGCGTCAAAGCGATGCCCACAATCTGATCGTGGCGATGCTCGACGGCATCGGCGCGCAGGATTTTCCGGGCCTCGAACGGATGCAGGATATGCCGGGCTTCGCCACGCAACTCAACGACGCGGAACTCGCGCAGCTCGCCAATTATTTGCGCGCGACGTGGGGCGGCCAGCCTGCAGATGTGACGGCGGATGCGGTGAAAGCGCTGCGCTGAACCGTAGCCGCACTTCTGGCGCTTGATATCAGGCGCCAGGAAGCGTTCAAAGAAACCGGTGCTCTTTCGTTAAGGGCGCCGGTTTTTTTACGCGTGAGGGTCATGCGCAAGCAGCAGCGTGGACAAAAACCGTCAAGGCCGCGCACGCACTTTCGTCAATCGCGCCCTTCGACCAACGCCTTCAGCTTGCCCAAATCCCGTTCGACCCATTGCGCGTCAGCGGCAAATTTCCCGTCCGTCATGCCGGGCACGCGAAACAGTGTGAATTGCACATCGCAGCCGCTGCCGTTCGCGATCACCCGCAGCGGTACGTAGATCTCGCTGCCGTCCGGCAAGAGAACGTAATGGTCGAGCACGCCATACTCGTTCGGCGCGGAAAAGCGCACGGTCGTCGTGCCTTCGCTGCCTTCGAAACGCCATGTCGCACCGTCATGGCCCAAGGGCCGGCCCAATCCTGATGCCCATTCGGGAAATGCCGCCGGCTCCGATGTGAAAGCGTAAACCTCGCGCCAGTCACGCGCGATGTGGACGCTGATGATTTGCGCCTGCGCAGGCTCAGTCATGATGTCTCCTGTGAACGGCGCGCAATGAACTCGCGCGCTGCGGTCTGCTCAAATGGTATCGCGCCGCTGCCGGCTTGCGGCGCGCCTTACGTTTCGCCGTAGGCAAGACAGATTCCTTTCACGGAGACTTCATGAACAATCGCGCGACGCAGATCCTTCCTCATCATAGTTACGTCTATTCGCTGGGCGCGCCGCTGGCCTGTGTGCAAGGCACGATCAGCAAGGTGTTCGCCAGCCCGGAGAATCACAACGGCGCCAATCACCAGCACTTCGTCATCAAGATCGACACGGTCGTGAAGTTCGAAGGCGGTACGGAAAAACTGGTGGGCACCGAGGTCTTCGTCGCCGTGCGTTTCGGCGACAACGAGGGCCTCGCGCACGAGATCCCCAATTTGCAGGCAGGGCAGCCAATCGAAGCGCAAGGCGAATACATCCCCGACGCCAGCGCCTATCCCACCGAAGACAATCGCAATCCCGTTCTGCCGGTGCTGCACTTCACGCATCATCCGATCGGCTACGTGAAGTACCAGGGGCAGTACTACAGCTAGCCTCGTTCCATCGAGCCGGACGGACGCCGGGCCGTCCGCGCGCCGACACGATCCTCCTTGACGCCTACCGCCGCCGCTGGCAATTCAAGTTTTGACGCCATTCTGCCGTTAATGCAAACGTTATCGTGCGCTTGCCTGGGCTTCGGCGTGCGTGCGTCCTGCATGGCTTGCAGATGCGCAGCCTGATCCGCCATCGGCGCATGAAACGCGGTCAGGTAATGACGAACTTGCGGCGGCCACGCGGATGCCTGACGGGCACGCGCCGCCGTACACGTTGCACGCGCAACGATGTCCGCAATACTGTGCGTAAGGTTTGTATCAAAGTATGTGGGTTGGCGCGTTTTTTATAAAACGCACTTTACAATTCCGCTTGAATTTTAATCGGCAGTCTGGCCCTTTTCGCGGACGATGGGCTGTTTTGGCGGGCGGCATGTACGCGTCCCGGGCATCCGGCAGCTTGTGAAGGCGAGGGTTGGGTTGGTCGGCAGGGCATGGGTGAGCGCCGCACGAGGCGGCTTTGCCGTGTCGCAGGGGAAAGCAGCGCGCCGTTCGGGCGCGCGCATCGCACGCGACAAGGCGGCATCCGGCTCGCCAATGAACGAGGCAGGAGTCGAACAAGATGGGAAAGCGCTTCGACAGAACAAAGATGGCCAGTCTCGCTGGCGTATGGGTCGCGCTGGCGGTCAGCGGTTGTGCGAATGTGGGCCAGCAGGACGCGCAGACAGCCGCGGCGGCTGCGTCCAGCGTGCCGGCGGCAAGCGCGCCGGCAGCCGATGCGACGGCGGCCGCGCCGCCCGCGATCACCCCCGAGCAGAGCGCGCTGCTCAAGAAATCGCCGCCACTGGTGTATCGCGTCAAACGTGGCGACACCTTGGCGCGCGTCGCGCAGCATCATCATTGCAGCGTGAAGCAGTTGCAGGCCTGGAATGGATTGAAGGCGTCCTCGCACTTGAAGTCGGGACAGGTCTTGCACGTCGCGTCGCCGGAAACGGTGCGGGCGGTGAACGCGGCTAATGCGGCAGCGAAGGCCGCCGCGGCGTCCACGCCGGCGACTTCGGTTGCGGCGCAGCAAGCGACGGCGCCGAGCACCACGTCGGGTGCGACGCAGTCAACGTCGCAGTCCGCCCAGGCCGTGCAGTCGCCGACGCTTAGTGCCGCTGAAGCACGCGAAGTCGCGCAGCAAACCGCGCGGCACGCGAACGGCGTATCACTAGCCTGGCCGGCGGGCGGGCGCGTGGTCGAAGGATTCCAGCCGGGCGAAACGCGTGGCATCGAAATCGGCGGCAAGCCGGGCGATCCGGTGCGGGCCGCGGCCGACGGCAAGGTGATGTACGCCGGCACGGGCCTGAACAGCTACGGCAGCCTCATCATCGTCCAGCACAACAAGGACTTTCTGACCGCCTACTCGCACAACCGCAAGCTGCTGGTCAAAACCGGCGACATTGTCGTGCAAGGACAGCAGATCGCCGAGATGGGCGACGAAAACAATTCGCGCGTTTCCGTGGGCTTCGAATTGCGCCGCGACGGCAAGCCGATCGATCCCATGCCGTACCTGCCGCACGGACGCGGCTAGGCGCGCGACCTCAATCCAGCCACAGCAGCGCCGCGGCAACGATCGCTTCCGGCGCGTCTTCCTGCATCAGGTGGCCGGCTTTCGGCACCGACTGAAAGCGCGCTTCCGGTATGGCCGCGGCCAGTTGACGGCCGCGCGCCAGTGGAATCCACTGGTCCTCTTCGCCCCACAGAATCTGCACCGGACAGCGTAGCTGCGGGTAGCGCGCCTCGACCTCGTCGGTGTAGCGCTGATCCATTTGCGCGATCTGCCGGTAAAACGCGGCTTGACCCGTTGCGCCGAGCCAGGGCGTCACATAGGGCGCGAGTTCGTCATCCGGAATCTCGCGCGCGATCGCGCCGCGCACGTACGCCTTCACCACCGCCTCGTGGATGTAGGACGGCAGTCCGGCAAACGCGTCACCGTGTTCGCGCACATGCCGCACGAACGGCGAACCCCACGGCGCGACCGCCACCGGATCGATCAGCGTGAGGCTGCGATAGTCGCAGCCGTCGATCAGATGGGCGCGCAATGAAGTCGCGCCGCCGAAATCGTGCGCGATGACATCCGGGCTTTCCAGTTGCCAATGCGCGAGCAATTCCGCCAGCAAACCATTCTGCACGCCGAGCGAGACGTCCTGGCCGTCGCACTGTTCGGATTGTCCATAGCCGAGCAGATCGTAGTAATAGACGGTGCGCGTCTGCGCGAGATGCGGAGCAATGCGGTGCCACACATACGAAGAAAAGGGCGTGCCGTGAACCAGCACCAGCGGCGGGCCATTGCCGCTCACGTTGAAGCGCACGGCTTGATCGCGGAAGGTATAGCTTTCGGGGAGCGGCCAGTTTTGCATAGCGATGAGCGTCGCAAGAAAGTCTGCTTACCTTAGCAGGGCTTTGTGAAGCATGCTGACCGGCTTTTCGTAGCCTGCATCAGGATGCCTCCCGCAGAAGCTCACCTTTGTTTTAGTCAGCAAAGCCAGGCAAATTCAACCTTGACTCGGTCGCGCACTCGTTTCAACGGCAAACGAATCCACCGCACACCACACACTCTTACGAATCGTGCATAAATTGGCCTGAAATAAGGCCTCGTTGCGTTGGCCGCATTCAAAAAGCCTGGTAATCCGTCAACGCCGCCGCCGTGCCGCCGTCATGCAGACGAGTCCCGCTCGATCGAAACGCGCGCTTTTCAATGGTGAGGAAATTCGGGAGCCGAGGCCGCATGAACGCTGCGCGCCGCGCTCGCGACCATGCCGACAGCGAATCGCAAACCACGCGCAAACCACGCGCAAGCAACGCGCGGCCCGAACCCGCACGACGCGAGCACACGAAGCCGCGCGCAACCGGCTACTTCGATTCAATCCCGCGCAACAGCTGCGACACCTGGCCATGCTGATGCAGGATCGCCGGATCGGCCTGCAATAGCGGCAGATAGCGCGGCAGGAAAGCATTGTTCGGCTGGTCGGGCGAGAAGAGCCCGGTCACCGCTTCGGCCGCGGCGGTGCGGTCGGCGGCTTCGGCTTCCTTATCGTCGAGAATTTCGTCGACGTTCGCAATGATCGTCGAGAGCGGCGTGAGCCAGCGGAACCCCGAACCGTTGATGAGCACCTGCAGGAAAGCCGCCGGCGTGACCGGGCCGAATTCCTTTTCGTACACGGCACGCTCGTGATCGAGGATGGCTTTGTGCAGCGCCAATAGCGGTCGGCGAATGTCCGAGAGGAATTGAGTGCATTGCGAGTCGTTCATGTGTGCTGCTCCTTCGGATAGTCAGTCAGACCGGATCCATGCTAACAAAATCGCCCGGCATTGATTCAACAAGATTCACTGATCGTATAAAGGCCGGCCGCTCGAACCGCCGCGCGGATAGTTTCCGCCGATTAAAAACACCTTTCAGCCACGCGATCGGCGCCCGCGAGAATCTTCCAGCCGGCTGGCGGCATGCAGCTTCGAGGCGAACTTTTTAAAGGGCGTCTACAATTCGCCGATCAGTTTTGGCGCGTTCGCGCCCATGCATTCACCGCCGTTTTAAACGACTGGAAAGCCGCAGCGCGCATTAGTCCGGCTTGTCGAATAAACGCGGCGAGTCTTTACGTTTTGGTTCGACGTCTCTGCCTAAACAACCTGATAAACAATAAACCCCACTCGGAGCCGCTCAATGACAACGCTGAATATCAATGGCCAGACGCACACCGTCGACGCGCCGCCCGACATGCCCCTCCTGTGGGTCTTACGCGATCTGGTCGGTCTGACCGGCACGAAGTTCGGTTGCGGCATCGCGCAATGCGGAGCCTGCACGGTGCACCTCGATGGCGTGGCGGTACGCTCGTGCGTGTTGCCGGCGGCGGCTGTTGGCGACCGCAAGATCACCACGATCGAAGCGGTGGGCAGCACGCCGGCCGGTCAGAAGGTGCAGCAGGCCTGGCGTCAACTGGACGTGGTGCAATGCGGCTACTGTCAGTCGGGGCAGGTGATGTCGGCGGCTTCGCTGCTGGCGAGCAACCCTAATCCTACCGATGCGGACATCGACGCCGCCATGGCCGGCAATATCTGCCGCTGTGGGACCTATAACCGCATCCGCGCGGCGATCAAGCACGCCGCAAAGGGGGCATGACATGTCCCAGGGATTGCTCGATGCACAGAGCGGCGCGCGTGCCGCACGTGGCTTTTCACGACGCACCTTTCTGAAATTTGGCGTGACGGTAGGCGCGGCGGCAGGCGGTGGCCTGTTGCTCGGCTTCAGCATGCCGGCCGCGAGCCAGGATCAGAAGGCCGGCAAATCGGTGATCGGCGGCGACGGTGTCGAAACGCCGCAAAGCGGCGTGTTCGCACCGAACGCCTTTATCCAGATCGATACCGCGGGCAAGGTCACGCTCGTGATTCCGAAGGTCGAGATGGGCCAGGGCGTCTACACGTCGATTCCGATGCTGATCGCCGAAGAACTCGAAGTGCCGCTCGACGCGGTCACCATCGATCACGCGCCGCCGAATGAAAAGCTCTTCATGGATCCGCTGCTCGGCGGCCAGCTCACGGGCGGCTCGACCTCGATCCGCTATGCGTGGGAGCCGATGCGCAAAGCGGGCGCCACCGCGCGCACCATGCTGATCAGCGCGGCCGCGCAGCAATGGCAGGTCGATCCGGCAAGCTGCCATGCGCAGGCCGGGCAGGTGATCCACGAGGCCAGCAAGCGCAGTGTCGGCTACGGTCAACTGGTGACCGTGGCCGCTGGTCTGCCCGCGCCGCAAGACGTCAAGCTCAAGGACCCGAAGGACTTCAAGCTGATCGGCACGGCGGTCAAGCGCCTCGATTCACCGGAGAAAGTGGACGGCACCGCGATGTTCGGCCTCGATGTACGCGTGCCCGACATGGTCTACGCGGCGATTGCGAACTGCCCGGTGTTCGGCGGCACGCTCGCCAGCGTCGACGACACCAATGCGAAGAAAATCCCCGGCGTGCGCCAGGTCATCAAGATCGACAACGCGGTCGCGGTGATCGGCGACCACACGTGGGCCGCCAAGCGCGGCGTGCAGGCACTCGTCATCAAGTGGAACGAGGGTGCGGGCGCGAATCTGTCGATGAAGCAGATCGTCGGCGATCTCGCCAACGCCTCGCAACGCAACGGCGCGGTGGCGCGCAAGGACGGCGACGTCGGCAATGCTTTCTCCAGTGCGAAGACGCGCGTCGACGCCGTGTATCAGCAGCCGTTCCTCGCGCACGCCACCATGGAGCCGATCAACTGCACGGTGCACGTGCGCCCCGACGGTTGCGATGTCTGGCTCGGCTCGCAGGTGCCGACGCGCGTGGTGGATGCCGCCGCGGCGGTCACGGGCTTGCCCGCCGACAAGATCGTCGTGCACAACCATCTGATCGGCGGCGGCTTTGGGCGGCGGCTCGAGTTCGACATGGTCACGCAAGCCGTGAAGGTCGCCAAACAAGTGTCGACGCCGGTGAAGGTGGTCTGGACGCGCGAAGAAGACATTCAGCACGACATGTACCGCCCGTATTACTACGACAAGATTTCGGCCGGGCTCGACGCGAATGGCAAACCGGTCGCGTGGCAGCATCGGATCGTCGGTTCGTCGATATTGGCGCGTTTTGCACCGCCCGCCTTCAAGAACGGTATCGATCCGGATGCGGTCGAAGTCGCTTCGGATCTGCCATACGACTTGCCCAACCAGTTGATCGACTACGTTCGCGAGGAGCCGCACGCGGTGCCCACCGCATTCTGGCGCGGCGTGGGACCGACGCGCGGCACCTTCGTGGTGGAGAGTTTCATCGACGAACTCGCGGCGCAGGCCAAAGTCGATCCCGTCAAATACCGTCAGGATCTGCTCGGTAAGACACCGCGTGCGCTGAACGTGCTCAACGTCGCCACGCAGGCCGCGAACTGGGGCAGCGCGCTGCCGAAGGGACAAGGGCGCGGCGTGTCGGTCATGCATGCGTTCGGCAGCTTCTTTGCGATCGTCGTCGACGTCGCGGTGGATCAGGGCGAGGTGGCGGTCAAGCACGTGGTGTGCGCGGTCGATTGCGGCATGGTGGTCAATCCGAACACGATCGAAGCGCAGGTGCAGGGCGGCATCATCTTCGGCATCACGGCGGCGCTCTACAGCGAGATCACGATCAAGGACGGCCGCGTCGAGCAGAACAACTTCACCGACTACCGGATGCTGCGCATCGATCAGACGCCGCCGATCGAGGTGCATATCGTGAAGAGCAGCGAGGCGCCTGGCGGCATCGGCGAACCCGGCACGGCGGCGCTCGCGCCCGCGCTGACCAATGCGATTTTTGCGGCCACCGGCAAGCGGCTGCGGCAATTGCCGGTTGGCAGCCAACTGCAAACCGCCTGATCGGAGCCCGACATGAAAAACACTCTGAAGGGTTTCGGTGCGGCGTTGTGCGTGACGCTGCCGTTCCTGGCGCAGACTCCGGCGCTGGCAGCGGATCAGGCGTTGGTCCAACGCGGCGCTTATCTGGCGAAGGTCGGCGACTGCGTCGCCTGTCACACGGCACCGAAGGGCAAGCCGTTCGCGGGCGGCCTGCCGATGACCACGCCGATGGGCCAGATCTACACCACCAACATCACGCCCGACCAGCAGACCGGCATCGGCGCTTATACGGAAGAGGACTTCGCGCGGGCGATGCGCGAAGGCGTCGCGAAAGACGGCCACAACCTCTATCCGGCGATGCCGTATCCGTCTTACGCCAAGGTCAACGACGACGACATGAAAGCGTTGTACGCGTATTTCATGAGCGGCGTGGCGCCGGTGCAGCAGGCAAATCGCGAGCCCGACATCAAGTGGCCGATGAACATGCGCTGGCCGTTGAAGTTCTGGAACATGGTCTTCCTGGATAAAGCCGTCTATCAGGACAAGCCGGGCAAGGACGTGGCCTGGAATCGCGGCGCGTATCTGATTCAGGGGCTCGGGCACTGCGGTTCGTGCCACACGCCGCGCGGCATCGCGTTCCAGGAGAAGGCGCTCGATGAAAGCGGCAGCGCGTTCCTCACCGGCGGCCTGCTCGACGGCTGGTTCGCGGCGAATCTCACCGGCGAGCAGAACGTCGGTCTCGGCCGCTGGAACGATCAGGACCTGCAGGCGTTTCTGAAGACCGGCGCGAATCGCCATGCCTCGGCGTTCGGTTCGATGACCAGCGTGATCAACAACAGCACGCAGGGCATGAACGATACGGACATCGCCGCCATGTCGACGTATCTGAAGTCGCTGCCGCCGGCGGGCGGCAGCGGTGCGCCGCCTTATAAGTACGACCCGCAGGCGACGAAGGTGTCGCTGAACCGTCCCGCGAACGATGCCGGCGCGCGGGTCTATACGGCGTATTGCATGCACTGCCACGGTGTCGACGGACGCGGCTTCGCACCGATGCTGGCGCCCTTGTCCGGCAATCCGAACGTGCTGGAGAAGGATCCGTCGTCGCTGATCAACGTGACGCTGAACGGCACCGAGGACCTGGTGATTGGCGGCATTCCCGCGCCGTATCCGATGCCGAAGTACGCGCCGGTGCTCAACGACCAGCAGATCGCCGATGTGCTGACCTTCGTGCGAGCCGGGTGGAACAACGGCGCGCCGGCGGTGACGGCGGACGACGTGGCGAAGTTGCGCAAGTCGACACACGCGGCTCGCTAGTCCTCTCACGGCAGTAATAAAAAAGCGGCAACCGTTCTGCACGGTTGCCGCTTTATTTATTCACACGCTGCAGCCAATTTCAACGATGCTGGCCCACCTTCTGTCGTTTCTCCAGCACCCGCGCGTACCACGTCAGCGGGAAGCACATCGCGAAGTAGATCATTGCGACCATGCCGTAGATCGGGAACGGGCGGAACGCGGCGTTGGTGATCATGGTGCCGGTCTTGGTCAATTCGGTGAAGCCGATGATCGACGCGAGCGCCGTGCTTTTCACCACTTGCACGAGAAAGCCGACCGTCGGCGCCACCGCGATTTTCCGCGCCTGCGGCCACACGATATAGCGCAACTGCTGGGCGAACGGCATACCGAGACTCGCGCCCGCTGCCCACTGACCACGCGGCACGGCTTCCACACAGCCGCGCCAGATATCGACCAGATAGGCGCTCGTATAAAGCGTCAAAGTGACGGTGGCCGCGACCCACGGCGACACGTCGACACCGAGCAGCGGCAAGCCGAAAAACGCCAGAAAGAGCTGCATCAGGAGCGGCGTGCCCTGAAACACTTCCACATACACCACGACGATGCGCCGCAGCCAGGCGATCGGCGACACGCGCATCGCGAGCAGAATGAGGCCGACAATACCGCCGCCGACAAACGCGATCAACGACAGCAGCACCGTCCAGCGGGCGGCGAGCAACAGATTGCGGGCAATGTCCCACAGCGTGAATTCGACCATGATCAACGCTCCGTGGGCAGGGTGCGGGCGCCGCGCCACATCAGGCGGTTGCGCCAGTTACGCGGCGCGCTCTCGTTGCCGCGCGCCGCACGGCCCGCGAACAGTCCACGACCGAGCCGGTTGAGGATTTGCCGCAACACGATCGACAGCACCAGATACGTCGCGGTGATGATCAGGTAGCTCTCGAACGAGCGGAAGTTGCGCGACTGGATGAAGTTGGCCGCGTACGTGAGATCGGGCACGGAGATCTGCGAGACCACCGCCGAGCCGAGCATCACGATCAGCACCTGGCTCAGCAGCGCGGGAAACACGTTGGCGATGGCCTGCGGCAGCACGATGAAGCGAAACACTTGCCGCCCATGCAGACCGAGAGCCTGCGCCGCCTGCACCTGGCCGCGCGAAATCGAGTCGATGCCGGCGCGCACGATCTCGATGGCATAAGCGCCGAGATTGACGGTCATGGCGAGAATCGCGGCCTGCACTTCATCGATATGAATGCCGAGACTCGGCAAACCGAAGAACACGAAGAACAACTGCACGATGAACGGCGTGTTGCGGATCAACTCCACGTAACTCGCCACCACCCAGCGCGCCCATTTCGGCCCGGCCACCGCCACGCTCGCACCGGCAATGCCGACGATCCCGCCGAGCACGGTGGAGACGGCCGTCAGCCCCAAGGTCACGGCGACGCCGCGCGCGAGCATCCCCGCATAGAGGCCGAAGCCGCTGAAATCGAACGCATAGGTCATGGCGTGGCGCTCATCGTGAGGTCAAACTCCGGCGCGGACCACGCTTCGTGGTCCGCGCAAAAAAAGGTTCAGAGGTCGGCCGGCAGCGGCGCACGCAGCCACTTCTGCGAAATCGCGTTCATGGTGCCGTCCTTGCGGGCCTTGGCAATCGTTTCGTCGACCTTCTGCTTCAGACGCGGCTCGTTCTTGTTCAAACCGACGTGATCCGGCGAGCTGAACAGCGAGAACTTCTGCTCGGGATCGTTGGCGGGATGACGCGCGAGAATCGTGGCGCCGACGTCGTTGCCGACTACCATCAACTGTACCTGACCAGAAAGAAACGCCGAAATTGCGCCGTTAGGATCGTCGAAGCGTTTGATGTTCGCCGTGGGCGGCGCGATCTTGGTCACGCTCAGGTCTTCCAGCGTGCCGCGCGCAACCGAAATCGACTTGCCGGCGAGGTCGGCGGCGTTCTTCACGGGCAGGGCTTTCGGGCCGAACACGGCGAGGTAGTACGGCGCGTACGGTTGCGAGAAGTCGATCACTTTTTCGCGCTCCGGCGTCTGGCCGACTGACAGCAGCATGTCCGCCTTGTGGTCGGCGAGGTAGGCCATGCGGTTGTCGCCCGTCACCTGCACGAGTTCGACCTTGGCGTTGAGCGCCTTGCCGATCAGGTTGGCGACGTCGATGTCGTAGCCCATTGGCTTCATATCCGGGCCGATCGAGCCGAACGGCGGGTAGTCCTCGAACACGCCGATGCGCACCGTACCCGACTTGGCGATGTTGTCGAGCGCGTCCGCATGCGCGGCCGACGGCAACGCACACAGTGCGCCGAGGGCGGTGAAGGCGAGCGTCGCGGCGAGCGTGGCGAACACGCGGCGGGTGCGGGTCGGGGCAGCGGGACGGTGGTTCATGATCTTTCCTCTGTCGAAAATGTCGGTATTGGAATGGGTTTTAGTGGCGTGCGATAGTGGCGTGCAAGTCAGTGCGCTTCAATGCCCGACTCGCGCGGCGATCAGTTTGCACGCATGCGGCGGCAATTCCGCGAGCACCGGCATGCCGAGCGTAAGCCCCGGTGTTTCGCGCGGCGTGGTGGCGGCGGTCAAGATGAAGCCGGCGCAGTCGATGGTCGCTTCGAGCGACGCGCCCACGTCGCGGATAAACGTCACGGTGCCTTGCAGCCGGTTCGGACCCGCGGCGTCGGACGCGGCTTTCACGCACACGTCTTCCGGGCGGATCAGCAGGCGGATATCGCTGCTGGACTCCGGCACGCGCGCCGGTTGCACCACGCTGATGCGCCGGCCGCCCGGCAGGCTCACACCGCCCGCGCCGTCGTAGGTGACCGGCAGGATATTGCCGAGACCGATGAAGTCTGCGACGAACTCGCTGACCGGATCGCGATAGATATCGAGCGGCTTGCCGACCTGTGCGATGCGGCCTTTCTCCATCACGACGATCTCGTCGGCCATCGTCATTGCTTCGCGCTGGTCGTGCGTGACCATGATCGTCGTGATGCCGAGACGCTGTTGCAGCAGGCGGATCTCCACCTGCATGGCTTCACGCAGCTTGGCGTCGAGCGCGGAGAGCGGTTCGTCGAGCAACAGCAGTTTCGGCTGCGAGGCGATCGCGCGCGCAATCGCCACGCGCTGGCGCTGGCCGCCGGAGAGTTGCGTGACCGGCCGGTTCGCCATGTGCGGCAACTGGATCAGTTCCAGCAACTCGGCCACTCGGCGCGTCTGCTGGTCCTTCGCGGTCTTGCGCAGCTTCAGCGGATACGCGATGTTCTGCGCGACCGTCATGTGCGGAAACAGTGCGAGCGACTGGAACACCATGCCGAAGTCGCGCTGGTTCGCCGGCAGTCGCGTGATGTCGCGCCCGGCGAAATGGATGCTGCCCGAGGTCGGCGTTTCCAGGCCGGCGATCATCCGCAGCAGGGTGGTCTTGCCGCAGCCGGACGGGCCGAGGAAGCACACCAGCTTGCCGTCGGGCACGCTCAGATCGACGCTGTCGACGGCATGGGCCGCGCCGAAGCGCCGGGTCACGGCCTGCAACGTTAAATGGGTCATCGGATGCTCCAGCAAGAAGAGGGCGTCATGAGCGCGCGATCACAAAGCGACGCCTTCGTCGCCGATCAGCTTTTCGAGCAGCCAGATCAGCGCGAAGTCGATCGCGACGATGAACACGGCGAAACAGAACACGGTCGGATCGAGCGACGACACCGTGCGGCTGTAGAGCCACACCGGCAGCGTCATCGTATCGATGCCGTACAGGAAGAACGTGACCGTGAATTCGTTGAACGAGATGATGAACGCGAACAGCATGCCGGCGAGAATGCCGGGGCGCATCAGCGGCAGGATCACGTCGACGAGCGCGCGGCTGGGACTCGCGCCCATCACGCAGGCAGCCTCTTCGAACTCCGGACCAATCGAGGCGACCGACGCCGCGCAATTTTTCACGGTGAACGGCAGCGCCAGAATCACGTGCGCGATGATCAGGCGGAACACGCCGAGTTCGACCGGCAGCACGTTGAACACCAACAGCAGCGACAGGCCGAGCATCACGAGCGGATAGACGAGCGGCAACGCGACCAGTTGTTCGACCGCGGGCTTGCCGCGAAAGCGGTAGCGGCTCAACGCGTAGGCGGCGGGCACCGAGACGAGCGTGGCGATCACCATGGTCGATAGCGCGACGATCAGGCTCGTGCGCAATGCGCCGCCCATCGACAGCGTGTCGCTCGCGTCCGGCGACACGAAGCTGTGCCACGCGGCGCGATACCAGTGCAAGCCGTAGGCATGCGGCGGGAATTCGAGCGTGTCGGCCGCGCTGAACGACATCGTGATCATCGTGAGGATCGGCAGCGCGGCGAGGAACAGAACGATAGCCGCGAGCAGGGCGGTGGCCTTGCCGAGCTGGCCGGGCATGACAGCCGGCAAGCGTGGTGCACGCGGTTGCAAGCGCGGCGGCGGCGCGGTTTGAATGGGCGTGCTCATGCGTGAGGCTCCTCGGCGAGACGCTGCGTACGGCGCACGAGGCGCTGCGACAGCGCCATCACCGTCAACGTGGCGACCATCAAAACGACACCCGACGCGGAGGCCGCCGGCCAGTTCAGCAAGGGCGCGACCTGATCGTGGACTAGCACGGCGAGCATCGGCACGCGTCGTCCGCCGAGCAGCAGCGGCACGGCGAACGCGCTCGCGTTATAGGCGAATACGAGCAGCGCGCCGGACACGAGACCGGGCATGGCGAGCGGCAACAGCACGTGACGCAGCGTTTGCCAGCGCGTCGCGCCGAGCGTGGCGGCGGCTTCTTCGTAGGAACTCGAGACCGCGCGCATCGCGCTCGAGAGCGGCAGCACGGCGAGCGGAAACGCCGTCTGGATCAAGCCGAGCAGCACGCCGTTTTCGCGGTAAAGCCACATCAACGGACGTTGCACGAGGCCGCTGCCGAGCAGCGCGTGATTGAGCAGGCCGGCCGGCCCGAGAATGATCAGCCAGCCATAGCCTTGCAGCAGCAGATTGACGAGCAGCGGCAGCAGTACGCCCGCGAGCAGAAGCCGCCGTGCGAGCCGCGACTTCGTGCGCGCCATCGCCAGTGCGACCGGAATCGCCAGCAGCACTGCGCAGATCATGCTTTGGAACGCGAGCTTCAACGTGAGCCACAACGACTTCATGAAGTAGCCGTCGAGCAGGTCCGTGTAGTTTTGCAGCGTGAAGCCGCGCCACTCGTTGCCCTGCGTGCCGAAACTCATGCGCAGCACGACCAGCGCCGCCGCGCCGAGGATGGCGAGAAACAGCAGGATCGGCGCGAGCAGTAGCCACGGCCGCGCCTTTGCCATCGCGTTGGCGGCAGGCGTGTCCGGTCCGAGACTGGACGCGCCCGCCGCGGCGTCCGAGGCCGGATCGGACGCCGGTGAAGCACGCCGCGAAAAGCGCGCGAGCATCGCGGTCATGCCGAGAAGATTTCGGTGTAACGCTTGATCCACGCCGGCTGCACCACGGCGAGCGCCTTGTCGTCATGCAGCACGGCTTTCTCGGCGATCTGCTGCGGACTCGGCACGAACGCGCGGCTCTCGGCGGGAATCACCGCTTTCGAATTGACCGGGCCGTTCAGCACGTCGGCGGCCATGCGGCCTTGCACGCCCGCGTCGAGCGAATGGTTGATGAAGGCGTGGATCAGATCGCTGTCGCCCGGATGCGCCTTGGGGATCACGGTGAACATCAGCTGCGTGGCGAAGCCTTCCTTCATGCCGTAGGTCACGCCCATCTTGTACTCGGGCTTGCGGATCTGGTTGGGGAAGAACGCTGGCGAATAGATGCCGCCGATATCGAGCGACCCGGTGCGGAACAGATCGGCCACCTGGTTCGGGTTCTCGCCGAGCGTCATCACGCGATCTTTCAACAGCATCAGTTTCTTGAAACCCGGCTCGATGTTCTGCTGCGAACCGCCGTTCATCTTCGCGGCGATGATCGCCAGGTCCACCGCTTCGGCCCACTCGGGCGGCGGCAGGAACAGGCGGCCGGCGTATTTGGGATCCCACAATGCTTCGTACGATGCCGGCGCGGTCTTGACTGTCGACGTGTTGTAGATCAACCCGTCCGACCACAGCAGGTAGCCGACGCCGAAGCCGTTCGCGCCCGTGCGGTACTGCGCCGCGACGTCTTTCAGGTTCGGCAGCTTGTCCAGATCGGGCTTCATCAGCAGACCGGCGTCGCCGAGACCGGCTGCGCCGACGCCGGCCAAGGTGATGACGTCGTAGGTGGGACGATCGCCCGCGGCCTTGACCTTCGCGACCATGCCGGAGGTGCCGTCGGCGCGGTCGGCGATCACTTTGGCGCCGGTTTTCGCCGTGAACGTGGCGGCGATATTGCGCAGAGCGGCGGCGCCCGTGTCGTCCGACCACGTCAAGAGACGCAGCGTCTTGCCGCTGAAGTTGTGTTCCTGCGCGCGCAGATTGATGAACGGCATCGGCAAGGTGGATGCCGCGAGAGCCGCGCCGATCGACTTGATGGCCTGCCTTCTACCCCGTTTGATCTCTTCCATGGCGGTCTCCTGTGTTGAACGCCTGTTGCCTGGTGATATCGCTGTGACCGCCGCCGCTGCATCGCTCGTTTGCGTTGCTTGCCTGCGCTGCGTGTGGATGCACTCTAGGTTTGCCAAAATCCCTCAACAAACGAAATATGCGCATGGAGGGCATGACGTAAGCTCATGCGAAGGCCGCCGCGCGACTGGGGCGGCGCACGCCCGTCAGAGGGCGGGAGCGCCGAGGCAGTAGCGCATGCGGGTTAACGTCCATGTTTCGTCGACGATTCGCGCCCTCGTGGAGGTATGAGGAAAGCTCGGTTCTGGTGCGGTTGCGGACGTGTTTTGCCCTGTGCCGGTGCATGCTGGCCTGGTTAACGGCAAGTTTTGGCATCGGCATGAGCCGAATGCATGACCGTCGTGTTCACCGCTGCTCGTGCGGCAATTTGTGATCGCGTATCCTGTAGGCCCGCGAGAGGCATTCTGGCGGCAGGCGACGACCCGCGCCGCCACGCCCACGCAATGATTTTTCCTGATCGTACTGGACACCCACGATGCGCCGCCTACCGCCGCTCAACGCGCTGCAGATTTTCGAAACCGTGGCGCGGCATCGCAGTTTCACGCGCGCCGCCGACCATCTATGCCTGACGCAGGGCGCGGTCAGCCGGCAAATCATCGCGCTCGAGGACTACTACAAGTTTCCGCTCTTCAAGCGCCACGCGAAAGGCCTGACGCTCACCGCCGAAGGGGAATTGTTGCTGCCGGCCGTGAAGGAGAGCTTCGCGCGCATCGAGGAAATTTCGCTGCGCCTTACCCGGCAGCGCACCGATCTCGCGCTGAAAGTGCCGACCTGTGTGATGCGCTGGATGCTGCCGAAGATCATGCGCTTCCAGGCCGAGTATCCCGAACTGCACGTGCAGATCACGACCACGTGGCAGCACGACGTCGATTTCCAGCTCGAACCGTTCGACGCCGCAATCATTTACGGCTCGTCGCCGGGGGCGGACGTGCAGGCGGTGCCGTTGTTCGAGGAGCGTCTGACGCCCGTGTGCGCGCCCGATCTGCTGAAAGACAAGCCGCTTGCCGAGGTGGCTGATCTCGCGCGCCACACGCTGCTGCATCCCACGCGCGATCATCGCGACTGGAAGATGTGGCTTGCCAAGGTAACCGAGATCGATGCCGCGCACGCCGCGGCGATCGACGCCGAGCACGGCCCGAGCTTCGACACGCTCGATATGGCGACCAACGCCGCGTTACAGGGGTTCGGTGTCGCGATCAGCGATCTTGCGCTGATCGACGAGGACGTGGCGGCCAAGCGTCTCGTGCGGCCGTTCGATACGGTGCTCAAGACCGGCTGGCGCTATTACTTCGTCTACCCGGACTCGGTCGCGCATCAGCAGAAGCTGAATCTGTTCCGCGACTGGATCGCGGCGCACTGGGAAGAGTAGTCCGGCTGGCGCGGCGGCGTGGGTCAGCCGACCCGACGCCGCTCTTTCAGGCTCTGGCGCCCAAGGTCAAGGCGCGAACGACAGAAACAGATACGCCGCGAACAGCGACAGATGCACGGCGCCTTGCAGAATCGTCGTGCGGCCCGAGCTGAGCGTGAGCGTGCCGACTATCAGCGTGAGGACGAGCAGCACGGTTTCCTTGCCGTCGATGCCGAGCACCAGCGGCTGGCCGGTGTACAGAAAGACGCAGGCGACGGTCGGAATCGTCAGGCCGATACTGGCCAGCGCCGAGCCGAGTGCGAGATTCAGGCTGTTCTGCAAACGGTCGGCGCGCGCCGCGCGCACCGCGGCCAGCCCTTCAGGCAGCAACACGAGCGCGGCAATCACAATGCCGACCACGGCGGCCGGCGCGCCCGCATTCTTGACCGCGGTTTCGACCACCGGCGAGAGCACCTTTGCAAGCAATACCACCGCGACGAGGCACACCAGCAGCAAGCCGCCGGCCGCCATCGCCTGGCCGGCGCTCGGCGGCGCGGCATGGACGTCCTCGTCCGGCGTGCCGGCCAGAAAGTAATCGCGATGGCGCACGGTTTGCACGAACACGAACACGCCATACAGCACGAGGGACGACACCCCGGCAAACGCCAGTTGCGATGACGACAGGACCGGGCCGACGTTCGTGGTGGTGTAGTTCGGCATGACCAGCGTCAGCACGGACAGCGACGCGAGCACGGCCAGCGCCGCAGCGGCGCCACGGCTTTGAAAATCCTGCTCGCGATGGCGGATACCGCCCACCAGCAGGCAAATGCCGACAATGCCGTTGCAGACGATCATCACCGCGGCGAATACCGTGTCGCGCGCGAGACCGGCCTTTTCCGGACCGGACGTGAGCATGACCGAGACGATCAGCGCGACTTCGATCACAGTGACGGCCACCGCCAGCACCAGCGTGCCGAACGGTTCGCCGACCCGATGCGCGACCACTTCCGCATGGTGCACCGCCGTGAAGACCGCGGCACACAACGCCACGCCGACCAGCACGAGCAGCAGGCCGCTGTCCGGCATGGCATACGCGATACCGAGCACGATCCACGCGACGAATGGCACGGCAATGGTCCAGCGGGGCAGAACGGTCGCAGGCGTGGTCATTGGGCTTCCTTTTAATGCTTGTATTGAGTGGCCCGGCGGGGCGCGAACGGCTTCCGCCTTGGCTTGAAGCGAGCGCATATGTTCATGCAACTTCTAAACAATACGCCCTAACACGTTAAATTATAAAGGATAATTGTTCGTGATCGTGGCTTTGTCCATGCTCAGGGACACACGACGATGGCGTGCGTCCGGCATGCTGTAGCGCAAACGGCGACTGCTGGAGAAAGGGATCGGGTCACGCAGAATTGCGCGGATAACGCGTGGCGGACGTGGCTGGTGTGTGACGAATGCGCGGTGGCTACGGCGACCGGTAGGCATTAAGGTTCCGTCGGCTAAACGCGGGATGTCGGGCGAACCCCGGTGTGTCGAGGATACTACGGGTGCCGCGTGCGGCGAAACCGCTCCGGTGGCGCCAACGCCCCTGTGACAGGGCATTGGCGTCCGGCTATGTGATTACAGCAGGTTCACTCGATTACTGGCCGACCGGACGAATCGTCAGGGCGTTCTTGACCGACGTCACGCCGGCCACGCCTTGCGCCGCCTGAGTGGCCAGGTCGACTTGCTGCTGCTCGGGCACGGAGCCAGCCAGCGTCACTGCGCCGCCGCGTGCACGCACGGTGATGTTCGCCACGCTCAGGCCTTTGGTCTTCGACAGTGCAGTGCGGACCTTGCGTCCCAGGGCGCGATTGGCCGCCTTGGTCTGCTTGGCCGTCGGTTGCGCCGACTCCGATGCCGCGGCCGGAGCTGCGGCGTCGCTGGTTTGCGCATATGCATTGAGGGACGCGAGAACGATCAGCGCGCTGCCGATCATCTTGATTGCCGGGAATGCTTTCATTCAACTCTCTCCTATTGTCATGGGTACAACCGCCCCCGAATGAGGCAGTGCGCTACACCAGCAGGTACATCGGGATCAAAACTGAATGGAACGGTGCTGCGGATCGTGCGAATGCTTTCAATCTGTATGCTGATTCGGGCGGGCCGAAACACACGCGAGCCGGCAAAGGCTGTGCTGCAGGCCGGAAACACACGATACTCCAATTAGTGCCATGGTGATGGCAGCGCAGCACGGAAGTGAGGTTTTGGTACAACGAATGGGCCGATGAAAACTGACCGATGGCGCTCAACCGCTGGAACCAGAGCGTTGCCTCGCGCCGTTGGCGGCTCGCGACGGCGCGGTTGCACGCATCCCATCCCATACCGTTTGCATAGCTATTGAGTCCCACACCATGCGCTTTAAGAATAAGGCCTAACGCATGCGGAAACATCAACTTCCCATCCTGCCATTGCTTCGTGACGAATTACCGCTCGATACCGTCGAACTCGCGCGCTTCATGATCGGCAAATACCTCGTGCACGATCTGCCCGAAGGGCGCATGAGCGGACGCATCGTCGAGACCGAGGCGTATCCGCTCGGCGATTCGACCAGTCATGCGTTCATGGGCCGACGTCCGCATAACGGTTCGATGTTTCTCGCACCGGGTCACGCGTATGTGCGGCTCACCTATGGGCTGTCGTACATGCTCAACATGTCCGCCGAAGCCGAGGAGGTCGGCGCCGGTATTCTGTTGCGTGCAATCGAGCCGCTCGAAGGCCTGCCGCTCATGGAAGCGCGGCGGCCCGGCGTGCCGTTGCGCGATCTCGCGCGCGGACCCGGCCGGCTCACGATGGCGCTCGGCATCGGCCCGGCGTTCGACGGCTGGGATCTGTGCTCGGGCCGCAGCTTGTGGATCGGCGTCATGGAGCGGGGCGAAGTGCCGGTGGGGGTGACGACGCGCATTGGCTTGGCGCGCGAAATGCATCGGCCGCTCAGGTTTTTCGAACCCGGCAGCGCCTTTGTCAGCGGGCCGCGCAAGCTCCTGCTGACGCCCCAATCCGGTGCGCCGAAGAGGGCGTAAATTTGCCCGGCGATCATGCGTATGCCGGCAGAACACGCTCAGATCAGATGTATTTTTGAAACTTCAGACACAAAGGGTTACGATCCCGACAATTATTACGCCAAACATGCTATTCGGATTGAGGCTTGCAGTAATTTTCGACCCATTCTTGCGATTGCGACAATTATGTATCTCGAAATCTAGGGTTTTCCCTTGGCGATCTGATGACTAGACTGAAATCACTCGCTTCTCACATGGTGTGGCAAGCGTCGCAAATAAATCCAGGTCTGGAGGTAAATCATCATGAAATCGCTCATCAAGGCAGTCGCCATTGCAGCCGTTCTCGCCGCTCCGATCGCTTCGTTCGCTCAGTCGAGCCAACAGCCCATCACCCGCGCGGAAGTTCGCGCCGATCTGATCCGGGTCGAACAAGCCGGCTACAACCCGGGTGCGTCGAACGACTCGACCTATCCGGCCGACATTCAGGCTGCCGAACAGCGCGTACAGGCGCAGAACCCGGCCGTCGCGCAGACCCAGGAGCCGGTCGCCGATACCAGCGGTTACGGTGGTGCGACAAGTGGTTCGTCGCAAGCGGGCGGCGTGGTTCAGCCGATGTCGGGCCCGAAGTCGGTGTACTTCGGTAACTAAGCCAGCGAGGGAGCCGCTTGCGGGCCTGGATTCAAGCCGTAGTGGCAGAGGCCCTTGCATAACGTCGATCGAGGCGAAAGCGCGCGCATCAACCGGGCGACGTTTCGCCTCGAACGAGATGCAGTAGTCTGTCAGCAAGCAGTGTGAAGTCGGTATCGACATGCGCGCCGCATTGATGGCGCGCACGCTTCCGACCGTCGAATTGATTCGAGCGCGACGCGGCAGCAGCGCCGCGAGCGCCACAAGACAGCCGGGCCGCGCGAGTCGCGGCCCACAAGTCAAGGAACCTCCGCTGCCGCAAGGTAGCTTCGCCCAACCGTTTCACGGATTGGGCTTTTTTTGCGCGTCGGTTCCGCGGCGTGCGTATCAGGTCAGGGCCGCTCGCCGTGAATATAGAACTCGAGCTGCTGAATGGTGAACTGCTGTTCGGCGATGATGTTCTTCACCAGGTCGCCGATCGATACCATGCCGACCAGCCGGTCATTGTCGATCACGGGCAAGTGGCGCATGCGCCGCTCTGTCATGAGGGCCATGCAGTCGTCGGTGGTCTGATCGGGGCGGACAAAGCGCACGGCCTTGCTCATGATGTCGCGCACCGGCGTGGCCTTCGACGAGCGGTCCATCAGCACGACCTTGCGCGCATAGTCGCGCTCCGTGACGATTCCGGCGATGCTCTCGCCGTCCGTGACGACCAGCGCGCCGATGCCCTTTTCGGCCATCAGCTTGATCGCTTCGTAGACTGAGTCGTCGGCCCCGACAGTGAAAACAGTGGTGTTGTTCGGTTTCGTTTTAAGAAGCTGTGCAACGCTTGTCATGGAGCGGCTCCGTTTCGCAGTGCAGCACGCCGGCGCGGCGCGCTGTCGTGAGGGACAGGCCATTCCAGTATAGGCGTGACGCGCCACCGGGGTACTTCGGGAATACCTGTGGCGCGCGCTGCGTTTAACTCGGGTAGCGGCGCACCGCGACAGCGGTTCCGTGCTCCATGCAAGGGCATACGGGTGCGGCAGGCCGATTAGCGGTAAACTCCCAGTCCGTACCTTATTCCCAGTTTGATCGGGTTCATGTCAGCACCATTGTCTAACGCCATGCTCACGTCTCACGATCCGTCGCCCGCAGTAGACGGCGCACCCAACGGCGAATGCGTCATTCTCGACGCCACCGCCACGCTTCCTACGCGCTACGGCACGTTCACTTCCTACGTGTTTCGCGTATGCGAGAGCGGCGCCGAACATCTCGCGCTCGTGATGGGCGACGTCGCCAACCAGTCGTCCGTGTTGACGCGCCTGCATTCCGAGTGCCTCACCGGCGACGTGCTCGGCTCGTACCGCTGCGACTGCGGCGAGCAGCTCGACCTCGCGCTGCGCTACATCGCGGCGGAAGGCTGCGGCGTGCTGCTGTATCTGCGCGGCCACGAAGGGCGCGGCATCGGCCTGTCGAACAAGATTCGCGCGTATGCGCTGCAGGAGCAGGGGCGCGACACCGTCGAGGCCAATCTCGATCTCGGCTTGCCGGACGACTCGCGCGAATACGATTCGGCCGCGGGCATTCTGCGCACGCTGAAGGTCACGTCCGTGCGTCTGATGAGCAACAATCCGGAGAAGTTCGACACGCTGTCCAAGCATGGCATTCCGGTGTGCGAGCGGGTCGCGCTGGCGATTCCGATGCGCGAGGAAAACGAGCGTTATATCCGCACCAAGCAGGTGAAGTTCGGTCATTACTTCGACGAGAACGAATGAACCACGTGCCTGTGCCGGCCGCCGTGTGTGAACGGCAGCCGGCGTTGTAGCGGCGGATTCGTCGATATCTTGCGCCCGGCATGCCGGGCGCTTTGCTTTGCGCCTTCGATACATCGAAGCGCGGCGGATCAGAACAGGCTGAAGTCGTCGTTGCTGTCGGGAATTGCGTTGAGCACGTCTTGCAGCGCGCGCCAGCCTAGCCATCCCACAAGACTTGCCGATATCGCCAGCCAGCGGTGCGCGCGCGTGTTCATGCGCGTCGATCGCGTTCGGTGTTGGGACGCGACCTTGCGCGCGTCGACCGATGTACGTAGCAAAGGGCAGGTATGCATGCGGTCTCTCCTCTCTAACGAGCGGTGCCGTCGGCGGTTGCCGCAGCCGTGGCCACGCGCGGCAGAATCGCTGCCAATACTTCACCTAGCGTCGTCGCGCCGAAGCGACGTTCGCTGATATCCGCTTCGACATCGATACGACCCGCGTTGTGCGCGTCGTAGAGATCGGTGATCAAACGCGCGTGGCCTTCGCCGAGCCCCGCGCCTTGCAGCACCGCGGCCCATTCGCCGCGCGGCACTTCACGTGCTACGACGGCACGGCCCGCCAGTTCGCTGATCGTGCGCGCCACGTCCAATGCGCTGATGCGCTCATCGCTTTCGATGCTCACGACACGCGGCGAGACCGGCTGCACTCCATCGTCGAGCAACAGTTCGGCGGCCAGCACGCCCACGTCCTGTGCGGCGACGGTCGGAAAGCGCTTGCTCAACGGATGATGCAGACTCGGCAGCGCGCCTTTCGCGAGCGCGATCGGCAGCACGCGTGCCCAGTTATGCATGTGTTCGGCGGCGCGCAGAAACGTCAACTGCGAGTCCACCGTTCGCAGTTGCGTTTCAAGCTGGTGAAACAGCGTGGTGATGCCCGTGCCGGCCGCATGTTCCGCGCCGTAGTCGGAGAGCGCGAGAATGCGAGAGGGCGGATCGGCGCGCAATGCCGCGACGCTCACGTCGATCATGCGCCGCATCGCCTGTGCGGGATCGGCGTGTCCCCGCGGCAACGGACACAGCAGTTGCACTGCATGCGCACCTTCGATTGCGCGCGCCACCGTTGCGGCGTCGAGCAGATCGGCAACGGTGATCTCGCAGCCGATCCCGGCGAGGAATTCGCCCTGTTTTTTATCGCGGACCACCGCACGCACGTTGCGGCCCGCCCGGCGCAATGCCGCCGCGCTCACTGTGCCGACATTGCCGGCTGCTCCCAAAATCACGAACACGTTGCGCTCCTTGTTAGCTCGGTATGGCCTCATCTTAGAGGCGCGGCAGCGGGGAAACGCGCGGGCAAGGATCGCACCGAGCAGATTCGGATGACGGTTTTGCTTGCCGCGCCGGAGCAGACGCGTTGAATCTCGTAGAGTCGAGCGAAGCCGCGCGAAACGTCGCACAATGCAGACACACTCGAAGTCATCCACGAGGGCAGCAATGAATGCAGTGACACCGATACCTGGACTGCAACCACAGCCGCATAGCGGTTCCCGCGTCGTATTGCGTTCGAGCAGGCTGCTCGGCTGGCAAGGCTTCGGCGCGGAACTGGTCAACGTGTCGGCCGGGCTGCACCGTATTCCCGCGTTCAAATATCACCGGGTGGGCGTGCATGTCGGCGCGCCCGTCAAGGCACGCTGCCTGTGCAACGAGCGGCGCTACTCGCGAATCCAGGCGCATGGCGACGCCGACGTCATTCCCGCCGGACTCGACGGGCAGTGGAGCGATGAAGCCGCCTGCACGATTTTCAGCGTGTGGATCAGCGAAGCGTTCGCGCAGCGGACCGTCGAGCAACTGTCGCTGAAATCGAGCGATGCGCAACTGCGCCCGCAATTCCAACTGCGCGATCCGCGCTTTCAGCATCTCGCCTGGGCCTTACGCGCCGAACTCGAAGCGGACGAGGCATCCGATCCGCTCTACGCCGAAAGCCTGTGTACGGCGATGGTGGTGCGATTGATCGGCGGTGCGCCGACGCTCGATAACAAGCGGCGCACGCTCGCGCCGAAAACGGCCGCGCGCGTGATCGAGTTTATCGAAGCGCATCTGGACCAGCGTCTCACGCTGAGCGAACTGGCCGCACTCGCCGCGTTGAGCGTGCCGCATTTCAAGGTGTTGTTTCGCGAGACGCTTGGCATGCCGGTGCATCAATACGTGGTGCAGCGGCGCGTGGAGCGCGCGCGAACGCTGCTGCTGCAAGGTAAGCTCAACGCGAGTCAGATCGCGCTCGATACGGGCTTCGCGCATCAGAGCCATATGGCGCATTGGATGGGCCGCTTGTTGGGTGTGACGCCGCGCGAGCTGATCAGGTCGAGTGCGAATTCAGGCAGCATTGTCGAGTTCGATTCGAGCCATTCCCGCCGCATTGCTACGCCGCGCTAGACCCTCGCAACGACGTTATGCGCGCGGCCTCACTGGATCGAGGCCGCGCGCCGGGAAGCTGAAACGCACACCGTAGTGCAGGGCACCGATCAACCCGGCGCTGCGCCCGTCAACTGCGAATAGACGTCATGCGACAGTTGCAGCAACTGCTTGCGGTCGATTCCGCCCGACACCGCATAGCCGAAATCGCCGTCGATCCAGTAGAACACGTTCACTGGGCCGTCCTGATACAGCTTGAACGCGGTCGTGTTCGAGTTCTGCTGGCGACGCGAGATGCACAGCGTGACGCGCTCGCCGTTCGGCCCGCGATACATGAACTGCGCGGTCGGTCCGTCGGCGCCGGGCAGCAGCCGTCCGCCCGAGAGATTGAAACCGCTCTTCGACAGAATCGGCGGATGCACGTTGGTGCCGAGACGGTTGGAGAGCCACTGCACGAAATCCTGTTCGTGATCGTCGGTGCTCATCTCGGTCGGCCGGTCGACGGCGGGCATGTAGACCACATGCGCCACCGCCGCCTGCCGCGCGAACATTTCCGAGCTGTCCGCGCTGACAGGCCGCGTGTCCGAGTGGCCACTTGCAACCGGCGCGATCACGTCCTGTCCCATATGCGTGCCCACGCCGATGCCCACGCCCATCACCAGCGCCGCCGCCATTCCGGCGAATTGCGGCCAGTTGGCGGCAATTCGCCAGCGGCGCGGCGCAGGCGCCTGCAGGCGCTTCGGCACGGGCTCGCTCAGCACGCGGTCGTAGCGCTCGTGGAACATGCTGTTCAGCGAAAAATAATCGCTGACGCGCGCGGCCAAATCGGGGTTCTGTTCGAGCGCGCGCTCCACATCGGCACGGCGTTCGTCGGACAGCGTGCCGTCCACGTACGCATGCAGGTCTTCTTCGCCGATCGGCATAGTTTGGTCGCTCATCGCACCACCTGTAATTTTGCACCGGGCTGCGTGCCCGCCATCAACGCCCGCAACCGTTCGCGTCCGCGCGACAGCCGCGACATCACCGTGCCGAGCGGAATGTTCAGCGCGAGCGCCACGTCGGCGTAGCTCATTTCCTCGAGCCCCACCAGCAGCACGACTTCACGCTGCTCCATGGGCAGGCGCTGCAGCGCGTAGTCGAGGTCGCGCATTTCCAGCGAGCGGGTCTGCTCGGAGGGCACGGCGAATTCGCTCTCGGACACGCTTTCGTCGTCGACCGCCACGTGGACGGCGCGCGCCGAAGCCTTGCGCGCCTGATTGGCGAACACGTTGTGCATGATCGTAAACAGCCACGCGCGCAGGTCGGTGCCCGGCTGGAACATGCCGGTGCGGCCGAGCGCGCGTTCGAGCGTGTCCTGCACCAGATCGTCGGCGAGGTCGCGATTGTTGATCAACGCTCGTGCATAGCGCCGCAAACGCGGTACATGCTCCATCAACTCGTCACGGACATCCATTTTGTATCCCAATCGTGGAGTTTTTCCGCGGGCAAGAAGGCGTTCTCTTGCCGCGCGAAAAGACGCATTCGAGATGCGAACACACGTGCGCGCATTTTATTCCGCCGTGGTGTCTGAGAGCGTGAAATGCGTGCCGCACTCAACACCCCGTCATCGCATGGTCATCGCGTCGGCGGCGCGCATCAGGCCGTGGGTGCGGGCGTCGCCGGCGACCACGAAACGCTGCCGCTGCGCGGTCCACAGCAACAGGCGAATCTCGCCGATGCGTCTCGCGGACCACTGCGCCTGCGCCGGCGCGAACAATGCCAAAGCCGACAGCAGCACCACCGGTTGATTGTCGCCGTTCAGATAGATGAATTCGCTGACCCGCTGAAGCGGGCCCAGCGCCACCACTTTTTGGTCCACGAGGCGCAACCCGATCGCCGAAAGATTTGGCGCGGACGGATCGGCGCGCGTTGGCGACGCAGCGGAAAACTGCCCGGCGGCGCTTTCGGCCAATGCCATCACCGCGGCGTTGTTCAGCGCCTGGGCGGACACCTGAGTCGCGGCGAGCCAGCCGCTTGCCACCGCTAGCGTCAGCGCGAGCGCCGCCAGCGTGTTGACCACCTTGCGGGTCCGTTTTCCCGTGTTGATGCGCTCCAACACGCGGCGCCATCCTTTGACGCGGCCCGGCACGGGTTCGTCAGTTGTTTGGAAAGCCTGCTGAATCTGCGCGTTCAGCCTGCCGTAAAACGCCACCCGGCGCGCCTCCGCTGGATCCTTGCCCAGATAGTCCCGCAGAAATGCCGCGCGCTCAGGCGTCAGCGTGCCGTCGGCGTAGGCCTGAATGTCCGCTTCGGAAAGCGGCGAATCGGAAGGGGCGTCAGTGGTCATGATGTCGGCGTGCGAGGGAGTTCGGCTAGCGAAGGGGCGAACACGCACACACCCAAGTTTATTCCATATGTTCGCACGCCAATTTCAACGCCGCAGGGCGGCCGCGAGCGCACATTCATGCGCCCCTCAGCGCGCTGCCGAAGCACGAGCTAACCCGATTGCGCGCCGGTTTATTCCCGCTTCCGGATATGTTTTTTCTGACGCTTCGAGGCAGGAATAAAAGCCATGGACCCGTGGTTCTCCCTCATGCAAACCCGCACAAAACTCACTGGAGTTCATCATGAAGAAGATCGCTTTTGCCGCATTGTCCGTTGCTGTTCTCGCTGCTTCGTCGAGCGCTTTCGCGCAAGGCAAGACGCGTGCTGAGGTGTACCAGGAATTGATCCAGGCCCAGCAGAACGGCCTGAATTACGTCACCGATGCATCGTATCCCGACGTGAGCCCGGTGTTCGCGCAGCAGGTCGCGCAGCACAAGGAAGCACTCGCCAAAGAAGCGGCAGCCGCCAACCATGTTGCGAGCCAGGACGCGCAGGCAGGCAGCGTCAATTGAAGTGCCGATACCCCGGCGCGCGACTGGAACGGGCGCGCCGGATATCGAATGGAATAGATCGCTGCATCGCGTGTTAGCCCGGTAAGCGCATCTATCCGAGAGAGGAGTTTTCGTGGCAAAACCATCCGTTCCCAATCCCGGGCCTGTCTGCGTGCCCTGCCGACTCATCGCGATCGGCGCGGCCGTGCTGGTGCTCGCCGGCGGCTTCGCCTTCACGGCGGGCTGGCTGACGCCGGCGCGTCTCACCGCACCGCGTTTCATCAACACATTCGAGGCCGTGGCCGGCCAGCCGCATCCCGGTTATCGGCGCAATCATGCCAAGGGCCTGTGTATCGAGGGCTATTTCGACAGCAACGGCGATGGCGCGGCGCTGTCCAGCGCGGCCGTGTTCGCGCCCGGCCGCACGCCGGTCACGGGCCGCTTCGCGGTGCCCGGCGGCAACCCGTCCGCGCCGGATACCAGTTCGCCCGTGCGCAGCCTCGCATTGCTGTTCCAGTTGCAAAACGGCGAGCAGTGGCGCACCGGGATGAATTCGACGCCCGTTTTCGCGGTGCACACGCCCGAGCAGTTCTATCAGCAACTGGTGGCCGCCAAGCCCGACCTGGCGACCGGCAAACCGGACCCCGCGAAACTCAAAGCGTTTTACGCGGCGAATCCCGAGACCCAGCCGTTTCAGGCGTGGGTGAAGGCCCATCCGCCTTCGTCGAGTCTGGCGAATGCCGCGTACTACAGCATCAACGCATTCCGCTTTACCGACGGCACCGGCAATACGCATGCCGTGCGCTGGGCGATGGTGCCCGAGACGCCGTACGCGCCGATCACGGACGCCGAAAAAGCCGAGAAGAATTTTCTCGAAGCCGACCTCGATCAGCGCCTGCAAAACGGCCCTCTGCGCTGGCATCTGATCCTGACCGTCGCGAAGCCCGGCGACCCCACCAACGACGCCACGCTGCAATGGCCCGACGATCGTCAACAAGTCGACGCCGGCACGCTCGTGATCGATCACACGACGCCGCAGGCAAACGGCACGTGCCGCGACGTCAACTTCGATCCGACGATCCTGCCGGCCGGCATCAAGCCGTCGGACGATCCCTTGCTGGCCGCACGCTCGGCCGCGTACGCACTATCCTACAAGCGCCGCACACGCGAGGAAGCGTCGCATCCCGCGGTTCATCAAGCCCAGACAAACGGAGACCACTCATGAGGCCGACGCGCACCCATTTCAGTCCGCTCGCGCGCCTGTTGCATTGGACGATGGCGCCCCTGATCATCGCGATGCTGTTCATCGGCGTGGGCATGGTCGCCACCGTCTCGAGCGCGCACAACACGCTGATCGCGATTCACCGGCCGCTCGGCATTGCGTTGCTGCTGCTGGTGGTGCTGCGTGCGGGCGTGCGCCTCACACGCGGCAGCCCGCCGTTGCCCGACGATATGCCCACGCCGCAGCGGTTCGCGGCGAAGGCTTCGCATCTGGTGCTCTATGTGTTGATGGCGGCAATGCCGTTGATCGGCTGGGCGATGCTGTCCGCCGCGGGTTATCCGGTCACGCTCTACGGTCCGCTGCACTTGCCGCCGATCGCGCCGCATAACGTCGAGTTGTTCGCCTTGCTGCGCGCGTTGCACACGTGGTTTGCGTTCGCCTTGTTCGCCACCGTGCTGCTGCATCTCGCGGCGGCGCTGTTTCATGGGCTGATCCGACGCGACGGCGTGTTTTCGAGCATGGCGCGCGGCGAGCGTTAGTTCTTCTTTAGCGCTTCACGCGTTCCGAGCGCGGATCGTAGGGCGCTTTCAGATGCAGCGTTGCCGGCAGCAGTTCGCCGGCGACGTCGATCGCATAGCTGCCGCTGTTCAGATAGGCGGCATCCGCTGGGCCCTCGGGATTGTTCACATAGCCCATCGCCACAGGACAGCCGAGCGTGTGGCCGAACGCCGCCGAACTCACGAAGCCCACCGGCTTACCGTCGCGCAGAATCGCTTCACCGCCCCATAGCATGCGATCCGCGGCGCCGTCGGCGGTCAGCACGACCATGCGTCTGCGTGGCGGTTCGGCGCGCAATTTCAGCAGCGCGTCGCGGCCGCGAAACGCAATGTTCTTGTCGAGCTTGCACGCGAACGACAGTCCCGCTTCGAACGGATTCGTATCCGGCGTGAGTTCGCGGCCCCATGCGCGATAACCTTTTTCGATGCGCAAGGAGTCGATTGCATAGCAGCCCGCGTTGACGAGGCCGAACGCTTTACCCGCGGCGCGCAGCGTCTCGTACACGCCTACCGCGAATTCCACCGGCACATACAGTTCCCAGCCGAGTTCGCCGACGTAGGTGAGACGGGTGGCCCGCACCGTTGCGTAACCGAGGTCGACCTCGCGGCTCTGGCCGAACGCGAACGCTTCGTTGCTCCAATCCGCTTTCGACACGCTTTGCAGCAGTTCGCGCGAACGCGGGCCCATCACGGCGAGCACGGCATACTGGCCGGTCACGTCGACGAGCGTGCAGTGTTTGTCGTGTGGAATGGCTTTGTCGATCATGTCGAAGTCGCGCGTGGTTTGCGCGGTGCCGGTGACGAGCAGGTATTGATCGTCGGCGAGGCGCGTGAGCGTGAAGTCCGATTCGTAGCCGCCGCGCTCGTTGAGCATGGCGGTGTAGACGGTGGTGCCGGTCGGCACATCCACGTCGTTGGCGACGATGCCTTGCAGCACGTTTTGCGCGTCGCGTCCCTTGACGAGAAATTTGGAGAACGACGTCATGTCGAACAGCGCGACGCCTTCGCGGCACGCGCGGTGTTCGGCGCCGCTCCAGGGCAGCCAGTTCTGCTGGCCGAATGCGTACTCGATCCTGGCCTCTTGCGGCGAAGGCGCAAAAAAGTTGGCGCGCTCCCAGCCCATCTTGCTGCCGAAACACGCGCCTTCGTCACGCAGCAGCGAATACAGCGGCGAGCGGCGAAACGGCCGCGCGCTGTCGAGTTCGCGATTCGGCCACGGCATCGCGTAATGCAGGCCGAGCGTTTCCTTCACGCGGTCGTGCAGCCACGTGTCGTTGCCGTTGAAGCGCGCGAAGCGGCGAATGTCGACCGGCCACAGATCCATGGTCGGCTCGCCCGCCACGATCCATTCCGCGAGTGCCATGCCGGCGCCGCCCGCCGAGGCGATCCCCATCGAATTGAAACCCGCGCCGACGAAAAAGCGCCGCAGTTCGGGCGCTTCACCGAGCATGAAGTTGTTGTCCGGCGTGAACGATTCGGGACCGTTGTAGAACTGCTTCACCTGAGCCGTTTCGAGCGCGGGCACGCGCTGCAGCGCATTTTCCATCAGGATTTCGAACTGATCCCAATCGTCCGGCAGCAGTTGAAACTCGAAATTCTCGGGGATGCCGTTCATGCCCCACGGCTTCGCATCCGGTTCGAAACCGCCCATCACGAGGCCGCCCACTTCTTCCTTGAAGTAGATGAAGCCGTCCGGGTCGCGCATCACCGGCAGGTCCGGATGCACGCCAGCAATCCGTTCTGTCACGATGTAGTAGTGCTCGGCCGAGTGCAGCGGCACGGTCACGCCGCACAAGCGTCCGACGGCCTTGGCCCACTGACCCGCGCAATTCACCACGATGTCCGCGCCGAGCGTGCCTTCCTCGCCATCCTTGTTGCGCCACGCTAGGCCGCTGACTTCGCGCGCGCCGCTCGTTTTGCCGTCTTGCGCGGTGCGCGTGTGGATCGCCGTAACGCGGGTGTTTTCGACGATGCGCGCGCCGCGCTGGCGGGCGCCGCGGGCGAGGGCCTGGGTCAGATCGGTGGGATTCGCCTTGCCGTCGCCGGGCAGCCAGACCGCGCCGAGCAGGTCGTCGGTGCGCATGACCGGCCACAGGTCGCCGGCTTCGCGCGGGCTGATCACGTCGCAGGCCACGCCATAGGCGCGCGCAACGGCGGCCGTGCGTTTGAGCTGCGTCATCCGCTCGGCCGTGCGGGCCACCGAGAGCGAGCCGCATTGCTTCCAGCCGGTGGCGAGGCCGGTGTCCGCTTCGAGTTCGGCGTACAGCGCGGTCGAATAGCGGATCAGCTTCGTCATGCTCTCCTGGGCGCGCAACTGGCCGACGAGCCCGGCAGCGTGCCAGGTCGTGCCGCATGACAGTTGGCCCTGTTCGAGCAGCACCACATCGGTCCAACCCAGCTTCGTCAAATGGTAGGCGACCGAGCAGCCGATGATCCCGCCGCCGACAATGACGACGCGAGCGTGAGTGGGAATGGATGTGGACATATGTGGATATGCGTGGATCGGGTTCATGTAGATTGCCGTAAAAAGACACAAAATGCAACGAATACGCAGCCTTGTTGTGATTGCGGCGGCGTCATGCAGCGGTCATACGACCGTGCACCTTCCGGAAGGGTACGGCCGCTCCGGCCTTGTTTCAGAAGAGAAAGCGCATAGTGCGCCTTAAAAATGTGGTTTTAGTTGGAAATGTGTGGCTATTCAACCCGTAAAACTGTGTCTTTTGCTAGACTGCAGTGAATCCTCACCGCCCAATCGCCATGTTCTCCAACCAGCGCCAAGCCGAAATCCTGCGACTCGTCCGCGAGCAGCGCACCTGCACGATTACCGATCTCGCCGGCCGTTTCGCCGTCTCCGACGAGACCATCCGCCGCAACATCAAGCCGTTGATCGCGGACGGCCTGCTGATCAAGGTCCACGGCGGCATCATGCTGCCGGAGCGTCTCGACGAGCCGCCGTTCCAGCGGCGCATGACGGCGAGCCTCGAGGGCAAGCGGGCAATCGGCGCGCGGATCGGCGAACTGGTGCGGGACGGCGATTCGCTGATCCTTGAAGGCGGCACGACGTGCCTGCATATTGCACAGGCGCTCGCTGCCCGTTCGCGGCTCACGGTCGTGACCAATTCCATCGAAGTCGCGCGCGTGCTGGCGCCGCGCAACGGCAACCGGGTGTTCGTCGCGGGCGGCGAGCTGCGGCCGGACGACTGCGCCGCGGTTGGCGACAGCGTGCTGGCGTTCCTGCGCCAGTTCCACGTGCGCTACGCGATCGTCTCGGTCACCGCGATCGACATGCAGGGACGGTTCATGGACGCGCTGCCCGCCGACGTGGCGTTTTCGCTGGCGGCCTTCGCCCAGGCCGAACGGCGCGTGGTCGCGGCGGATCACGCGAAATTCGGCCACAGCGCGCTGGTGCACGCGTTCGGCGCGGACGCCGTCGATCTGCTGGTGACGGATGAAGCACCGGCGCCCGCATTGGCTCAGGTGTTCGTGGCGGCGGGGGTGGATGTGGAAGTGGGCACACAGCCAATTTCGTCCAACGCGTAAAATGGCCGGTTATCACGGGCAATCGATGCTGCACAGACACTCACCGGCCGGCGCCAGCCGCGCTCTGTCGAGCTGATTCTGTCCGCGCGCTTGCCCAAGCCGGCTTGAATAGGATTGGACGCTGATGTCGTCAGTTTTCTTTGATCGGGAACGGATTGCAGAATGGCTGGGGGACCAAACCGTCGCCAAGGCGCGCTCGGTCGGCCCCATCGCCAATGTGAAATGGCACGGCGCCACGCTGAGCGGCGACGTGCAGGGCACGCGGACGCTTCCCTACAAAACGCGGGTGCGGTTTCGGACCGACGGCGGTTCCCCTTGGGCGCAGAGCGACTGCACGTGTCCGGTCGGGCGCAACTGCAAGCATGTCGCCGCGCTGCTGCTCGCCGAACTCGACTATCACGACGAGATGGACCACATCACCCATGTCGAACTCGACGACGGCGACTCGGCGCGCGATCTGCCGCCGAAGCCGATGGCGCACATGGGACAGCCTTCAGGCGTGCGGCCCGAACTGGTCAGTTGGCTCGAACGTTTTCGCGCCCGCGCCGAGGCTGCGGACGCCGACGCCCAGAAGGCGAGCGCCCCGCGCACCCAGACGCTCGCATACCGGCTGAACTGGTCCAACTTCCACATGCGCCACGAGGTGGTGCTGTACCGCGCGCGCTGCAATCCGGACGGCGCGGTTGTCGAAGTGGACGAACCTTGGGGCAATGTCGAGACGGCGCTGCTCAAGCAGCCGAAATTCGTCTCCGACGAAGATCTGTCGATCCTGCGCGGCCTGTGGCTCGGCCGCTCCCGTGAGGACTTCGGCCAGTTCATCCTGCGCGGCACGAGCGGCGCGGAGATGCTGCAGAAACTGATCGCGACGGGGCGGCTCTTCGTCGACTTCAATCCCGCGCCCGGGCAAGCAGGACCAACCGCGCTCTCGCGCGGCGCCGACCGGCCCGGCCGGATCGAATGGGAGCCGCTCGCCGACGAGCGCCTGCGGCCCGTGCTGTGCACCGAGCCGCGCGCCAGCATGGTGCTGCCGACCGAGCCGGTCTGGTACGTGGACGGCGTCGCGAATGAGGCGGGCATCGTTCAGTCGTCGCTGCCGTTCCAGCAGTTGCCCGACTACCTCGCCATGCCGCCGATCTCGCTCGCCGAAGCGCCATTGGTCGCCTCGGTGCTGCGCGAGATCGCGCCCGAGTTGCCGCTGCCGCCCACACACGACGCGTCCGCGATCCGCGTGATCGACGTCGAGCCCGTGCCGGTGCTCTCGCTCAACAGTCATGCGCTGCCGTCGTCGGCGAGCAAGGCGGGGCTGCGTCAATCCGGAGCGGTGGAGTTGGCCGGCGTGAGTTTCGATTACGACGGCGTGAGCATCAACGTGGACAGCAGCGTGACGCTCGTGCCGATGCCGGGCGGCGACGTGATTCATATCCGCCGCCGCTACGAGGCCGAGAAAAAACGTCTGCTCGAACTGCGCAAGACGGGTTTGCAGAAGGTGCCGACCAGCCGGGTCTACGCATCGCGCCTGCTGCCCGACACCATGCTCGGCCTGCCCGATGCCGAAGCGTGGTCCGCGTTCGTCAACGACGCCGTGCCCGACCTCGTGAGCAAAGGCTGGCGCGTGACGATGGCGCCGGAGTTCCGCTACAACGTCATCGAGATCGACGCGATCGAAGGCACCGCGCATCAGGCCGGCGACGGCTGGTTCGATCTGGAGATGGGCATCCGCATCGGCGAGCGCAACGTGCGGCTCGAACCGCTGCTCGCCGACCTGTTCCGGCGCGACCGCCGCTGGCTGAGCGGCGCGCTCGAAAGCATCGCCGACGACGAACCGATCGAGCTGAAGACCGAGGAGAACAAGCGTCTGCGCTTGCGCGCCAACCGTCTGAAGCCGGTGGTGCGTGTACTCGTCGATCTGTTCGACGCGCTCGGCGGCTCGCTTGCGGAGGGTGCGCCGCTGCGCGTGGCATCCGTCGACGCCGGTCGACTGGAAGCGTTGAACGGCACGGGCCGCTGGCAATTTCGTGGCGAAGATTCGATCCGGCAACTCGCGCAGCGTCTGCAAGCCGGGCCGGGTTTGCGCGAGGTGCCGGTGCCGCGCGGCCTGAAGGCCGAACTGCGGACCTATCAGCACCAAGGCCTGAACTGGATGCAGTTTTTGCGCGAGCAGAACCTCGCCGGCGTGCTCGCCGACGACATGGGTCTGGGCAAGACCGTGCAGACGCTCGCGCATATCCTCGCGGAAAAAGAAGCGGGGCGTCTCACGCGGCCGGCGCTGATCGTCGTGCCGACCACGCTCGTGCACAACTGGCGCGAAGAAGCGCGCCGCTTCGCACCCGAACTCAAGGTGCTGGTGCTCAACGGTCCGCAGCGCAAGGAGCGCTTCGAACAGATCGCCGGGCACGAACTGATTCTGACCACGTACGCGCTGCTATGGCGCGATCAGAAGGTGCTCGCCGAGCATGACTATCACTTGCTGATTCTCGACGAAGCGCAGTACGTGAAGAACGCCACCACCAAAGCCGCGCAGGCGATTCGCGGGCTGCGCGCGTCGCATCGGCTGTGTCTGACGGGCACGCCGCTGGAGAATCATCTCGGCGAGCTGTGGTCGCAGTTCGATTTTCTGTTGCCGGGCTTTCTCGGCAGCCAGAAAGACTTCACCAAACGCTGGCGCAATCCGATCGAGAAGAATGGCGACGGCGTGCGCCGCGCGTTGCTGGCGCGCCGCATCCGGCCGTTCATGCTGCGCCGTCGCAAGGACGAGGTCGCCAAGGAGCTGCCGGCCAAGACCACGATCCTGTGCTCGGTGGACCTGGAAGGTGCGCAGCGCGATCTCTACGAAACCGTGCGCACGGCGATGCAGGAGAAAGTGCGCGCCGCCGTCAGTGCGCAAGGTCTCGCGCGCAGCCACATCATCGTGCTCGATGCCTTGCTGAAGCTGCGCCAGGTGTGCTGCGATCCGCGACTCGTCCGGACCCTCAAGGCGGCCGGCGAGGCCGGTGAGGCAGGCGAGAAACGCGACAGAACGGACCGGGTCGAGAAGGGCGCGCGCGCCATGCGTTCGGCCAAGCTCGACCTGCTCCTGTCGATGCTGCCGGAACTGATCGAGGAAGGGCGCCGCGTGCTGCTGTTCTCGCAGTTCACGGGCATGTTGGCGCTGATTGCTGAAGCGCTCGAAGAAGCCGCGATTCCCTATGTGATTCTCACCGGTGACACGACAGACCGCGTCACGCCGGTCGAGCGTTTTCAGCAGGGCGAGGTGCCGCTGTTCCTGATCAGCCTCAAGGCGGGCGGTGTCGGCCTGAACCTGACCGCCGCCGACACGGTGATCCACTACGACCCGTGGTGGAATCCGGCGGCAGAGAATCAGGCAACCGATCGCGCGCATCGGCTCGGGCAGGACAAGCCCGTGTTCGTCTACAAGCTGATTGCGGCGGGCAGCATCGAGGAAAAGATCGTGGAGTTACAGGAGCAGAAGGCCGGGCTTGCGGACAGCATTCTTTCCGAAGACGCCGCCGGCGCCGCCAAGTTCTCGGACGACGATCTCGACGCGCTGTTCGCGCCGATGCCTGAGATCGAAGGCGGCCGGTAAGAACGGGCGTTCCAGAATCCATCTCGAAACGTCCGGCGCGCATGCCGCGCCGCGCGACGTTACGCCCGTTCGCGGGCGCTCAAATATCTCCAATTTTGATGGTGCCGTGAGCGAAAGCGTGACAAGTGGTCAAGGAACGTCCTGTTCCCGGCGATGCCGTCAACGCTTTGTCCTGACACTCGTTGAACACGCGGCCGTGAAGCGGTCAGTCAACGCAGTTCGTTAAGGAAATACCATCCATGAAGAAGCACATTTTCGCCGTTACCGTCGCGGGTCTGTTCTCTATCGGCGCATTCGCCCAGGCATCCACGCCGGTCGACGCATCGTCGCAAGCGGGAGCGGCTACGCAGGAAGCCTCGGCGCCGGCTGCGAAGCATCACCACAAGAAGAAGCATCACAAGCACGCGCATCGCCATCGGGCTGCGTCGAATGACGACGCGGCGCCAATCAAGCCGTAAGCATCGGCCGACGATGCGAGGATGCGGGCCGATGCAGGTCGTCGGCCCGTCCTTCATCGATGTTGGAATCGCGAGGCGTGAGGCGAAGATCAGCGGCAAATCGATGCGAGCTGCAATCACGCATCGCTTGCACGCGCGCCGCTTGTTGCCCGTTGGACCACGCGACGAACCACGGATGCCGATGCTTTGCGAGAACCGTCACGCGCGCCACCGAATGAATAGCTGGCCGCAATAGCAACGCACGCCGACACCACACCGCATGCCTGCAGTCGCGGCAAGCGCGGCTAGCCACCCACGCGATTTACCCGGATCTCCCCGATGAAAATCTGTTCGTCCCGCTTTGCCAAATCGGGCTCTTCCATGCTATTCGCGCTGTTGCTGGCCGCGTCGTTGGCGGGTTGCGCGCTGGCCAGACCGGGAGCACAGCCGGCCGCTCCGGTCTATGCCGTTGACGCGCCGGCGCACGTGTCCGCGCCTGCGCCTTTTCCTACGCCCGCATCCATTTCGCAAGTCCCTGCCGGCTTCTACCGCGTCAATCCCGGCGACACGCAGATCGGCGTTTCCAAGGCGTTCGGTCGCGAGGCTTCGGCACTCGCGCAGTGGAACCGCTTGTCGCCCGCTGACGGCCTGCGTGTCGGCCAGGTGCTGCGCGTCGCGCCGCCGCTGGGTGCCGGTGCCTCGCCCGCAGCCAGCGCGCCATCGAACTCACTCGCGCAAGCGCGCGCGCTCTTCGCGGATAGCCCGAGCGAGGCTGCGTCCACAAAGGCACGACTCGCGTGGCCCGTGAGTGGCGCCGTGACCGCGCCGTTCGTGTCGGGCAAGACGAAGGGGATCGTGATGGGCGGGCGCGTCGGCGAACCGGTGCGGGCGGCATCGGGCGGCCGCGTGGTTTATGCGGGAGGCCGGATCGCGGCGTACGGCAAGCTGATCATCATCAAGCACGACGCGCATGTGTTGACCGCATACGGCAACAACCGCTCGTTGCTCGTCAAGGAAGGCACGGACGTCAAGGCAGGCGAGGTGATCGCAGAAATGGGCGCGGACGACAAAGGCCAGGCATCGCTGCGCTTCGAAGTGCGCGCGGACGGCAAACCGGTCGATCCGCTCAAGTACCTCCCGAAACGCCAGTAACGCGGCGCGTTCGCGGCCTCGCCGCTCATCTGACCTTGACCTTGAACTCGAACCCGACGCGGAGCCTGCCGCATGCAGTGCGCCGCGCGACGTGATGCTTATGAATTTCTATCTACATTGCTTTGGCACGGGCCGGCGCGCGTCGACAGTCTTGCTGCTCGGCGCGTTGCTCATGCTTGCCGGATGTGCGCAGCCCGGCGTCGGTCGCGAATCGCTCAGTGGCGGCGCTGCCGCCGCACGCAACGGTCAACGTGCAACAACACCACATGCGGCACGAACCGGCGACATCGACACATCGCGCGCATCGGACACTGCGAGCGAGGAATCGTCACCTGGTCCTTTGGCGAACGACGATGCCGCATCGACCACGCCCGTCTGCGCGTGCGGCAACACTTTCCGGCAAACGGGCATAGCAACGTGGTACGGCAAGCGGTTCCACGGACGCCGCACCGCGAGTGGCGAGCGCTACGACATGCACGCGCTCACCGCGGCGCATCGCACGCTGCCGTTGGGCGCCTGCGTGCGAGTGACGGCGCTCGGCGGCGCGCGCTCGGTGATTGTTCGCATCAACGATCGCGGCCCGTTCGTGCGCGGACGGATCATCGATCTATCGTATGCCGCCGCGCAGGCGCTTGGCGTCGGTTCGGCAGGCAACGCGCAGGTGACGCTGGAACGCATCGCCGCGGCACGCCGCTGCATGGAAACCGGCGCCTGATGTTGATCCTGACTACGAGAGAAGGGAAGCCCGAACATGTGGCCAATTGGTTAAAGGCCGTCGTCGTATTAAGACCACCGCGTCGACTGTAACAAAACCTCTGCGTATGTAAATTATCAGTTGCGGGTGCTTCAATTCATACGATTTTCAGCGCAGATGGCGCAACGTTTCTATGCGACCGCGGTTTACGTCCGACGTAATAACTACCTGGCCGCCGGTTACAAAAGCAGTTCTTTCATCTTGAGGTCAATTTTCTGACCGGCTAATTTGTGTTCACTCGTGCGGCTAGACCCCCGCGAGCGTGTGATGTTTTGAGCGGCGTCGGCCTGCGGATTGAGACGACGCCGCATTTTTTTGTCCGGATAGCGAGCCCGGTGGCTTAACAATCTTTAAGCGCTTGTGTCGCGCCTTTTTGAGCAACGACGCGCGAGATAACGCGCTGAATCAGATACGTGTACTGGCTAAAACAACGCCGGGAAGCGTACGCCGGAAATGGTTGCTCCGTCACCTTTGGTTTGCGGCTTCTCCGCCAATCTGTTCTTTGACGACTCTTGCCATTAGCTGCACGCGTTCTGTTTCAAGCAGAGACTTTGCATCGATGCGTCCAAACAGATCGAGGAGAGGGGCCGCCAGCCCCGTCCATCCGGTCTGGTGGCTGGCGCCAAGGCCCGCGCCGTTGTCACCATGGAAGTACTCGTAGAACAGGATCAGGTCGCGCCAGTGCGGATCGTGCTGAAATTTCGCCGATCCGCCATAGACCGGCCTTTGTCCATGCTCATCTCGCAAGAACGTGCCGGTGAGCCGCCGAACAATCTCCTGGGCCACCTCGAACAGTGTCATCTGTGGCCCGGTACCCGTGGGACATTGAACCTTGAACTCGTCGCCGTAAAAGCTGTACAGATTCACCAGCGCCCGAACGATGAGCATATTGACCGGCATCCAGACCGGACCGCGCCAGTTGGAATTGCCTCCGAACATGCCGGTATTCGATTCGGCAGGCAGGTACTGTACTTTGTATTCCTGCCCACCGACATTGAGAACGAACGGATGCTCCAGGTGATAGCGCGAGAGCGAACGAATGCCGTGCGGCCCAAGAAATTCGTTCTCGTCGAGAAGATACCCAAGCACACGCTCGAGTTTCTTTTTATTGAGGATAGACAACAGACGCCTTTCCTTATAGCCGATGAAACCCGCTTCCGTCGGGGCAATCTGGGCAATCAACTCGGGGTGACGTGTTCGAAACTGAGCCATCAGTTCCATCAGCTTCGGATAGCGAGTGGCGGAATCCGCTTCGAACACCGTCGACGCGCACAGCGGCAACAGTCCTACCATCGACCTCACTTTCAAGCGGGTCGCCTGGCCGTCAGGGAGGCGCAGTAGATCATAGAAAAAGCCGTCTTCCTCGTCCCACATCTCGTCGTGATGTTCGCCGCGGCGGTCCATCGCATAGGCAATCCACATAAAATGCCGGACAAACTTGAAGGCGATCTCTTCGTAGATGGGATCGTACTCGGACAGGATGATGGCCATCTCCAGCATGTTCTGGCAATAAAACGCCATCCACGCCGTGCCGTCCGCCTGCTCCAGCACCCCACCGGTCGGAAGCTGCGCGCTGCGGTCAAAGACACCGATGTTGTCGAGACCTAGAAAGCCGCCGGCGAAGACGTTGCGTCCGCTGGGGTCCTTGCGATTGACCCACCAGTTGAAATTGAGCATCAAACCCTGAAACGATCGCTCGAGGAACCGCGGATCAGCCCGGCCCAGCTGTTTCTCGTATTTGTATAGCCAGAGTGTCGCGGCGGCGTGCACCGGCGGATTCACGTCGCTGAAGTTCCACTCGTAAGCCGGAATCTGCCCGCTCGGATGGAAGTACAGGCTTCGCAGCATCAGCAGCAGTTGCTCCTTGGCGAAATCGAAATCCACCAGCGCCAGCGAGATAGTGTGGAAGGCCAGGTCCCAGGCCGCGTACCAAGGATATTCCCACTTGTCCGGCATGGAGATCACGTCGGCGTTCAACATGTGGAACCAGTCTGTGTTGCGCACATCGCGACGGGCGGCCTCGAGCAAAGGATGGCTCTTGTGCTCACGCAGCCACTTGTCCAGATCGAAGTAGTAATACTGCTTGCTCCATAACATGCCTGCCAGCGCCTGGCGGTGCACTCGGCGTTGATCGTCTGTCAGCGATTTTGGTGCAATCCGTTGGTAAAACTCATCGGCGTCGGCGATCCGGCTCTCGAGTATCCCGTCGAAACCGTCGAAGGGCTCGTTCATTCTGGTTGCCGTCAGCCGTAGGCGGATCGTCCTGCTTTCCCCACCAGCCAACTCGACGATATAGTGAGCGGCGGCCTTCGTTCCCGTCTTTGCTGGACTTACCGCATCGGTCTGCTTCGAGATAATGTAGTTGTGAAAAGCATCCTTGACGTAAGGAGATGCGTTGGGCTCGCCCCACAGATGCTGCGCATTACTCTCGTTCTCGGTAAACAACGACTCCGGATCACCCTCGCAATAGAGCCAGTACTGGCCCAGTTCATGATGGGTTCCGCAAATCGTACCCGCTCCATCTTCATGCAGCGACGGCTTGCGGTCATCGTCTCCCCAGGACCAGGTATTGCGGAACCATAGCGTTGGCAATACTCTTAACGGTACGCGCTCCGGCCCGCGGTTGTGCACCGAAATCCGGACAAGGATGTCGTCAGGATCTGCCTTGGCGTATTCGACGAATACATCGAAATACCGGTCATCGTCGAAGACACCGGTATCGAGCAACTCGTACTCAAACTCTTCCCGTGAACGCTTCCCGTTGGTCTCGACCAGGTCCCGGTAGGGATACTCCCGCTGCGGGTACTTGTAGAGGTACTTCATGTAGGAGTGGGTGGGCGTGCTGTCGAGGTAGAAGTAATACTCCTTGACGTCCTCTCCATGGTTGCCCTCGCCATTCGTGAGGCCGAAGAGGCGCTCCTTCAGAATCGGGTCGCGCTCGTTCCATAGCGCCAGTGCAAAGCACAGCCGTTGCTGGTCGTCGCACAGTCCGCCGAGTCCGTCCTCTCCCCACTTGTAGGCGCGTGAGCGCGCCTCGTCATGAGTGAAGTAATTCCAGGCGTCGCCGTTATCGCTATAGTCCTCTCTGACCGTTCCCCACTGCCTCTCACTTAGATAAGGCCCCCACTTTTTCCACGGGATTTGTGCCTCGCGCGCTTCGTTCAAGCGTACTTGCTCCGTCACATCCACAACTACCGCGGCCATGGCTTTTCCTCCGCTACGGGTGAACGAATCCGGCTCGACATCCCAAGCGGATCGGGGCGTTTCAGGCGAACGTACGGCATGCCGGCCAGCGCGGGTCCCGTTGACCCCGACGATTGCGTTCGAACTCGATCTAATGGCTTGTGGAACGCTGATCGTCGAGGCTTTCCATACTTAACCGGATTGGTGTCGCTTGAATGACAGGGGCCTGCGAACTGAATGACACAGGCGTCTCGCTACCATGAAAAAAACAGTCGCGATGCCGTTCATCCGAATGGTCGTTGAATCCATTTAGATTCCTAAATGATCAACCATGAGGTGGGTACGGACAATAAGACTTTGGTCGCACGGTTTATCGAATATTTCAGTTTCCTTCCATCGAGAAGCGGCAGCATTTCCGAAGTGGGCCAAGGCGATCACAAAAGCAGATCGACCGGGAAGGGCGACGTCTCGCCGCAACGCAGAATCGCAGATTGGCAGGCCGTACGAGCCGTTCCAGCAGGATCCGTTTCCTGGGGCTGTGCGCAACGCTGCGGACTGTGGCAGCCAACTGATCCTTACATTTGGGTCGGGCCAGTATGGGACCAAAGGCTCATTGTCACTGAACAATCCCGTGTCCGATAATGAAGTGTGAGAGGCCCGCGAGGCAAAAAGATCACGCGGTTCGGAATTACGTTTCCATACAGGTGACTGACGCCCGTCGTTCTGGCGGTCGAAGTCATGGTTTTCACCTGGCGGAGCGAATTTGGCCGGTCGGCCTACCGTCGCCCTGCAACCCGTCCAGTTCGAGGTTCCCGTGAAGAAAATCATTGCAACGTTCCTGCTGTGCACCGGCGTGCTTGCCACGACGAGTTGGGCACAGACTGCTAGTGGGCCCGCGGCGAACGCGGCATCAGGCGGCAATACGGATGAGATCGTGAAGATGCATCAGCAGGTTGCCGCAGCCAACAGAGCGTATGACCGGAAAGTCAGCGCAGCGAAAAGAGTCTACAACGAGCAGAAGGCAGCTGCGGCAAAGGTCCGCGACGAAGCCATTGCTGCGGCCCATAGCGGCGTGGATTAATAGACCAGTTCGGTTGCCGCTCAGCGACCCGTCATCTATCCATCGAAGGGGAAAAGTCCACAGCTTCGAAAAATAACACTACCCCGTGCCAGGCATGGGCGATGCAAACGACCGATGTTCGCGCGGTTGTGGGTTGGAGGGAGTAGCCATGAATCGGTGGAGTGAAAGACTGTCGCAAGCGGTCTGCATATGGTTCGTCGCTGTCGTGATGATGGGTTCGAATGGCGTGAGCGCCCAGAATCCACCGCAGCAGCCGACCTTCAAGCCAGAGGAGATCGAGGCGCTGGTTGCACCAATCGCACTCTATCCCGACTCTCTTTTATCTCAGGTACTGATGGCCTCCACCTATCCACTGGAGATCGTGCATGCCGCGCGCTGGGTCAAGTCCAATCCGAACATAAAGGGCGACGCCGCAGTGAAGGCGGTAGAGGGGCAGCCTTGGGATGTCAGCGTGAAATCGCTGGTCGCGTTTCCGCAGGTACTCGAGCCGATGAACGACAAGCTCGACTGGACCCAGAAACTGGGCGACGCCTTCCTCGCGCAGGAAAGCGACGTGCTCGCTGCGGTACAGCGACTGCGCTCGCGCGCTGAGAAATCGGGCAACCTGAAGTCCAATGAGCAACAGAAGGTGATCTCGGAGCCTGCGCCGGCGGGTGGGCAAGCCGCGCAGACCATCGTGCGCATCGAGCCGGCGAACCCGGAGGTGATCTACGTGCCGGCCTACAACCCGACCGTTGTGTACGGCGCATGGAGCTATCCGACCTATCCTCCGTACTACTGGCCACCGTCCCCGGCTTACTATCCCGGCGCCGCACTCGCCACCGGATTTGCCTGGGGCGTCGGCCTTGCCGCCGCGGGAGCAATCTTCGGCAACTGCAACTGGGGTGGTGGAGACGTCAATATCAACGTCAACAAGGCCGCCAATATCGATCGCAACTTTGATCGCACCAAAGTTCAGGGCGGCGGCAAGTGGCAGCATGATGCCAGCCATCGTCAGGGCGTCGCCTACCGTGATAACGCGTCCCGCGAGAAGTTCGCCAATAATGTCTCCGGCGCCGACGCGCGCGGTGACTTCCGTGGCCGCACCGGTGACGCAGGCGACCGGGCCGGCGCCGGCAACCGCGCGGGCGGCGCGAACAATGCCGGCGTAGGCGACCGCGCAGGTGGCGGGAACAACGCCGGCGTGGGCGACCGCGCAGGTGGCGCGAACAACGCCGGCGTGGGCGACCGCGCAGGTGGCGCGAACAACGCTGGCGTAGGCGACCGCGCAGGTGGCGCGAACAACGCCGGCGTAGGCGACCGCGCAGGTGGCGCGAACAACGCCGGCGTGGGCGACCGCGCTGGTGGAGGGCCGACTGGAGGCGTCGGCAATCGTGCTGACGGAGGGAATACTGCCGGTGCCGGCAATCGCGCGGCAGTGTCCGATCGGGCCGGTACCGGAGCCGGGCGCGACAGTGCCTTCCAGGGTGTGGGTGGCGGTGGCGCCTCACAGCGAGACTTCAACCGGGGCCAAGCCAGCGCGCGGTCTTCGGGCTTCAACAGATCGGGCGGCGGGGGCGGGATGCGCTCGGGTGGTGGCGGACGTGGCAGACGCTAGGGAGGCACGAGCATGAAGTCATTACTACGATTTCCTGCGGCTCGGCTCGCCGCGATCGGCGGTTCAGTCGTGGTTGCGCTGGCACTCTGCTTCGGGGCGCCTCCTGCTGCATACGCGCAGACGGACTTCAAGTCGCCGGAAGAGGCGATGACGGCGTTCGGCCACGCTGTTGCCAATAACGACGAGGCAAGTTTAAGGGCTTTGCTGGGCGTCGACTTTCGGGAACTCATCCCGCCGGTCGGCGCCGAGATCCGAAGCCGCTTTCTGAAGGCCTGGGACACGTCGCATGCGATTCAGGCGACGGACAGCGAACGTGCCGACATCCTGGTGGGCAACGATGGCTGGACTCTGCCCATCCCCATCGTGAAATCGGCCAAAGGCTGGCATTTCGACACGCGCGCCGGAGTCGAGGAAATGCGCTTGCGCCGCATTGGCCGAAACGAGCTTGCCGTCATCCAGACAATGCTGGCGGTCTACGATGCGCAGCGCGAATACGCCGAGACGGACCATGACGGCAGTGGCGTGCTCGCCTATGCGAAGAAGCTGTCGAGCTCGCCCGGCAAGCAGGACGGCCTGTACTGGCCAACCGGCCCCGATGACAAGCCAAGCCCGCTTGGGGCCGCCTTCGTGACGGCGGGCGCGCGCACCGGGCAGGCAGGCTATTACGGCTACCACTACAAGCTGCTCACGTCGCAGGGCCCTCACGCCCTTGGCGGGGCGTACGACTACGTTGCCAAGGGCAAGCTCTTTGGCGGCTTCGCCGTCGTTGCCTGGCCTGTTCGCTACGGGGATACCGGCATCAAGAGCTTCATGGTCAGTCACGACGGGCAGGTCTACGAGCGTGATCTTGGCCCCGACAGCGCGAAGAAAGCTGCGGCGATGCAGTCATTCGACCCCGGCCCCGGGTGGGCGCAGGTGGCACATTGATGCGCCTTCTTCTACTCGCGGCTGCCTGCGGCGTGCTCGTCGCGCTATCGGCATGCCCTTACTACGCGGTCCCCGCCGGCACGGTGGTGATGACGCCAGCCAGTTACGATCGCTCGTTTGCCGCCGCGGCAGGCGCCATGCGCGACGAAGGCCTGGCCATTACCGTACAGGATCCGGCGAACGGCACCGTCGTTGGAAATTTCGGCAGCGTCATCGTGACGGCCGGCGTGCGCCAGCAGGCCGATGGGAGCGTACAGGTGCGGTTCGACTCCAGTGACGCACGCGACCCGACTTTGCTTCAGCGCATCTCGCGCAGCTACGACCGTCGTATGGGACGATGAGCGAGGCCAGGGTAGGGCGAAGCCTCGCGCCAAGCACGCGACGTGCGGTCAATCTAACGTGTCGCTTTCTCGATTTGGATGGGTGGTGTTAATCGTGAGCCTGGTCGGTCTGATACCTGGCAACCGCCATGTCCATATTGAAAAACATCCTGTCGTTCCCGAGCGCCTCTCCCAGCGGACAGCGCCGCACCATCGCAAGCACGTCGGGATTGAGACCGACGAGCCAGAGCACGACTCCCTGCTCCTCACGAATTTTCCTTTCCGCATCGGTCAGCATCTTTAATGCCGTGTATTCGAAGTCGAATACAGCAGAGAGATCGAGCACCACCACTTTCGGTTTGGGCTCGGCAATTAGCAGTCTCAGCTTCTCTCCGACGCGCATGGCATTGGCAAAGAAAATGCGTCCCTGCGGCCTCAGCATCAGTAGGCCGGGGAAGGTCTCGTCGGCGGGGTTGTCGGTCGAGCGCGGACGGAAGACGTTCGTGCCGGGCTTCCTGCCCAGTACATAAACCGGCGGGTCCGACATCTGATGAGCGAGCGCGGCCAGCGACACGATGATCGCGACGACAATCCCTTCGAGCGTGCCGACCACGGCCACGCCGACCAGCGCGACCAGCGCCCAGATGAACTCCGTGCGACGTACCTTGAGGATCTCCCGGAATTCTGCCGGCTTGATCAGTCCGATCGAATAGACGATGACTACCGCTGCCAGTGTCGCCTCCGGCATCAACCCGATGAGCGGTGCCAGAACGAGCATTGTGCCGAGCGCGGCTAGCGAGGTGACCAGTCCGGAAAGTTGGGATCGCGCACCCGAGAGCCGGTTCACCGCGGTCTGCGTCGTCCCGCCGCCAGCGGCCATGGCGCCGAAGAAAGCGCCGCCGAGGTTTGCCAGTCCCGTCGACAGCAATTCCCTGTTCGGCTGTGGAGTCGGCTCGCCGCTTTGCGCAAACGCCCGTCCTGCCGCGATGGATTCGGTAAAGCTCATGAGTGCTATGCCCAGCGCAGGGGGCCAAAGCATCGTCACCATCTGCAGATCCGGCGGCGTAAAGGGAGGCAGTCCCGTGGGGACGTGGCCCACCGTCGCCACACCATACGCCGGCAAGGCGAACAGTTTCACGGCGGCAATGCCGGCCGCCACCGCGACCAGGGGTGCGGGCGCACGGGGGAGGAAGCGCTCCATGGCGACCAGCAGGACGATCATGACCGCGCCGACGGCCACTGTGGCCCAGGACGTTTGCGGGATCTCATGAACGATGGCGAGCAGGTTGTGAAACAGCGCGCCTTTCTGAAAATGGATGCCGAGTAGCTTCGGCACCTGGTCCACGACGATGACAATTCCGATGCCGGCCTTGAAGCCAATGAGCACCGGTTCGGAAATAAAATTCGCGATGAAGCCCAGCCGGAGCAGTCTCGCTACGATAAGAATCGCCCCTACCAGGCATGTCAGCGTCGCCGAAGCCGTCAGCAGGCTGGCCGGATCGTTCGCGGACGCCACACCGCCGAGTGCCGCCGCGACCAGGATTGCGATCGTGGTCGTCGTACTCACGCTGAGGACACGCGAAGATCCCAGCAAAGCGTAGATCAACATGGGAACGAAGGCGGTGTATAGCCCGACCTGAACCGGAAGGCCGGCAATGGTCGCATACGCCAGTGCCTTCGGGATCACCACCGCGGCTAGCGTCAGGCCGGCAATGATGTCGGGCCTCAGCCACGCTGCCCTGTAGTCGCCAATCCATTCCGGGAAGGGCAGGCGGACGCTGCCGGCCGACCGCCGTAGTGGAGGTCCATTTCGCTTTTCCCGGCGGGACGACTGTTCCTGTTTCATGGCAACGATGGCCTTCGTCTACAGTGAGCTCCCGAGGTCAGAATCGCTCAGCGATGTACTTGAACGGATAGTGCGGTTCCTCATAGCCGTCCGCTTTTTGCCGCCTGGGAAGCGTCACTTTCCTGCGGGGCATCGCCGTGTAGGGAATCCGGTGAAGCACATCGCTGATGACGTTGAGCCGCGCGCGACGTTTGTCATTCGAATTCGCCACGTACCACGGAGCGATCTCGGTGTCCGAGGCCTCGAACATTGCGTCGCGCGCACGCGAGTAGTCATACCACCGGCTATAGGATTTCAGGTCCATATCCGTGAGCTTCCACACCTTGCGCCCGTCGTGGATGCGTGCTTCAAGACGGCGGGTCTGTTCCTCGGGGCTGACTTCGAGCCAGTATTTGAGCAGGATGACGCCGGATCCGACGATCGCCCGCTCGACGAGCGGCACCGCCTTGAAGAAGCTCTGCGCGTCCTCATCGGAGCAGAAACCCATCACCCGCTCGACTCCCGCGCGGTTGTACCAGCTGCGGTCGAAGATCACGACTTCTCCAGCGGCGGGGAGGTAGGGCAGGTAGCGTTGCACGTACATCTGGCTCTTTTCGCGCTCGCTCGGCGCGGGCAGCGCGACGACGCGAAAAATGCGCGGACTCACACGTTCGGTGATCGCCTTGATGGTGCCGCCCTTGCCCGCGCCATCGCGTCCTTCGAAAACGATGCAGATCTTGCTGCCTGTTTGAATCACCCATTCCTGGAGCCTGACCAGTTCGACATGCAACTGGAACAACGCCTTCCGATACTCCTTGTAGGAGAGCGTTTTGTCTGCCCCGGACGGGTCTTTTTTCGCTTGTGTCTTCGCCATTACCATGTCTCCATGCGCACGTTGACCTGAGTAATTTTCCGAAGATCCCCTACCAATGTAGGCTTCGGCGTGAAGCAACGCCATACAACCTTGGTCCAATATCGTCGCCACATCGAACGCCGTATGCTGCAAGCGTCTGCTCGTAGTCAGCCGATCCGAAGGTCGCCATGTCACCGGCATGGTTCGGTTCGATCGCCGCCATCGCACCAGGCACACGCCGCTCGATGTGGCATTTCCAGCGGCTGTCGGAACACCGGGCGCCGGTGTTGCCGTATTGGAATGTTGGCGGGCTTGTTCACGGATGCGCCACGGTTTCCCATGTGTCGCCGGCTGGCTTGGACAGGCGATCCCATTCAGCTTGAGACCGTGCTGTGCGGTGCTCAACACTCGCTGATCGACCTGCCCGGCGCTCGGGAGGAAATTCGAAAGAGTGCGGCCATTGTCGCGCGGGGTCCCAGCATCGAACATTATTCGCTCAAGCCGGCCTTGCCCTGACCGGTGTCAGGCGCTGCCAGTATCCGTCGAGCAGCACACCGCGTGCACATGCCATGCAGACACGGCAGCCCGATCGAATCCTGAGCACGTGGGAGTAAGTTCTTCTTCGCATCGTCGCGCTATCGTGCCGGTCGTCTAACAACGAGGCCGTTATGGATACACTCAGGGCTCTGCTCGAAACTCAGCCGTTGTTCACGCTGTTCCTGACTATCGGATTGGGTTATGTCGTGGGCGAGTTCAGCATAAAGGGCGTCTCGCTCGGATCGGGCGCGGTCCTCTTCGTGGGACTGGTGATCGGAGGATTCGCACCCAAGTCGTCACCGCCTGCCCTTCTCGGAACCCTTGGTTTGCTGCTATTTCTTTATGGCATCGGCATCCAGTACGGGGCCCAGTTCTTTAAGGGCCTCACCAGCGCCGATGGACTGCGCGCCAATGCGGCAGCCGCTCTGGGAGTCGTTGGCGCGGGATTCGTGTCTTTGGCTCTCGTTCCGATGTTTGGCGTCAAACTCGATGAATCACTCGGGATGTTCGCGGGCTCGGGTACCAGCACAGCGACCTTGCAGGCGATCATCGCAGCGACAAAAAGCGACGGCGCCGCTGTCGGCTATAGCGTAGCCTACCCGTTCGGCGTTGCAGGTCCCATCCTGCTCATTTACATGCTTAGCGCACTGCTAAAAGTGAAGGTCGAGCAGCCGCCGGAAAAGCTCATAGAAACCGCTGAAATTGCGCTGAAAAACGGCGCATTCATCGGTCTCAGGTTTTCCGAGTTGACGGCACGACTGCCGGCCGGTGTGGCAATCGCGGCCGTGCGTCGCGAACACCACAATCTCCTGCCTGGGGACGACCTCGTCCTGCACACGGATGATGTCCTGCTTGCCACTTCTATGGACCCCGCGATGCTCAAGGACGCAGCCGCTCTTGTCGGAGAACTGCAGCCGGGGAGGATGACCAGTCACCGGGAGGATCTCGACTATGCGCGCGTATTTGCGTCGAGCCGGGCCGTGGTGGGGCGATCGCTTCGGGACATCGCCTTCCCTGAAGGCGTGATCTGCTCGATTGCTCATGTACGTAGAGGTGATGCCGACATCTTGCCCAGTTCCGACCTGATCCTCGAGTTCGGCGACCGGGTCGGCCTGCTCGCCAATCGAGCTCAGATGAAGGCGATCCGTAGATTCTTCGGCGACTCTATCAAGGGCACCGCGGAGCTAAGCTTCATCTCCATCGGCGCCGGCGCAGCCGTGGGACTACTCATCGGCATGATCCCGATCCCTATTCCGGGGGTCGGCAAGCTGACCCTGGGGCTGGCTGCGCTGCTGCTGGTTGCGCTCTACCTCGGCAAGATTCGCCGCTCTCCACCATTCGTCTGGACCATGCCTCTCTCGGCCAATCTGGTCCTGCGCAATTTCGGCCTGACGATCTTTCTCGCCCAGGTGGGGATCGCTTCCGGGCCGAAGTTCTTTGCGACAGTCGGCGCGACCGGCATTTCGTTTCTCCTCTGTGGCGTGGCGATTCTTCTCGCACTGGTGCTGATTACAGCGTTCTTCTGCCTGTGGGTTTTCAAGCTGCCGTTTGACGCGACGGTGGGAATCATCAGCGGCGCGACGGGGAATCCGGCCATCCTGGCCTTCGCCAATCGCGTTGCTCCCACAGACAGGCCGGACGTCGGTTACGCAATGATTTTTCCTTCGATGACTATTGTGAAAATCCTGTTCGCGCAGATCGCTGTTGCATTGGTCGGTGGATAGCCGACCAGGCTTTTGGCGAAAAGCCGGACCTCCATGAAACCGGGAGACACGCGATGAAAATTGCCGTATTCAGCGCCAAGCCCTACGATCGCGAATTTCTCAATGCCGCGAACGTTACCGAGGGCCATCAACTCAAATACTTCGACGACCCGTTAGAACTGGAAACCGTCGAACTTGCCACGGGCAATGACGCCGTCTGTATCTTCGTCAACGACACTGCGGATGCAGCGGTCCTCGACGCACTCAAGCGCGGGGGAACACGCCTCGTCGCGCTGCGCTGCACCGGCTTCAATAACGTGGATCTCAAAGCCGCCGACCGTCTCGGGGTGAGGGTGGTTCGAGTCGTGGATTACTCGCCCAACTCGGTTGCGGAGCATGCGGTTGCATTGCTGCTGGCGATCAATCGGCGGATCCACCGGGCCTATAACCGAACGCGAGATTCCAATTTTGCGCTGGACGGGCTGATGGGTTTTGATTTTTGCGGCAAGACAGTGGCCGTGGTCGGTACAGGCAAGATTGGCCGTGTCTTCACCAGGATCATGCTTGGTTTTGGATGCAAGGTCATCGGCTACGACAAATTCCCGTCACCCGAATTCGAGGCGTTAGGTGCCAGCTACGCGCGTCCACTGGAAATTGGTTCGAGCGCAGACATCATTTCGCTGCACTGCCCGCTGACTCCGGAAACCTTTCACATCATCAATGCCGACAGTCTGGGCAGGGCAAAGCGCGGGGCATTGCTGGTCAATACCAGTCGTGGTGGGCTGGTGGACACCGAAGCGCTGATCGAGGCACTCAAAAGCGGGCAACTGGGAGGGGCGGCGCTCGACGTGTACGAGCAGGAAGCAGAACTTTTTTTTCGCGACCTTTCCAGCACCATCATTACCGACGATGTGCTTCAACGCCTGATCTCGTTCCCGAATGTCATCGTTACCGGTCATCAGGCGTTCCTCACGCGTGAAGCCGTGACGACGATTTGCCAAACAACCCTGCGAAGCGTCACCGAGTTCGAAACGGGCCAACCGCTTTCGAACGAAATCAGGACATCCTGAACCTCACCTCAGGCGTTCGTTCGACGATGAGGGTGAATAGAACATCGCGCACAGCATCACGCCACACGGACGGAGGGATGACGTCATGGCAACGAGAGGCCGAATCGTGAGGGCGATATGGCTGCTGCTGCTCGCTGTGATGTGCCTGCCGTCGCGAGTCGAAGCGGCGGACGGGCAAACCCTGATGATTGCGAAGGCGCGCGGTGCGCTGCGCTGCGGCGTTAGCGAGGGGATTGTCGGCTTTTCCGTACGGGATGCCGCGGGACACTGGTCGGGTATCGATGTCGACTTCTGCCGCGCCGTGGCGGCCGCCGCCCTCGGCGACCCCGCACGGGTCGCATTTGTTCCGCTCACGGCGTCAGCGCGTTTTCCGGCGCTTTTGACGGGTGAGGTCGATCTGCTCGCGCGCAACACAACGTGGACCCTGCTTCGTGAAGGGGCTCTCAAGGTCCAGTTCGCGGGTGTTCTGTTTTACGACAGCCAGGCATTCATGGTGCCGGGGCGGGGCGGAGCACAGTCGGTTGCCTCGCTCAAGGGTGCCACGGTCTGCGTACAGAAGGACACGTCCACCGAAGAACATCTGCTTGCCTACTCGGCGGCGAACGGGCTCGACATCAAGCCGCTCGTGCTGAAATCCGCGATTGAACTGGAACAGGCGTTCTTCGCCGGGCGTTGCAGCGCATACACGGCCGACGCGTCCTATCTGACTGCCATACGCTTGCATGCGCCAGGCGGCGCGGCATCGGTCGTCATCCTTCCGGAGCGGATCTCGAAACAGCCACTTGGCCCGGTTGTCCAGGGTGGTGACGTCTCCTGGCTGATTCTCGTGCGCTGGGTGCTGTTCACGCTGATCGCAGCAGAAGAACTGGGCGTGACCTCTGAGAACGTGCAGGAACGGATGAGCGATCCCCTTGTTCGGCAGGCGCTTGTTCCCGACGATACAGTCGCCCGCGCGATCGGTGTCGAACCCGAGTGGACACTTCGGGCGTTGCGAAGCGCCGGTCACTATGGAGAGATGTTTGACCGAAACCTCGGCGCGCGCAGTCCGCTGCGGCTCGAACGCGGGATCAACGAATCGTGGACGCATGGCGGGCTGATGTATGCGCCGCCGATGCGCTGAACCCAGCGAGGCGCGTCATGAGCGAACTGCAGGTCTATATTGTCCTCGGCGTGTTCGCGACGGTCATACTGGTGATCGCGTTCAACGTGATCGATATGGCCGTCGCCGCGCTTGTCGGCGTGAGCGTTCTGATCGCGCTGCGCATACTCGACGAACAGGACATGCTGAGCGCGGCCCGAACCGCCGCGGGTCCGATCAGTCTGTTGTTCGGCGGCATGGTGGTCGCGCGCATCCTGTCATCCACGGGCCTGTTCGACCTGGTCGGCGACCTGTATCTGCGGGCCACCGGCGGAAGCGGTAAGCGCTTCCTGCTGCTCCTGATTGCGATTGTCGCGCCGCTGTGCGCGTTCCTGCCGAACGCGACCACGGTCGTCCTGCTGGCCCCCATCATCATCCGCGTGGCCGTGGCGCTCGAGGTGGACATCGTCGCTCCGATGGTGCTGACCGCCATCGTCAGCAACTCAGCCGGACTGCTCACGCTGGTCGGCGATCCGGCGACGTTCCTCGTCGGCAGTTCGATCGGCATGACGTTTGGAGAGTACCTGCGGCGCGTCAGCCTGGGCGGTGTCGTCGCCGTTGGGGTCGTGGTGCCGATGCTTCCGCTCCTGATGCGCGACATATGGCAGATCCGGCGGACCTTGCCGGCCCGTGAGCCGCGTGCGCGGCTCCAGCGGCCTATCTATGCGGGCGTGTCGCTCGTCGTGCTCGCGACGATGATGGCGCTGTTCGTGTTCGGCGAGGACTTGCCCACGCGCATCGTTCCGCCGGCGGTTGCACTGATTGCCAGCGCACTGGCGCTGCTGGTCGGCTACGCGTCCAGGGTCGAGTCTACCGATAGCGTGCTGCGGGAGGTCGACTGGAAGACACTGGTGTTCCTCGGCGCGGTTTTCTGTCTGGTTCAGGCGATGACCAGGACGGGTCTGCTTCAGGTCATGGCACTCCAGCTCTATCAGCAATTCGGCACCCAGTTGTCGCTCGTCGCTCTGGTGATGATTGCCGGAATTGGACTGCTGTCGTCGTTGCTCGCCAACGTACCGGTTGCAGCGGCGTCCATTGTGATGGTCAAGGGATACCTGGTGGCGGCGGAGTTCGTACCCGACATCGCGTTGTCCGACCAGTTCACCCAGTGGCCGCCAGTCACCATTCCGGTGTTCGTCGGGATGATGTTCGGCGCGACGCTCGGAGGCAACGCCACACTCATCGGTGCGGCCGCGAACATCGTATCGGCGGGTATCTGCGCACGCGAAGGCAGGCCCGTGACGTTCGCGACGTTTCTGCGCTATGGACTGCCTGTGACACTTGTGCAGCTCGCAGCGTCTGCGCTCTACGTGCTCGTGCTGGCGCGGGTCTCGCACTGACTCGCGAAACTGACCATGGGGGCAGGGCGGCTTCGACACCGCGTGTGGATCCGCAGGATCTGGGCTGGATCGTTTCGAGGGGCGGGCGTCTTTGTTGAACATCTGCGCGCAACGTACGCGAGGCCTCGCGTGCAGTTCACAGCCACTGCGCGTGCAACCCTGTCGACGCATCGATCAGTTCGCGCGCGATGACTGTTTATTTCCTGGCCGCGCCGGTGACGCGTGACCCTCGTTGTCCGTGGAGCCAGGTTCTCGCGTTGAACCGACTGAGGAGAAGTAGCCGCCGCAGTGTTCCCAGCTACGCAAGCCACGTAGCGAGACTAGCCGCCCAACCCCGCAATCCCCAGTGCTATAGTTGTCCCGTCATTCTTCTGCGATCCTGACTCCCATGTTTTGCGACGCGTGCGAGAGAATGCTGCAAAGCGCTATTCCTGCGCCCCATCCACAGTTGCAGAAATCAGACTGTTCGACGAGGCTGCGTCCACTGGGTCGCCGCCCGCTCGAAGTGTGCAGATATCGCTGTCTTCAGTGCGGGGTCAACTGGATGCTCGAAACCGACATGTCGAACGCGGGCGAGCACGAGTGGATCTGTCTTTACCATTCGTCGAGCATTCTCGAGCCAGGCAGCGCTTCGGCGCCCACTTCGCAGGTGGAAACGGATTCTCCAACAGTTGCGCGGGTGAACGCCGCTTATGCAGTGGGCCCAGAAAAGCCGTATCAAATGTTGATTCAGCTGGGATCGCTTCCCTTCGTATGACGAACTAGCGCCGGCCGCCGCCGCCGCCGCGTGCGCCTCCGCCACCGCCGCCACCACCACGGGCTGCGCCGCCCCCACGGTTATAGTTCGAGGACTGCGCGCTCGCTTGCCCGCGATTGTAGTCGCGCTGCGTCGCGGTGCCTCCGCCGACGCCCTGGAATGCCGAGTCGCGGCCACCTCCCGAGTAACCGCCGCCGCTTCTGTCAAAGGTTTGTGCGTTTGACGGAGCGGCACGAGCGGACGTTTGCGCGCGATTGCTCGCCGCCGCACCTCGATCCGACGCCTGTGCGCGATTGCTCGCCGCCGTACTTCGATCGGACGTCTGTGCGCGATTGCCGGCTGCGGCGTTGCGGTTGGACGTCTGTGCCCGATTGCTGGCTGTAGCACCTCGATCGGACTTGTTGGCCCGATCGCCGGCACCCGCGGTATTCGTTCGGCCTGTACGGTTGGCGGCGGTCGCGTTGTTCTGGCGACCCGTGCGATTTCCGGCTTCCGCGCGGTTGGCGACGCTCGCACGCTCGGTAGCGCCGCCGGTGCGACCGCGATAGTCGCGTCGCGCGTCGGCGCCCTGCGTACCCTTCGAGTACCTGTCACGCGTCGCGTTGTCGCGATAGGCGACCCCCTGACGATGTCCCGCGTCGTGCTTCCACTTGCCGCCCTCTACCTTGGTACGGTCGAAATTGCGGTCGATGTTAACGGCCTTATTCACGTTGATGTTGACGTCATTGTTATTCCAGTTGCAATTGCCGAAGAGTGCGCCCGCAGCCGCGATGCCGACCCCCCATGCGAACCCGGTCGCAAGAGCGGCGCCGGGGTAATAAGCCGGATACGGCGGCCAGTAGGTCGGCGGGTAAGCGGGAGCGCTCCAGCCGCCGTAGACGACGGTTGAATTGTAGGAGGGCACGTAGACGACCTGGGGATTGGATGGCTCGATGCGCACGATGGTTTGCGGCGTCTGGCCACCTTGTGGGCGCTGGCCGCCTTCACTCGGGGCCGGCGCTTCGACAACCACCTTCTGCTGCGCGTTAGACGTCAGGTGTCCGGCTTTTTGCGCACGCACCCTTAATCGCTGCACAGCGTCGAGCACGTCCTTTTCATTCGCAAGGAACGCATCTCCGAGCCGCTGGGTCCAGTCGAGCTTGTCGTTCATTGGTTCCAGCACCTGTGGAAATGCCACCAATGACTTCACGCTGACGTCCCACGGCTGGTCCTGCACCGCTTTCACGGCAGCTTCACCCTTCAGATCCTTGTGCGTCTTCACCCAGCGGGCAGCATGCACGATTTCGAGCGGATAGGTCGACGCCATCAGGATTTGCGATAACAGCGAGTCGGGATAGAGCGCGATCGGCGCGACCAGCGCTTCGATTTCCTCCGGTGGAAATTGCTGGGCCTGAGGCTCGGGCGCCGAGGCTGGGAGTGGCACGGACGCTGCGGCCGCAACAGAGGCTGCAACCTGGGCAGAGGCCGGGGCTGCGGCCGGCGCTGAAGCGGGCTGCGTCTGAGCCTGCTGATCCTGTTGCTTCGATGGGCAGCCCGTCAACACGACGACGAGGCTGATGCTTAAGAGCCGTGCAATCCTTCTCGTCATGGCCGCTCTCCGTTCGTTCCGTCAGGCAGCGAGTTGTTCGTGGGCTTCAATCTCACCGAGGCGGATGATCAGGCGGATGATCCGGTGACTGGTCGCGCGCGGCTACGTTGCACTGTGCGCAGATGATGGAATACATATTGGACTAGTGCTCGCCGTACGATCGGTACAGCCGGGTCTTCCAACTGCGGGCCGACCGCCGTGGTGGAGGTCCATTTTGCTTTTCCCGGCGGGACGACTGTTCCTGTTTCATGGCAACGATGGCCTTCGTCTACAGTGAGCTCCCGAGGTCAGAATCGCTCAGCGATGTACTTGAACGGATAGTGCGGTTCCTCATAGCCGTCCGCTTTTTGCCGGCTGGGAAGCGTCACTTTCCTGCGGGGCATCGCCGTGTAGGGAATCCGGTGAAGCACATCGCTGATGACGTTGAGCCGCGCGCGACGTTTGTCATTCGAATTCGCCACGTACCACGGAGCGATCTCGGTGTCCGAGGCCTCGAACATTGCGTCGCGCGCACGCGAGTAGTCATACCACCGGCTATAGGATTTCAGGTCCATATCCGTGAGCTTCCACACCTTGCGCCCGTCGTGGATGCGTGCTTCAAGACGGCGGGTCTGTTCCTCGGGGCTGACTTCGAGCCAGTATTTGAGCAGGATGACGCCGGATCCGACGATCGCCCGCTCGACGAGCGGCACCGCCTTGAAGAAGCTCTGCACGTCCTCATCGGAGCAGAAACCCATCACCCGCTCGACTCCCGCGCGGTTGTACCAGCTGCGGTCGAAGATCACGACTTCTCCAGCGGCGGGCAGGTAGGGCAGGTAGCGTTGCACGTACATCTGGCTCTTTTCGCGCTCGCTCGGCGCGGGCAGCGCGACGACGCGAAAAATGCGCGGACTCACACGTTCGGTGATCGCCTTGATGGTGCCGCCCTTGCCCGCGCCATCGCGTCCTTCAAAAACGATGCAGATCTTGCTGCCTGTTTGAATCACCCATTCCTGGAGCCGGACCAGTTCGACATGCAACTGGAACAACGCCTTCCGATACTCCTTGTAGGAGAGCGTTTTGTCTGTCCCGGACGGGTCTTTTTTCGCTTGTGTCTTCGCCATTACCATGTCTCCATGCGCACGTTGACCTGAGTAATTTTCCGAAGATCCCGTACCAATGTAGGTCTCGGCGTAAAGCAATGCCATACAACCTTGGTCTAATATCGTCGCCACGTCGAACGCCGTATGCTGCAAGTCTGCGCTCGTGGTCAACTGATGAAGGCGGTGAGGAACCACATTCGTGCCACGCGCGCGGAATGCCGCAGGGCGGGGTAGTCATCCGATCCTGATGAACCTGTACAAGCGTCACGCATCCGACAGCTAGATGAAGCGTGAATATCCGCGCTCCCCGTTCGCTACGCCGCATTGCCCGTTTCCAATCCGCGAGAGGAGGCCTCCTCGCTCAACGGCATTCGCTCGGCGCGAGGTGTCGAACGCCACGTGCCGATTCGGCAGGGTAGTGAGTACGATCAGAGTACGATCACGCGCTAACCGCAATCGGAGAGTTCATGTACGCTACTGGTCCGACGGATGAGGAAGACGTCGAAGCGCGCGAGCCGGTTCTGGATACCGTCGACCGGGTGTCGGAACTGTGTTTTGGTCTGTTTATGGCGCTGACGTTCGTCGGCGCCGTGTCGGCCGTGACAGCAGGCGAAGACGCTGGGCGAAAAATGTTCTACACGGCACTTGGCTGCAACCTCGCGTGGGGCCTGGCGGATGCTGTGATGTTTCTCATACGCACGCTGACCAATCGCGGCAGACGGCTCACACTCGCGTCGACGGTAAGAAGCGAGCCGGACGCGGCCGCCGGAGTTCGCGCCCTTCGCGACGCGTTGCCAAGATGGATCAAACCCTTGATTGCCGATACGGAACTGGAACTCATCCGCGCGCGCCTCGCTGCCATCACTGCTTTGCCGCACCGCCCGCGCCTCGTGCGCAATGACTTCATCGGCGCGGTGGGCATTTTCTTGATCGTGGTCTTCTCGACGTTTCCGGTTGCATTGCCGTTCATCCTGTTCAGGGATGTCCCGACTGCCTTGATCGTGTCGCGTGCACTCACCCTTGCCATGTTATTTGCCAGTGGCGTGGCGCTAGGCCGCCACGCCGGCTACGGCGGATGGAAAACAGGATGCGCGATGGTTGCGCTCGGCGTCGCGCTGACCATGGCAATCATTGCATTGGGTGGGTGATGCCTGGTCGGCTCCGCCGGATTGCCCAGCTCCCGCCTGACCCGCACGAGTTGAGCTTCTTCGGGCAGTCGTCGCGTTCTCGACCGTCACGTTGATCGACAATGAACGGGTACCCTGCATGCACATATAGAAGCCAGAGTGCACGAATACATCGACAGGCAAACGCATCAGGATCAAGAAACTGCTTCAGCTTTGCGCTCATTCATCCTCGCTTCACCTGTAGCCTGTATGGGCGCCCGGGTGATTGCGGTGCGATGTAACCCGCGAGACTTCTGTTCGCTATGGAAGAAAACGGTTGTGCGCGAGCGTCGTCGATATTTGAAGTTTGTCGATCCCGCGACACCGGCGCTTGCGCCATCGAACCACCTGGATGACATCGTGATAATTAACTGGGTACGAAATGAAACTGTTCGGGTCTACCCTATTTGCTGATCTATGTCAGAAAATGCAGGATGCCTTGGCCTATAGTGATCCTGCCGATCGGGAAAAATGACGCAAAGTCCCCGGTAAATAATTTGCGGCGGCCTATACTAAATTACAGCTATTACCTTGCCGGATGTTCGCGGCAACTTTCGCGAAGTCAACTAGGTCGTTGAATCCAGTAGATCAGGCGCCGCAGCCGTATTGGCTGAATCAGCGCGAACTGGGTACGGAGATACCGATGATCAATCCGATCATGCAGGGGAGAGACCGGGTGATAGACGTAGTTACAACGTCAATAGCTTGGTTCGCACAACAACGCTATTTTCTTCAAAGCTTTTCCCCCGACATACGTGCTTTCCGAACTAGTGGCGCCACGATTCGCGAACGACACGATTCTCATTCAACGACGTCGACGCAGGTCTTACTCCCATCCCTTCACTGTGACATTGGCGTGTCGAGCATGCAGGCCACGGCCGACCCCCTTGAGGATCCTGATTCGGCGCCGGGATGGAGAGGGCGTGTTGTCACGTGCGTGTCGTGGTTACTGGGAGGCGGCCGCGGTACGCGCCGGATGCTCAACGCAAGGATTCCTTTGCGGGAGGCGCTTGAAATGATGCCGGTCCCGATCGTCACCGTCGACCATCGGAATCAGATCACCTTTGCGAACGCTCGAACGATAGAACTGTTCGGCTACACCAGAGAACAGCTGGCCGGCGCGTCGACGGAGATTCTATTCCCGATTCGTGGCGTGGGTGGCGACCATTTGGAAGTCGAAGAGCGTGGCGAAGCAAGCCAAATCGCCGGCGTTTCAACGACACAGGTGCTGGTCGCGCGGCGGCGTGATGGAGTCGGTTTTCCCGCGGAAACCAATACCACGAAATACACGGTTCACGACCAGGTACTGCGCATCATCGCAATATCGGATCGCAGTGCCTCCCAAGAAGTGGATCGAAACCGGAAGGAACTCGTACATCTGGCGCGCGTTTCGTCTCTGGGGGAGCTCGCCGGATCGCTTGCACACGAGTTGAAGCAGCCACTCACCGCCATTTTGTTCAACGCGCAAGCGGCACAGAAATACATGGAGTCGGAGACTGCCGACAAAGCGGAGCTCCGGGGCGCGCTAGAAGATATCGTCACGGATAACCGTCGGGCGAGCGAAGTCATCCAGAAGATCCGGACATTGGCGCGGAAAGGCGATATTGAATTGCAACCGCTGGACGTCGGCAACGTCGTACGCGACATTGCTGTTCTTGTGCATAGCGACGCCCTGACTCGCGGCGTTCGCACCCGCTTCGACATTTCCGAAAATCTGGCGATGGTTTGGGGTGACAAGGTTCAACTTCAGCAGGTCGTACTGAACCTGCTGTTGAACGCTTTCGATGCGGTCAAGGAGTGTGCTCCCGCGGAACGTGTGGTCGAGACAACCGTGCGCGAAGAACCGGATGGAGGAGTGCGGATTACGGTGAAAGACAACGGGCTGGGCCTGACCGTCGACAAGATGGACAAGATTTTCAGGGCTTTTTTCACTACCAAACTTCAAGGACTCGGGCTGGGTCTTTCCATCAGCCGCACGATCATCACCGGTCACGGAGGCAGGATATGGGCGGAGAACAACAATGGCAAGGGAGCATCGTTCCACGTAACGCTGCCCCAGGGAACCGGCTTGCGACAGGGCTGCGGCCCACAGTCACCATGAGCCAGCCCACAACCCGTGTTTTCGTCGTGGACGACGACGAACGGGTAGGATGCGCACTCACCCGCTTGCTGCGCGCCTCGGGCTATCACGTCGAATGCTTTGACAGTCCGGAAGCGTTTCTGGATAGAACCGATCTGGCGAGCACACCCGCTTGCCTCGTTCTCGATTTGCAGATGCCCGGCATGACGGGGCTGGAGGTGCAGCACAAGCTTGATCAGCTCCTTCCCATCGTGTTTCTGACGGGGCACGGCGACGTCGTCTCGAGTGTGGATGCGATGAAAGCCGGCGCATTCGACTTTCTAACCAAGCCGGTAAGCGAATCGCTCATGCTCGCTGCGATAGATCGTGCGCTTAAGCGCGCATGTATAGAGTTTGCGAAAAGAACCCAAAGGGCGGAGATCGAGGAACGGGTTAATCATCTCACGCGCCGCGAGCGCGAAGTCATGGCGCTCGTATTGACAGGTCGATTGAACAAACAGGTTGCCAGCGATCTGGGCGCAGCCGAAAAGACGATCAAGATTCATCGGGCCCGAGTGATGGAGAAGATGAAGGCGAGATCAATTGTCGAACTCGTTCGGCTCGCGGAAAAGGCCGGTGTGCACGCGGCCGACGACGAGTGATCCCCGCGCGGTCTGATCGACACCTCATACGATGCCTGCTCGGCCTCAACCACTGTGGTCGACGCTGCTAGTGGACCAAAGCCCTATATCTCATTTTGCTATCTCCCGGTAGGCTGAAGCTGCAAAAATCTACTAGCGAGAGCGATTGCGTGGTCGCATCGTAATATGGTCAATCCCAACCAAATCGTTGCTGTGGTCGACGATGACGAATCGGTTTGCCGCGCCATCAGGCGTTTACTGCAGTCTGTCGGTATAGAGGCAGAAACGTTCTCCAGTGGTGAAGAGTTTTTGGACACGCTTTCGGCGATTCCGTCATATCGGCCTTCTTGTGTGGTTCTGGATATCCAGATGCCGGGAATCAGCGGCTTGGAGGTCCAGCGTCAGCTTGCGCCGATCGGACTGCCTATCATCATGATTACCGCACACGACGAGCTTTCCGCTCGGCAGACCGCGCTTGTGTCAGGCGCTGTCGCGTATCTGCGTAAACCATTGAACGGCGCCATCCTGATCAAGGCCGTGGAAATGGCGGTAGGCGGTACGCCGCTGACCTGAAGCATTTTCATGAACCTTTGACATCTTGGCGAGCAACGATTTCGTTTCCGCCCATCCGCATTTCAGGTCATCCATAACAGTGACGCAGATCTAGAAAGATAGGCGCGCCACCGCAGTATGCTATTGGACCTTGGTTCAATTGCATACTGCGGTGCTCCGCGCAAGATGCGGATTGGGGGTGGGTGTGGCCAAGCTTCGTCAGTTGTGCGCTTTCATGAAACACGAGGAACGTCGGCCCACGGCAGCACGGGCGCGGGAAACGCGTCGCTTCGAAGACCGGGGCGTTTACCCCTATTATCCGGGACGGAGGATCGCAGGATGAGCCACCTCGTCGTCGCACTGATTGTATTCATCGTTGTTCTCGGCAGCGCACTAGCATGTTCCTACCTGCGCGACGTGCTGCCGCAACACCACTTAAGCGACGAATCGATCAGTATGGTGAAGCTGACGACCGGCCTTCTCGCTACTCTTGCCGCGTTAGTCCTTGGTCTGCTCATATCATCGGCGAAAGGCTCTTTCGACACGACGAACGGGGAGCTTGTACATAGCGCCGTCAACATCGTGCGTCTTGATCGCGTGCTGGCCAGATATGGACCGGAGACACGCGATATCCGCGCCCAGCTTAAACACATCACCGCTGCGTCGATCGCGTTACTCGCTGACGGTGATGCGGCACAAGTCGTGCGAATGACTGGCCCGGAGGCAATAGCCAGGACAGAAGAGTTTCAACGCCAGGTGGAAAACCTCTCGCCGCACAACGCAGCGCAAAGTCAATTGCAGACCAAGGCGCTGCAGATTGTCGATGAAGTTTACACCACGCGCTGGCTGGCATTGCTCCAGGAGAAAGCCTCCATCCCCACGCCGTTACTGGTTGTTCTGGTGGTGTGGCTGGGCATCATTTTCGGCACATTTGGCCTGTTCGCCCCTCGCAACGGCACAACGATCACTGTCCTGGTCATGGGCGCGCTGTCGGCGGCCGGCGCAATTTTCATGATCATGGAAATGAACACACCGCTCGATGGGGTAGTCAGAGTCTCCCTTGGACCCATGCGCGCCGCGCTCACCATACTTGGGCAGTGACCACTCGATCGCGGAGGTATTTGTTCGCTGGTCACCTGCTCAAGACTCACCAGCGATTGAACCAGCGTGATGTGCGAGTTGACGTATAAGGGGCTGAATCATCGCTGCTCGCAATAGGACTTGAGGACTCGAAGTGCAATATGCGCGGGAGTGAATGCGACTAAACTGGAATATGCATCAGTCCGGACGCATCGTCCCGTCGGGAGGAAATCGCAAGAATCTCACGCTGGTCACATCAGGAGGTGAGTATGAAGATTCTGTTCATGTTGATATGTGTAGTGCTGTCTTCGACTGCGTTCGCGGAGTGCGTCACCAACGCTCGTGGCGTGACAGCGTGCAACAACGCACAAGCGGCCGGCGGCTATAACGCAAATACGGGCAACGCGTGGAAGGCTCAAAAGAATCAGAACGGCGTGACGACGACGCAAACCAGCAAGGGTGGAGAGGCCAAGACGAAGAACGGCAAGGGTGTCTACAAGAGCCCGAGTGGAAAAACATGCTATCGCAGCGCCAACAGTCAGGGTTGCAATTAAAAATAGAAAATGGGATGCGAATGCGGAGCGGCTCATCTCAACGGACGCGGCTGCAAATGCTATGGGCGCCGCTCGCGCACCAGCATGCCGGTCCCCCGATTCTGCCCACACAGCCGCGGCGGCGCGGGTTATCCGGATGCTTCGCGAGAGCGAATGCACCGGGTCAGCGGCGGCAGTTTATGCGGGCGGCGGTATCACTCGGTAGTAGACGCCATTCGCACCATAGGACGGTTGGAACCACGTATTGCCGCACAAATAGTAAGTGCCACCCTGAACCTTTGGGGAGATACAGCCCGCTGGCAGCGCTGCGTAGACCGAACCCATCGCGAACTGTGTGCTGGCAACCGCAGCGGTGTTGTACGCATTGGCGCTGCCGGCTGCGACTCCGGCGTTGTATGCGTTAGATGTCGCGGCTGCCGTGTTGGCCGAAGCAATGGCGGCGCCGGCTGCTACACCGACTACTGCGCCCGCGGCGGCTGCGCCTGCTGTGGACCAGCCGCCGCAGTTGTAGCAGCCGGACCCGTAGTTATTCACGACGACCGGCGGATGGTACGCAGGATAGGTCGCACCGTAGTAGGGACTGTGATAGGCCGTCGCGCCCGATGAACTCGTGTACGTCGTGTAACCGGATCCCGTAGCGTGGGTTGCGGTGCCGCCGTAAGCGCTGGTCGCGGTGGTGCCCTGGCCATATGTATGGGTCGCGGTCCCGCCGTAACGATTGGTAGCGGTCGTTTGCCCCGATCCTTCCTGGTGGGTCGCAGTACCGCCATAGCGGCCGGTTGCGGTCGTGCCTTGCCCGTATGTGTGCGTTTCGCTGCCACCCCAGGCATTGCTGCGGGTTGTGGAATCCGAACCGGCCGCGTGCGATGTGCTACCTCCGCGATAGTTCGCATGCGACCACGCGCCGGCTGGATCGGTGACGAGCGCCGCAACGAGCACACTCAGGAGACGGATGACGACGGTCTTCATGATGCGTGTCCTTATTGGGTCCCTGGCGGCTTCGTCTTTGGCGGCGGCTTCATTCCTGGGGCGTCGGTCTCGTCCGGGCGCGCGAACGCGATGCGCGCCGCACCGGTCGCTTTGGCTGAAGCAAAGGCATCCGCGGGGACGGTCACATCGAGTTGCCAGTTGGACAGTTCCAGCACGTGACGCAGCCTGGTCCGGTCGTTAAGGTAGACGGCATAGATGCGCCGCGGCAGTTTGTCCTGCGTGCCGATCCAGATCTGCACGAACACATCCCCGGTGATATACGCGACCATGTCTGTCGTCGTATCGCCGACCACGCGCGATTGACCAATATAGAAAGCGACCTTCAGTCCGTCGGCAATGTCCTTATAGGGATCCGCGACGACCACATCGGTAAACGGGAAATAAATCGCAGCGGAATCGTAGGCGAGCTGTAGCGCGGCGTCGATCGTCGGTGGCGCGTCGGCGACGGCAACCAGGTTTTCCGCTGGCTCGAACGCCATCATCGCCTTGCCGTCGTAATAGAACTCAGAGGGCGGCCCGTCGCCGAGGGTGATGACCTTGAGCTTGTCCGGCCGCTGCAGTGTCACCTCCGATCTGGTCGAATAGACGAGGGGAGGACCGAGGCGGCTCGGACTCTCATAGGAGACGACGGCCGTGAATGCCATCGATCGGGCGGCGGCCAGGCGGGCGCACGCCGCTTTGAGCACCTCGATCGCGCGTGGTTCGAGTCCTGTCTGGAACGCCGGAGCGGCAGCCTTCGCGGGCCTGGCCGCTGCCTTAGCCGTGTGCTGTGTTTTCTGTGGCTGCTGGGTGTGGCCGTTCGCGATCATGCCCAGGCCAAGCGCGGCGACGGTCACGCAGCACAGGAATTTCGCGTAGGTCATCGTGGCCTCGATGAGTAGTCCAGTTCAGCGGCATACCCGGCGATGATCACGGGATCATGCCGCACTCGAACATCTTGCTGGCAATCGGAGCAGCCACTTTGTCGATGAACGCGGCACGCATCTGCGGATCGCTGCGGAGCAGTTCTACGGCCTGTTGTTCCTTCTCCGGCTTGGGCCGGCCTTTTTGCTGGGCTTTTTCCTGCCACAACTGCTCGCATGACGATTGCTGATATTTTTGAACGAGCTTGCCGGCTACCATATCCAGAACCGGGTATTGCGCAGCTGCGGTACCCGCGAACAGCAGCGCCGGTGCGATCGCAAAGCATAAGAGACGCTTGTTCATGACATCGCCCTCACATAGCCATCAAACGGTTATCAGCGAGGAAAAGTGTCGCGACCACCGCTTTCGTAACACTGACCTGGTTCCTGATTTTCGCAGGCCGAGCTCTGGAAAGGGCAATCAAACGCGCGTGCCCAAGAGACAGAATAGGGGACCTGTGCGGACACCGATATTGAACCTTGGTCTAACGTGTGTGCGCAATCCGCGGCCTCGTCACACGTGCCCGAACGTGCCCGAACGTGCCCGAACGTGCCCGAACGTGACCGATCGGGTCGGTGCGTTCAGCGAAGCCGGCGTTGCCAGGGGAAACATCGGGATGTCACTCGCTTCGCAGCAATACATGCCGACGTCGAATCGCACGATGCCCAATTCACGCAGGCACGACTCAATGGTTTTGAGGCGCTTGAACATGCGCGCCGCTGCGCTGCCAGGTTCGACTGGCGGACGCGCAGCGTTGTCACCGGCCCGTCATACTCGCTAGCCACTTACTTCGGCATCGTTGACAGGGACGTCGAGGTATAACAGGGTGGGCCTTCGTCATGACTGTCCCAAGGCGGGAATACCTTGTAGCAACCGTACAGTATCGGGCATGCGCGAGCAGACTGATTCGCAATCAGCCATAGAGCCATTGAGCAATGGAGCACGACCCGTTTCGTCCTGCTCGGCGTGCGTTTATCAAGCGGTTCTCTGTGCGGATGCAATCGCCACTAGCGGGACCTCGTCGCTGCACATAACATCAATGGTGAATCTAATTGTTTTCTTTTCCCATTCCGACGTATGCAGGTTTACCAGTAACGTGCGGATGCCGGGGCAAAACAGGTCCTTGCTGATTCGAATCTCACGTCATTCAGATTACAAGCGACGCCGCGCGTGAACAATTGCCCTTTGGTTCAATCCAGGTGTTGTTTCAGCGTTAGCGAATCGGCATTTTATTGCATCGATTGAAGAATGCACGAACTCGGCATTTACTAATGCTTGCATCAGGACTACGATTGATTTACCGGCCAGTTCTATGTCGTGTGTAGTAGTTACCTGGCTAGTCATACGGCTGGCCATGCGTGCGTTGTCTCCTGCGCTGGCCGATTTCACCGAATCGTCGCAAGCGACCTGCTATAGAAGTGACGGACCACAATCTGGCGAACACGCTGCCTGAAAAAACTCGTTGGCGAGCGAATCACGATCCTGACTTTCCGGCCTGCTGCACATATACGTAGCGGCGAAATCAGCCTTCGGGTCAGGCGCGTTATCTCTCGTCGAAATCCAGAGCGAGCTTTTCCGTCAGCCCATCTCTCGGCGCAAGCTCTTGAGAGGAATCCCGGTCATGAGCATCGTCATGCCAGCGATCATTGTTCTGGAAACCGCCATCATTCTGTGGCTGTTGATGGTGTTTGCCAGTCGCCGGCGAATTGCGCTAGCGAGCCGTAGTCTTAAACCGCCAAATCTTGCGGATTATGTCGAGCGCGCGATGGCGTGTCTGGCTGCAATGCGTCCGCAGGTTTTCACGATGTCCGCTGGTGCCGGTTCGCGCGACGTCGTATCACGAGCCGGTTCGTCGGGAGAGAGGCGTGTGGAGCAGCATCAAGTGGCGGAAGCAGCGATTTTGCCGGAAGCAGGTCAGCGTGCGCGCGGGGAGCGTCCGATAACGGAGAGGGACCATGCCGCGGCGTCCGCACGATCGGTGCGCCGCCAGTCTCATGAAAGTGGCGGACGATCCACAGGGTTGAACGATTCTCACGTGCTCGTGATGGAAAAAGGAAGCGGCGAAGCGTACTTTCGCGAGGCGCTCGCGCTTTTGCCTATTTCGATTCTGATGCTCGACGAGCGCGGCCGGATTTTGATGGTCAATCCGCAAACCGCCCGGCTGTTTGGATATGAATGCGACCAGTTGATAGGCAAGCCAGTTGGGCTGCTTGTGCCCGCTCTGCGTGCCGACACCGATGTTCCGCTCAGAGCCGACTTGTTCGCATTGCCGGAATCTCATGAAAGAACGCCATTGCGCGAGTTGTCTGCGCGGCGCAACAATGGCACGGAATTTCAGGTGGAGATCAGTCTGAATGCGTTTCGCTTCGACGACGGCAGCGTAACGCTCGCAATCATCGTCGACAGAACCGAGCGATACGAGCTGGAGCGCAACCGGCGGGATCTCGCGCATCTGACGCGCGTGTCCACAGTGGGCCAGCTTACGGCATCTCTGGCCCATGAACTGAACCAGCCGCTGACGGCGATCCTGAGCAACGTGCAGGCCGCGCAGCGCTTTCTCACGGCGGACCCCATCGATCTGGATGAAGTGCGAGAGATCCTGAACGACATCGTACAGGCTGACTATCGCGCGAGCGAGGTGATCCGGCGCATTCGCGCGGTCGTCAAGAAGGGCGATCTGGAAGTCGTATCACTCGATCTCGCGGGCATCATTCGCGACGTGGTCCTGCTGGTGCGCGGCGACGCGATCGTGCGTGGCACGCGCGTGACGCTCGACGTCGAGGACGATCTGCCGTCCGTGCGTGGCGACAAGGTGCAGTTGCAGCAGGTCATGCTCAATCTCCTGCTCAATGCGTTCGACGCGATGAACGATATGCCGCCCGTCGACCGCGTAGTGTCGGTGACGCTCATGCGCGAGAGCAGCAATACGATTTGCATCGCTATCAGGGATCGCGGCCATGGACTGACTGTCGACAAGCTGGACAAGATCTTTAAGCCATTCTTTACGTCAAAACCCCAGGGTCTCGGGTTGGGATTGTCGATTAGCCGCACCATCATCGACATGCACCACGGGCGACTCTGGGCTGAAAACAACATTGACCGAGGCGCGACATTCTTTGTCACATTGCCTGTTGGGAATGCGACGGAGCAGGATGAGTCGCGATAGAAACCATGACAGATTCTGCTTCGCTTGTATTCGTCGTCGACGACGACGACTCCGTGTGCGGCGCGCTGGCGCGTCTGATTCGGTCAGCGGGCTATCGGGTGGAGACATTCGGTTCGGCACGCGCATTTCTCGACAGGATGCCGGTCGATGCCTGTCCCGCGTGCCTCGTGCTGGATATCGAGTTGCCGGATCTGAGCGGACTGGAACTGGCGCGCGAACTCAATGCGGCGCTGCCGATCATTTTCATCACGGGGCATGGTGACATCGCGATGGGTGTCGGCGCGATGAAAGCGGGGGCAACCGATTTTCTGCCCAAACCGGTGTCCGATACTGACCTGCTGCGAGCGATTGAACAGGCGCTCGCGTGCGCGGTGCGAATGCGAGCGACCCGGCTTGAGTTCGACTCGCTTCGTGATCGCGTCGAGCGGTTGACGCCGCGCGAGCGCGAAGTGATGTCACTCGTCGTGATCGGCCTTCTGAACAAGCAGGTGGCAAGCGAACTCGGAACGGTCGAACAGACGATCAAGGTTCATCGCAGGCGCGTGATGGCCAAGATGGAAGTCACATCGCTGGCCCAACTCATTCGCATCGCGGACAAGGTCGGCCTTTCAGGCGTCGCGCATTCACACGCGGATCGCTGAGCGGCTGCAAGCGGCCTGACCGGCGTGTCGTCCGGGGATGCCATGAGGCCTTTCGGCGTCCACATTGCACCAAGGTCCACTATCGGCATTTGCGCCTGACTCATAGTCTATGGTTTGGGGGAGTGCACTGCCCCGTGCATTCCCGGACACCGGACTATGTGCAATGGGAAAACTCAAATCATTCGTTGTCGTCGTCGATGACGATGAATCGGTGTGCCGAGCGATCAAGAGACTTCTGCGCTCAGTCGGCATCGCTGCCGAAACCTTCGCAAGCGGCGACGCCTTTCTCGACGTGCTGTCATCCATGCCGTCATATCGTCCTGCCTGCGTCATTCTCGATGTGCAGATGCCGGGGCTCAATGGACTCGAGGTCCAGCAGCGTCTTTCAGGCAGTGGCACGCCTGTCATTTTCATCACCGCCCACGATAACATCAGCGTGCGCGAACAAGCCTTTGCAGGCGGTGCGGTCGCCTACATTCTCAAGCCGTTCAACGATGACCTGTTCATCAGGACCGTACGCGCGGCCCTCGAAGGAGGACAGCCGCCGTAGTCTGAACACGTGCGGATTCGCCCCGTATTGGACCAAAGTTCAATTGCCATCGGACAGATCTGCTACCAATACTACCGGTACCTGAAGCGCGCGGTGCACGCCGCTCCGGGACCCGGTCACGCAGTGACTCTTTTTGAATGGAGCGTCCTATCATGTTCAAGCTTGTCCGCCTGATGGCAATGATTCCGGTTCTGCTCGCGGCGGTCGCCTGCTCGAGCATGAACTCATCCACGTCTGCGTCGACGTCCGGGTCATCACGTCCTGAGCTGGAACAGAAAGCGCGTGATGCATATCGGTCACTGGTTGCAACAACGCCAAAGGCGGGGGAACTGGGGACCAAGGCCACTGCCGTCCTCGTGTTTCCGGACATCCTGAAGGCAGGGTTTCTTGTCGGAGCGCAGGGAGGAGACGGCGTGATGTTCGGCCCGGACGGCAAGGTGCTGGGCTATTACAACGCTACGGCACTGTCATACGGCCTGCAGGCTGGGGCACAGAGCTTCCATCAGGCGATGTTCCTGATGACACCGGCGGCGCTCAGTTATCTGAACAGCAGCGACGGCTGGTCCGTCGGCATGGGACCGAGTGTCGTTGTCGTCGACGAAGGCAAGGCGAAGTCGATGACAACGACCACGTTGCAATCCGATGTCTACGCATTCATCTATGGCCAGGAAGGCCTGATGGCGGGCCTCGGCGTGCAAGGACAGAAGATCACCAAGATCAAGCCATGAGTCCGCGACTTTACGGCGCTTTCTCACATCGGCGTCGGAGTGCCGTGAGTCGGTGCCGGAACTGGATTGTCCAGGAGGCGTTTCGCCATGCAACCCCTGATGCGAGTTTCACCCGGGCTTGTGATGTCGGCGCTGGGATGCTCAGTGGCAGCCCGGCAACCCATCATTTACCCGGCTAAAGGCCAAAGCCCTCAGCGTCAACAGAACGACACCGCCGATTGCCGGTTATGGGCGAAGCAGACCACGGGTGTCGATCTTGTTGTGCTCGCGCAGCAGGCTTCCGAGGCTCAGGTATCCCAGCCGTTGGCCACGTATCACCGCGCGACGGCTGCGTGCATGACTGGCCGTGGGTACACGGTGTAGTAAAGATCGCAAGCAGCATGAGAGGGACCCATGAACAGAAAATGCGTACGTCTTCCGCTGGCGGCTATAGCGGTGTTGAGTGGGCTCTGTTCGGCCACGTTGTGCGCTGCCGAATTCGACGGCAGT
>NZ_JARESS010000090.1:0-18471 GCF_046027915.1 Paraburkholderia sp. RL17-347-BIC-D
TCATCTGTTACGGCAAAGCTGTAATGTCGTATCTGAGCTAAATTGAAATGTCGTGTTTTGGACCTCGGTCTGCTTGCCGGTTCCTCGTGGGACTGCGGAGCCGGCGATGCATGCAACTGCACTGGTGACACTGAACATGCGCGAACTCAACCGTTTAAAGTGATTCAGGCGATTCTGGAGTTGGGGCTCAAGCCCACCAGACCCGTCTCCCAACACATGCCTCCATTCCTCAATGCTTCCCATACGTCGCCAGATACTCCGCCAGCCCCGTCCACTGCGGCGAGGTCAGCAATTGAGGATGATCTCTTGCCACCTGAAGCGCGACATTATGAAAACCCTGCGTCGTATCCGACACGCCCGCTTGCACGACTCCATTGAATGCAGTCGCGGCGGCATGTATCGGCGCGCCCGTTAACGCTGGCGCAGGTTGAGCCACAGGCTGACCATTAAGAGCACTTGCCAGCCGGTCAAGTTGCGCATTGCGAGTAGTGACAGCATCGGAATACTTCTTCTGCGCGTCGAACTTCTCCGCAAGCATCTGAAGCACCGCAGTATGGTCGAGTCTCCCCGAGAAGACGCTCCCCGGCGTGACAAACGGCGACACCAGAAAAGCCGGCACCCGCAGCCCACTAGTCTTGAACGAAAACCCCGCGATATCGACCGCAATGTCCAACGGCGCCACATGATCGAAGAACCCGCCGTGCTCGTCATACGTCACGATCAGCAGCGTCTCTTTCCACCTGGTCGGATTCGAAATCAAGGTCCGGTAAATATCAGCGATGAACGCTTGCCCACCAGCCATCCCCGTTGGGCAGTGATCGTCGTTGGCGGTGTTGTGAGGGCCGTCCGTGTATTCCGGTTCGATGAAAATCACTTTCGGGAGAATGCCGTTGCCCTGCCAGTCATGGGCAAACCTCGAATACCGCCGGAAGTTTCCGCCGGCGTCGTTGAGCGGCAAGGTCAAGGACAGCAGGATCTCCGGAAGCCATTCCTTCATCATGCTGAAGAACGGAAAGAAGCTCCCTGACTGATAGACACACCAAGGTATGCCGCGCTGGCGCAGCCAATCATAGACAAGTGGCTGATCCGGCAGAAAGCTCAGCCCTTGCACGTTATCGTTGATCAGGCTAGTCCCCGCCATCGCCATCAGACGGTTTGCCTGAGTTCCTGAGGGCAACGGAGCAAACCAGTTGTCGCACACGGTGAAGTGTTTCGCGAGAAAGTCGAAAGTGGGTACAGTGCGAGCGTCGTAATAACCCATCACGTCGGCCAGATTCGACGGTGCCGGCTTGCGGGTTGCATAGCTCTGCACGAATCCGCCGAGTTCCGGGCATCCTCCCGGCACACACGGTGTGTCGATCTGCGTGGCGATCGGGCCGCGGTCGTGAGGCGGGTCCGATATGGCAGGTCCATTCGGACTCAACGCATGAATGGGATATTGCTTGCCGTTGTATACGTTGATGAAGTTCGCCTGCCACGCCGGATCCGCGGAAAGACCGTTAACCTGGCTGCCGTTCAAGCTTAGATAACCGAGTGCGTGATCGAAGGAACGGTTTTCCATCATGACGATCACGACGGTGTCAATCTGGTCCAGAGCAGTCATCAAAGCTCCTTGAGCACCCGGCATTCAGCGTAAACCGACTCAGTATCGGAAAAGGTAGACGAAAACCATTGTTTTCGCGTCTCAGGTAATTCCCTGAGGTCATGACACGAAGTGCCTGATGTGATCGACTTCCCTCCCCTCTGGTGTTCCGCAGAGCGATGGGAACGACGCCCGGCCGATATCTCGCGGCGGAGGCGCAAGAGTCGCGCGCTGCGCTTGCGTGGCCTTCAAAAGCGACTTGAGCGAGATGATCGTCGATCGGCTCGCTCAACTTGATGGCACACAGCGCGAACCTTCAGGCTCTTTCAAGGCGTGCAGTTCGAGCCTAGTTTCACCTTGCGCTTGTCCAGTTGCAGACGATTGCCGCTCAGTTTGACCTTGCCGGAAAACGAAGCGCTCTTCCACTGGATCTTGCAGGTCGCTGAATCGATCGCGTAAACCACCTGCTCGCTGCCGGAATACGTGGAGACGAGAAGCTGCTTGCCGTTCGTATAAAGCGGCCGCTCGACGATGCTGACGTCAGGATCCACGGAGCACGATGCCCCGCCCGCACGGCTCAGCGTGACCGGACCGAGCCAGGCCGTCGGACTATCCGTGCCGTCGCTCTGACCCAGATCGATCGACAGATCGCCGACGCTGACCTTGCCCGTGCCGGGATTCACTTCGCTGTAGTGACACGATTGCGCGAGGGCAACCGGACCCGAGATCAACAGACCGGCAACGGTCACGACCGCACGCGTGATAAGACTCTGCTTCATGGTTTGATGGCGTAATACTGAACATTCGCGAGATCCGCATGCGTCCAGGAAAAGTTAATGGCGGTGTTTTTCCGTCCGACGCCGCCATATCGGCCCCAATACGCAAGCGGATAAGGTTTCGATTGACCCGGCATGATAATCACGACATGGCCGTGATGCGTCGCCTTCAATCCGGCAACCACCAGATAGCCGAGTCCGGCATAAGCGACGGCCTTGTCGGCATCCGAACCGAGTTGAGTCCACGGTGCGCGGCCAATGGCGTCGATAATGCTGTTCGCATCACCCGTCAGCGTAATATCGAGATCCGCGGCGACTGCCTTCAGGAAGCCGCTGCAATCGGCTTTCCATTGCGTCCAGTGGTTCTCACACAGGGTTTTGATATTTTGTCCGCCAGCCATTATCGTTATCCGTTTCGCATGTGATGTTGTCGGTTTTTCTCCGGCCGCAAAAAGCCGCGACGTAAGCGTTCGGATTATAACGAGGCTTACAGAAATGTAAATGAATGAATGGCGTGGCGTGCTGCGAATTAAAAAATCATGCATCCATGCTGAATGCAATCGTGTGCCGCCCCATGTCTTTCTCCGCGATAATCGCACATTCCGCCCGGCCCGCCGCCGATCAAATAAACGCCTCGCTTCATTTAACAAATCGACGCAATAAAATCCAACGCCCTGCTCGCTTCAGCCGCATTCGCATTGAGCATCGCCAGCACTGCTGCGTTTGCCAACTGCGGCATCGGCGGAACCAGGAAACGCGTGCCGCCGGTCCTCTCAATCGACCGATATCTCGCTCGCCGTGCGCACCGCCTCTTGTTATAATTCTTTCACCAAATCGAACAAAACATAACGCCCTCCCACACTGCGCGACAGGAGCTCCATGCTGAAACCCGACCGCCTCCGCGCCCTTGCCGATGCGCTGGCCAGGCAAAACGTGATGCGCCTGCGCGACGCCGCCGGCCTGCTGGGCGTTTCGGAAATGACTGTCCGGCGCGACATTGCGGGCAGTCCCGAGCGATTCACGTATCTCGGCGGCTATATCGTCAGCGCGACCGACGTACCGAATAACGCCGGCTATTCACTCGAAGAAGAGAAAGACCACTTCGCGCAGGCCAAAGCCGAGGCGTCGGCGATCGCGGCGGGACTTATCGGCAACAACGAAACGCTGTTCATCGACTGCGGCACGACCCTCACTACGCTGGCCCGGCTGATTCCGGTCGAGCGGCATGTCACGGTGGTGTGCTATTCGCTGAACGTCGCGGAAATTTTGCGGCGCAAACCCAATGTGCGGATGATTCTGCTGGGCGGCGTCTATGTACCTTCGTCAGATTCGTTCGCAGGTGAAGAAAGTCTGGAGATGCTGCGCCGCATGGGCATCAACAAGGCATTCATTTCCGCCGGCGGCGTGGACGCGGCGCGCGGTGTGACGTGCTGGAATTTTCATGAGGTCGCCCTCAAGCAGGCGGCTATGGCGAGCGCAGTCGAGCGGCATCTGGTGGTGGATCAGAGCAAGTTCGGTGTCGTCAAAGCGGTGCGTTTCTCGCAAGTCGACGACTTCGATTCCATCATCACCGAGAAAGGCCAGGAACTCCGCAAGCGCCGGTAAGCGCGTATGCGTGCCTCTGCATTGCGGCGTTAGCAATGCAAAGGCCGCAACTCTTCTAGTTCTTACGCTGCAACGCGAACAGCGTCCCGGCGATCAGAATAAACGCGCCGATAATCACCTTCTGCCAGGTGCTCGGCACGCCCACCAGAATCAGCACGCTATTGATCAGCGTGACCAGCACCACGCCGAGCAACGTGCCGGCTACCGTGCCCGTGCCGCCCGTAATGCGCGCGCCGCCCAGAATCACCGCCGCGATCACATCGAGTTCCGAGCCCACCAGATCGAACGGATTCGCAAGCCGGTTGTTTGACACATGCAGAATGCCCGCGATGCCGGCGAGCATGCCGGTATAGCCGAACACAAACAGATGGATCGCGCGCAGGTTGTAGCCGAGCCGCTCGGCAATCGCGAGGCTGCCGCCCATCGCATAGACGCCGCGTCCCATCATCGTGCGATTCAGGAGCCACCACGTGACCACCGCGGCCGCCACCAGCGCTATCACCGACACCGGCAACACGGCGCGCAAGCCATCAGCCGTGTGATAGAAAAACAGCGGAATGCGGCCGAAATGATCCATGCTGTGCGGAATGTTCATAAAGAACGTCGTGCCGATGAACGTCAGCAACAGCCCGCGATACAGATACTGCGTGCCGATCGTGACGATCAGCGAAGGCGCTTTCAGCCGATGCACCAGCACCCCGTTGACAACGCCAAGCACGATGCCGCCGAGCGCGCCCGTGATCAGGATCAGTGCAAACGGCGCGTCCGGCCACCACGCGAACACGGCCTTGGTGATGCCGTACATCGTCAGCGCGGCAATGGCGGTGAACGACACGTCGATCCCGCCGGACGCCAGCACGACGAGCGTGCCTAACGCGAACAGCGACATCGTGGTCGCCGAATGCAACAGGTCGAACAGCGTCGCCAACTGGAAGAAACGCGGATTGATCGCACCGACAATCAGGCACGTCACCGCGATCAATGCCAGGGTGAACCATTCGGGATTGCGCGCGAGCTTGGCCCGCAAGCTCGGCGGCTTGACCTCGGGGGCGACTTCGACGACGGTCGGGGTGGTCATGGTCTGGTTCAGGCGCGAATCGATGCGCGAGTTCATGAGTAGAGACGTCCTTTATGCGGCTTCCGAAAGCAGCGCGTGATACAGATCGGCTTCGCTCAGCGTGTCGGCCTGGTATTCGCTGGCGACACGCCCTTTCTTCATCATCAGGATGCGGTCGCAGTTCTGCAGCAGTTCCGGCAAGTCGTCGCTGATCAGGATGATGCCGATGCCGCGTTGCGACAGGCGCTGCATGATGCGGTAAATGATGTCCTTCGAGCCGACGTCGACACCGACTGTCGGTCCATGCAGGATCAGCACGCGCGGGTCGATGGCGAGCCAGCGGCCGATCAGCACGCGCTGCTGGTTGCCGCCCGACAGCGATTGCACGGGTTTGTCGACACCCGGCGTGGCGATCTGCAGATCCTTCACCGTCTGTTCCGCGAGCGCCTGCGCGCGAGTGCGGTCGATCTGGCCGAAGCGGTCACGCAGGCTGGAGATCATCGCGGTGATCACGTTGTCGCGGATCGGTTTGTCGAGAAAGAGCCCTTCGTTCAGGCGGTCTTCCGGCACATAGCCGATGCGATGCTCCTTGGCGTCCGAGGGCGTGCGCAGTGAGACGGCCTTGCCGTCGAGCATCACCTGCCCGGATTGCGCCGGCGCGACGCCCGCGAGCGCGCGTGCAAGTTCATTGCGCCCCGAGTCGAGCAGACCGGTAATGCCGAGAATCTCGCCGCCGTGCAGCGCGAACGACACATCACTGAACTGGCCGGCGCGCGTATAACCGCGCACATCGAGCACGACGTTGGGCTCGCAGGCGCCTTCACGATAACGCTCGTTAGACAGATGACGCCCCGTCATCAATTCGCTGATCTGCGCCTTGGTGAATTGCGCGATCGGTCCTTGCGCCATTTTTTGGCCGTCGCGCAGCACGATGACTTCGCCACCGATCGCATAGCACTCGTCGAGCTTGTGGCTCACGAACAGCACGGTGACGCCCTGCGCGCGCAAATTAGCGAGCACGGCGATCAGATTGTCGACTTCCTTCTGCGTGAGCGACGTGGTGGGCTCGTCCATGATGACGAACTTCGCCTCGCTGGCGATCGCGCGGGCAATCGCCACGAGCTGCCGCGTGGCGAGCGGCAATTGCTCGATCAGCGTTGTCTGAAACTCGGCGTTGCCGGGCAGCCCGACCGCTGCGAGCGCGCGCGCCGCCGTGCGGGCCAGCTCGCGCCGGTCGAAGGTGCGGGCCAGCTTGCCCGCGTGCGTGGCCAACTCGGACGTGAGCGCGACGTTTTCCGCCACATTCATATTGGGCAGCAACGAGAGATCCTGATAAACGGTCTCGATACCGGCCGCGAGCGATTCGAGCGCGGAGAGCCGCGCGTGCCGCACGCCTTCGATCACGAGTTCGCCTTCGTCGGGTGGCTGCGCACCGGAAATGATCTTGATGAGCGTGCTCTTGCCGCAACCGTTTTCGCCGAGCAGGTGATAGATCTGGCCGCGCTCGAACGACAGGCTCACGCCGCGTAACGCATGCACGCCGGTGAAGCGCTTGTGCACGCCGACCACCTCCAGGAATGGCTGCGAAACGTCGGACTGTGGTGACTTCGGTGAGGTTGCGTCTTGATTCATTGTGGCGAGTCGCAGGTTGGGGCGTCCCCTTTCGGGGACGCCGTGACACATGAAACAAAAGTCAAAGCCGCCAGAAAGCTCAGAACGGATACTGCTTGTAGTTCGTCTTGTCGACGTTCACCCAGCCCTGCCCACGCACGATGATGCCCTTGCCCGGGCCCTTCGCGACCGTGACCTTCGTGTAGCCAGGAATGCCGAGGTCGGCGCCGTTCTCGACCGTCTTGCCGTCCACCAGCATCTGCGCAACCTTGTTCATCGCGATGCCCGCGAGCTTCGGATCCCAGAACGCGATGCCGTTGATGGCGCCGCTTTCGAGGAACTTGCCGGCTTCAGTCGGCAGGCCCGTGCCGTAGACGCAGATCTTGCCCTGCATGCCGGCCTCTTCCACCGCGCGGCCGATGCCGATCACGTCGAGCGACGACGAGCCCTGGAAGCCCTTCAGGTCCGGATGCTTGCGCAGCACTTCCTTGGCGACTTCATAGGCGCGCTCGCCGTCGTTATTGGTTTCGAGCTTGGGCTCGACCAGGTTCATCTTCGGATACTTGGCCTTGGCGTTGCCGATGCCGCCGTCCGCCCATTGCACCTGCGAGCGGCTGCCGAGCGAACCCACCAGCACGGCCCACTTGCCGTCGTCGTGCATGCACGAGGCGAGACGCTCGTTCAGGCCGGCGCCGTAGGCGGTGTTGTCGAACGCCTCGATGTCGACCATCGTGTTCTTGGCATTGTCGGCTTCATGCGTGACCACCTTGATGCCGCGATCCATCGCCTTCTTCAGCGCCGGTTCGAGCGTCGGCGGATCGTAGGGCACCACGGCAATGGCGGTGACCTTCTTGGCGATCAGATCTTCGATGATCTTCAGTTGCTGCGCCGCATCCGCGCGGCCGGGCCCGGTCTGATACGCGTTTATGTTGGGGTTGTCCTTGGCGAACTGCTTGACGCCGTCGTCCATCCGGTTGAACCAGTTGATGCCGGTCACCTTGACGACCGTGACGATCGTTTCGTTCGTGGCAGCCTGCGCGGCAGCGATCACACCTACCGTCAGCGCGGCCGCTGCGAGCGCGGCACCCAGTCGAGTCAATTTCATGCAAAGTCTCCTTTATCGTTCGATGTCGCCCACTTGATCGTCGCGGACAGCCAGGGCTCGTTGTCCGCCGCGTACTGAAACCTTGTCGCGCGCCACTAACGCTTAGGCGCTGCACTTGAAGCGCCGGCATTGCTTGCGCCGCCGAAACCAAAGATGGCGCGCACCCGTTCGCCGCCCGCAAACGCCAGCGACAGCAGCAACAGAAACCCCCACGCGCAATCGCCGAAGAACTGCGACACGCCCATCAGGTTGAACAGGCTGGAAAGAAACTGCAGCACCGTCGCGGCGAAGAACACGCAGATGATGCGGCCATGCCCGCCCGCGGGATTCACGCCGCCCATCACCGCGATCAGGATCGCGATCAGCAGATAGGAATTGCCGTAGTCCCATTTCGCGCTCGACGTATGCGTCGCGCTGATCAGCCCGGCCAGCGACGCGAGCACGCCGCACATCGCATACGTCGTGATCAGCATGCGCGCGCGCGGAATGCCGGCGTAGAACGCCGCCTTGGGATTGGTGCCCATCAGATAGAGACGCAGGCCGAATGGACTGCGCTTGAGCAGCCACCCCAGCACGATCACCGCGGCGATAAAAATGCAGAACGCGATCGGCACCTGAAACACCGTGCCGTTGCCGATATTCGACAACGGGTCCACGTAGTCGACATGCACGGAGGCGCCGTTGCTGAGCACCACCGCGAAGCCGGTGAACAGCAGCTGCGTGCCGAGCGTGCAGAGAATCGGCGTGAGTCTGAGGCGCGCGATCACCACGCCGTTCAGCAGTCCGCCAAGCAAACCCATCACCACCACGATCACGCAGAACAGCGACGTGTAGAGCGCGGGCGAATCGTCGCCGTTGACGAAGCGCGGCACGATCAACGCGGCAACCATGCCCGACAGGTTGGCGAGCCCGACGCCGGACAGGTCGATGCCGCCGTTGCCCGACACCATCGAGAGCATGATGCCGAGCGCGAGCAGGCCGAGCTCGGGCAACTGGCCGCCCATCGACTGCAGATTGTCGATATCGACGAATTGGCCGCGCGAGAGCCACGTCGCGACCAGCACGACGAGCACGTTGACGATCAGCAGGAAATTCAGTTGCCGGTCGCCGAACAGTTTTCCAGCGGTGAACGAAGACTTCATGGTGACGACACGCTCCTTCAGGCTTCGCAGACGGTCAGGATGACTGGGACACGCCGGCCGGTTGGCTCAGCACTTGATTCACTTCGTCGAGTGTCGGCATGGAAGGCGCCGTGCCCGGACGCGTCACGGAAATGCCCGCGAGCGCGCAACCGAAACGCAATGCCGTAATGGCGTCGTCGCCGCGTGCTAGCGCTGCCGCGAAGCCGCCCGTGAAGCCGTCACCGGCGCCGGCGGTTTCCACCACGCGGCCGCAGTGGTAGGCGGGCACGAGGATCGATTGCTCCGCCGAATGCAGCAGCGCGCCGCCCTCGCCCAGCGTGACGATGACCGTGCCGACGCCTTTGGCGAGCAGCACGTCAGCGGCGCGGCGGGCGTCGTCGGCATTCGCGATCGGCACGCCGGTGAGCGCGGCCGCTTCGGTTTCGTTCGGGGTGATGTAGTCGCACAGCGGGAAGATGGCGTCGTCGAGCGGCATGGCGGGCGCCGGATTGAACACGGTGATGACGCCGTGCTTGCGCGCTACTTCGAGCCCGCGGCGTGCAGCTTCGAGCGGCTGTTCGAGTTGCGTGACGAACACGCGGGCGGCGGCGATATCGGCTTCGATTGCGTCGACGTCGGCGGCCTCCATCGTGCCCGCCGCGCCGGATGCGACGATGATCGCGTTCATGCCGGTGTTGTCGTCCACGAAAATGTGCGCCGCGCCGGTCGAGACGCCGTCGATCACCGACGCGCGCGCCGTGATGCCTTCAGCGGCCCACGTGGCGCGTGCGATAGAGCCGAACGCGTCGTTGCCGATGCGCGTGCAGAACACCACTTCCGCGCCGACACGCGCGGCCGCGACCGCCTGATTCGAGCCCTTGCCGCCCGGCCCCATCGCGAACGCCGTGCCCGCGATGGTCTCGCCGATCTGCGGCATGCGTCCGGCGCGAAACGTCAGATCGGTGACGTAGATGCCGAGAATGACGACGCGACCGTTTGGTTGCGTAGACGTGTTCATGCGCGTTCCCCTTGTTGCTGAACAGCCGGGTTAAAGGGAACGTCCTTCGATGCCTGAAATGCGCGCGGCACTTCGGCATGCAACAGCGGATCCAGATTCTTCAGCACGTTGTCTCCTCCATTTTCTGGTTGGCGTGCGTGTATTCAATACGTTCGGTACGGCCGGCTTGGCGGTCAATCTCCGTACGGTATCCAGATGTTCTTGACCTGCACGGCCTGACGCAGGAACGGTCGGCCTTCGCTCGAACGGCTGTACCAGTCGAACTGGCGGCCGTGATCGACGAACGTCCGTTTCAGATTGCCGACCGATTCACGCTCGACCAGCGTCGAATCCGCCGCGCTGCCGAAGCACCAGACCGCATCCACGTCGTCGTGTTTGACGAGCGCGGGCAGCAATGCGCCGCGTTCGCCCGTGACGATGTTCAGCACGCCGCCGGGCACGTCGGACGTCTCGGCCACCTGATAGAAGTCGGTGACCGTGAGCGGCGACGCCTCGCTCGGCAACACCACCACGCGATTGCCCATCGCCAGCGCGGGCGCCGCCAGCGAAACGAAGCCGAGCAGCGGCGCTTCGTCCGGGCAGGCGATGCCGATCACGCCGAGCGGCTCATGCATGGCCAGCGCGACACCACGCAACGGCGGCGTATGCACCGCGCCGTCGAACTTGTCGGCCCAAGCCGCGTAAGTGAAAAGACGCTGCACCGAGGCGTCCACTTCGGCACGCGCCGCGGCTTCCGTCGCCCCGTTTCGCACCACGAGCTGGCGCACGAATTCGTCCGCGCGCACGGCCAGGTTTTCCGCCAGATAGAACAGCACTTGCGCGCGGTTATGCGTGCTCGCCTGCGACCACTTCTGCGCCGCGCGCGCCGCTTCGACCGCGTTACGGATGTCCTTGCGATTGCCCGCGGCCACTTCGCCAACGGGCGTGCCGTCCGGCGCATGCACCGGCAGCGAATAGCCGCTGTCAGGACGCGCCTGCTTGCCGCCGATAAAGAGTTTCGCGGTGCGATCGATCGACGTCACGTTCGACAACGGACCGAGCGTGGCCGCGCTCTCCACGAGACGCGTCTTGCGACGCTCCGCAAGATTGAGCCAGGCTCGCGGTTTCAGATATTCGTAGATGCCCTCACGCCCGCCTTCACGGCCATAACCCGATTCGCGATAGCCGCCAAAGCCGACCGCCGCGTCGAACAGATTCGTCGCGTTGATCCAGACGACGCCGCTTGCGAGCCGCGGCGCGACATCGAGCGCGCGGCCGATGGTTTCGCTCCACACGCTCGCGGCGAGTCCGTAACGCGAGTTGTTGGCGAGCGCGATCGCTTCATCGGGCGTGCGAAAGCTCATGGTCACCAGCACAGGGCCGAAGATTTCTTCCTGTGCCAGTGTGGAAGCCGGCGCCACGCCAGTGACGAGCGTCGGCGGATAAAAACAGCCGTTAGCAGGCATCGTCGTGTCAGGCGACTGCCACACCGAGCAGCCTTCACGGCGGCCGGTTTCCACCAGCGACTGGATGCGCTCGAGTTGCACCGGATCGACGATCGCGCCGAGGTCGATGCTCTTGTCGAGCGACGTGCCCACGCGCAGCGTCTCCATGCGCCGTTTCAGTTTGGCGATGAAGCGCGCCTCGATGCCTTCCTGCACGAGCAGCCGCGAGCCCGCGCAACAGACCTGCCCCTGGTTGAACCAGATCGCGTCGACGACGCCTTCGACGGCGCCATCCAGATCCGCATCGTCGAAAACGATGAAGGGCGACTTGCCGCCCAGTTCGAGCGTCAGCGATTTGCCCGAGCCGGCCGTGGCCGAACGGATCAGCCGGCCCACTTCGGTCGAACCGGTAAAGGCGATCTTGTTGACCTGCGGATGCTCGACCAACGCCGCGCCCGTGCGTCCGTCGCCCGTGACGACGTTCAGCACGCCGGCGGGCAAGCCCGCGCGATGCGCGAGTTCGGCGAACAGCAACGCGGTGAGCGGCGTGTATTCAGCAGGCTTCAACACGACGCAGTTGCCCGTGGCGATGGCCGGCGCGATCTTCCACGCGAGCATCAGCAGCGGGAAATTCCACGGCACGATCTGACCGACCACGCCGAGCGGCGCGTAATCGGCGAACTCGCTCTCCTGCAACTGCGCCCACCCCGCGTGATGCAGGAAATGGCGCGCGACGAGCGGCACGTCGATATCGCGCGTTTCGCGGATCGGCTTGCCGTTGTCGAGCGCTTCGAGCACGGCGAAGAGCCGGCTATGACGCTGCACCATGCGGGCGAGCGCATACAGATGCCGCGCTCGTCCCGCGCCACCTAGCGCGAGCCAGCCCGGCTGCGCGGCGCGCGCGGCGGCCACCGCTGCGTCGATGTCGGCCGCGTCGCCCTGGGCGATCTCCGCGAGTTGCTCGCCCGTCGCGGGCGCGTGCGAGGCGAAGCGCTCACCGGCCGCTGGCGCATGCCACACATCGCCGATGAAATGCCCGAAACTGCCCTCATGCTGCGCCAGCCAGGCGCGCGCGGGTTGATCGTCCTCGGGTGCGGGACCGTACTCCATCGATGAAAAATACTCGGCTACGCTCATGGGATCGGTCTTCTGTTCAGGCTACGGGGTGACGGTTGAAAGCGGAGTAACGGCCGCTCACGTAATGTTCGAGCTGGCGTTCGATATCGGCCAGCAGGCTCGATGCGCCAATGCGGAAGAGCTCCGGTTCGAGCCACGCACGGCCGAGTTCTTCCTTCATCAGGATCTGATACGACAGCACCGACTTCGCAGTCGATACGCCGCCCGCCGGTTTGAAGCCGATCAGCACGCCGGTGCGCTCCTGGTATTCGCGGATCATGCGCACCATCACGAGCGACACGTCGAGCGTCGCGTTGACGCCTTCCTTGCCGGTGGATGTCTTGATGAAGTCGGCGCCGGCCATCATGCAGACCATCGAGGCGCGCGCCACGTTCGACAGCGTGCGGATGTCGCCGGTGGCGAGAATGGTCTTCAGATGCGCCGCGCCGCAAGCCGCGCGGAAGTCGCGCACTTCGTCGTAGAGCGCCTGCCAGTTGCCGGTCAGCACATATTCACGCGTGACGACGATGTCGATTTCCTGCGCGCCGTCCGCGACCGACGCCTCGATCTCTTTCAGCTTCAACGGATGCGGGATCAGGCCGGCGGGAAAACCCGTCGATACCGCCGCGACCGGAATGCCGCTGCCGTGCAGCGCGTCGACCGCCGCCGCGACGAACCGGTGATACACGCACACCGCGCCCGTCGTGATGCCTTGCGGCGCGATGCCGAGCGCTTCGAGCAGATCGGCGCGCACCGGTTGGCGCGCTTTTGCGCAGAGCCGGCGCACGCGGCCTTCGGTGTCGTCGCCGTTGAGCGTGGTGAGGTCGATGCAGGTGACGGCTTTGAGCAGCCAGGCCGCCTGCGCATCTTTCTTCACGCTGCGGCGCGTGCCGAGCGTGGCGGTGCGCCGTTCCACCGCCGACTGATTGACGCGCAGGCCGTCGAGCCAGGACGCGTCGAACGGCATACCCGGATTGCGCTCGGGATGGACGATCGGTGTGCCGCGCAGCGCGACGACCGAGGAAGACTGCAATGGGGCTTCTGGCATAAGACATCCGAAAATATGATGCGACGCACAACAGCCGCCGACAATTTGTTCGCACTTATGCTACAACGATTGATAGAATCATAACAAGCTTTGCGAGCAATCGTTACACGAACAACCGCTGAAGCCCGGCGAAGGCCCGTGAATGTTATTGACGCACCATATTCATGATGCGAAGATCACAACACGGTTTCGACCGGATAGCGTTATACAAAGAAAAGAATTTCGTCGCGTGGACGAAGGAGACATGCCAGATGAGTGAGCCGGTTGCGGTCGCGGCCGCGTCATCGCCTCAGGTTCCATTGATCCGTGTTGCGGGCGTCACCAAACGATTTGGCGGCGTGCAAGCGCTGCGCGGCGTCGACCTCGAAGTGTTGCCCGGCGAAGTCCACGCCCTGCTGGGCGAAAACGGCGCGGGCAAATCCACGCTGATCAAGATCCTCAGCGGCGTGCACGCCTACGACGACGGCGTCATCGAAATCGCCGGTCAGGCAGTGGCGTTCGGCTCGCCGGCGCAATCGCGTGATGCGGGTGTCGCCGTGGTCTACCAGGATCTGAGTCTCGTCGAATCGCTGTCGGTCGGCGCCAATCTCATGTTGGGCCGCGAGCCGCGCACGCGTCTGGGCTTCGTGAAGAACCGCCAGCTCATGGCCACGGTCGGCGAGTTTTTGCGCTCGCATGGCATCCCGCTTGATCCGAAAGTGCCGGTCGGTTCGCTGCCCTTCGCCTACCGGCAAATGACCGAGATCTGCAAGGCCCTGATGGGCGAAGTGCGCGTGCTGATTCTCGACGAACCCACTTCCGCGCTGACCGGCGGCGAAGAGCAGATTCTGTTCGACGCGATCCGCGCGGTCACGGCCCGCGGCGTCGGCGTGATCTATGTGACGCATCGGTTGAATGAGGTGTTCCGGATTTCGCAGCGCGTCACCGTGTTTCGTGACGGCGCGAATGCCGGCACGTTCACGACGGCGCAAACGGATATGAAGCAACTGGTGGCGGCCATCGTCGGTCCCGCTCATGCCGCGTTGCAGGCACGGCAGAAAACAGCGGTGGGCGATGGAGCGGTTGCCGCAACCGCGAGCACTGCGGCGACCTCCGAAGAAGCGTCCAATGCCGGCGCTGCGCCCGTGCTCAAGTTATCGAACGTCAGCAACGACCGCCTGCATCACATCGACCTGGTGCTTCGCCGCGGCGAAGTCCACGGACTCGCGGGATTGATCGGCAGCGGCCGCACCGAGATTCTGCAAACCATCTTCGGCCTGCGCTCCGTCGACGCCGGCGCCATCGAGATCGACGGTCGAACGCGTGCCCGCATCACGCCCGCCGAGGCCATTCAACTCGGCGTGGCGTTGGTACCCGAAGACCGTCATCTCGAAGGGCTCGTGCTCGACCATTCGATCGAACGCAACCTGACGCTGCCGCGCTTGCCGCATTTTTCCCGCTGGGGATGGCTGCGCAGCCAGGCCGCCGTTCAGCAGGCGAAGCGCTCCATGAAAGAGCTGGCCGTCAAGGCGCCCAACTCCTCCACCGCGGTCAAGTTTTTATCCGGCGGCAATCAGCAGAAAGTGGTCTTCGCGAAGTGGAATCATCCGCGTCCCAAGTTGCTCATGCTCGACGAGCCGACCGTCGGCGTGGATGTCGGCGCGCGCGAGGAAATCTACGGCGTGGTGAGCGACGCCGCGCAGGCGGGCACCGGCGTGCTCATCGTGTCGTCGGACCTCGACGAACTCCTGCGCCTGTGCGACCGGATTTCGATTGTCGCGGACGGCTGCATTGTCAACATCGTCGAGCGCGCCGAACTCGCCAACGCCGAAGCGCTGCATCACCTGATCCAACTTTCCCGTTCTTCCCTCGAGGCGCCCGCAACATGAATGAATCTGTCTCGCCGCTGACGGCCGAACGGCAGGCATCGCCGCCGCAGAAAAGCCGTATGCGGCGCATCGCGCAAGCCCTGCTGCAAGGCGACCGGCCCTATGCGCTGTATGCCGCGTTCGCGATTCTGCTGGTGGTGTTCAGCTTCGCGTCGCCGTGGTTCTTATCCATCGACAACTTCCTGAATATCGGCCGGCAAACCGCGCTGGTCTCGATCATCGCGATCGGCATGACCTTCGTGATCATTGCGCGGCAGATCGATCTGTCGGTCGGCTCGACGCTGGCGCTCTCGGGCATGTCCGCGGCGCTCGCCATGGCGTATGTGGGCAACAACTGGGTCATCGGCGCGATTGCCGGCATCGGCACCGGCGCGATCGTCGGCGCGATCAATGGGATCGTGACCACGCGGGTCAACATTCCTTCGTTTCTCGTCACGCTCGGCACCCTGAGCGCCGCGCGCGGACTTGCGCTGATGGTCACGACCACCAAGCCCGTGATCATCGACAACGACTCGTTCATCTCGATCTTCGGCGAGGGCGATATTTTCGGCGTGCCGGTGCCGATCATCTGGACGCTGCTCGCCGTGATCGCCGGCATTCTGCTGCTGCACTACAGCGTGTTCGGCCGGCAGATCTACGCGGCGGGCGGCAATCCGACGGCGGCGCTCTATTCGGGCATCAACACGCGGCGCGTGACCACCCTCGCCTTCATTCTCACCGGCATGCTGGCCGGACTCGCCGCGCTCGTGCTCTCGGCGCGCTCGCACGCGGCGCGGCCCGATGTCGCGCAAGGCATGGAGCTGGATGTGATCGCCTCCGTCACGCTCGGCGGCTGCAGTCTATTCGGCGGCCGCGGCTTCGTGCTGGGGACGCTGCTCGGCAGTCTGATCATCGGCACGCTCAATAACGGGCTGGTGCTGCTCGGTGTGAGTTCGTCGCTGCAACTGGTGATCAAAGGCGTGATCATCGTCGCGGCGGTTGCCTTCACCAGAAAGTAGGCAAGAAACAGAGTAGTTCGGACGTGAAGACGTGAAGCACAGACATGCAGACCAACGGAGGAGAAACATGAAACAACGTCGTGGCTCAAGAATAGCGTTAGCCAGTGTCGTGGCGGCGGCCGCCGCCGCTTGTCTGGCTTCCTCGGGCGCCTACGCGCAATGCGTAACCAGCCTGCCTGCGGGATCGATCGGACCGAAGACGATTGTCGGGCAAGGACCGAACGGCGAAAAAGCCGCCTCGGTGGATGCCGTGAAGCTGACCGACGCCGACATCGCCAAGATCAAAGCCGGCAAGTTCAAGGTCGGCATTTCGATGCAGACCATGAATCTCGACTGGTCGCAACTGCAGGTGGCGGGCATCACCGATACGCTGAAGAAGTACGGCGTGGAAGTGATCGGCACGGCGTCGGCCGAATATCAGGTGGACAAGCAGATCGCCGATATCGAGAACACGATCCAGCGCCACCCGAACGGCATCATCTCGATTCCGGTCGACGGCACGGCGACGGCCGCCACCTACAAGAAAGTGTCCGCGGCCGGCATCAAGCTCGTGTTCATGGACAACGTGCCGACCGGCCTGAAGCATCCGGAGGAATACTCGGCGATGATCTCGGCGGACAGCGAAGGCAACGGCCAGATCGCGGCCAAAGTGCTTGCCTCGTGCGTGCCGCAAGGCGCAACGGTCGGGCTCGTGAATTTCGGCGTGGATTACTTCAGCACGACGGAGCGGACCAAGGCCGTCAACGACTGGCTGAAGAAAAACCGTCCGGACATCAAGATCAAGCAGGTCGCTTTCACGGACCCGTCCAAAGTCGGGCAGATCGCGGGCGACTTCCTCACCGGCAATCCTGACGTCAAGGGTCTATTCGCCGTCTGGGATCAGCCGGCGCTGGACACGCTCACGTCGATGCGCGCGCAAGGCGTGAATATCCCCATGACGACGGTCGATCTGGGACTTCAATCCGCGATCGAAATCGCCAAGGGCGGACCGTTGAAGGCCACCGGCTCGCAGCGTCCGTACGATCAAGGCGTCGCCGAGGCGATGGCGATGATGAAGGCGCTGATCGGCCAGACGCCGCCGGCATGGATCGGCGTGCAATCGTTGCCGGTGATTCAGTCGAACGTGCTCGAGTCTTATAAGACCGTGTTCAAGAAAGATCCGCCGCCGCAACTGGCCGAGGCGTGCAAGAAGGCCGCGCCGGCTTGCGGTTGACGCGGGCGAGCCGCACTTCGTCATCGCGCTGTTCTCCTTCAGCTTCCGAACGCCGGCGCGACCAGCCGGCGTCGGGCGCGAATCCTGCTACTCGATAGACCTACTACGTCGACTCGAACTAGGAGAAAAGATGACCCTGCTCATATATCTGGTTGGCTGGATCATTCTGATCGGCGGCGTGTCCTGGGGATTGATGGCCATGCACGTCGCGCAACATACGATTGCCATCGTGGCGGTCATTCTGCTCGGCGTCGCGGTCATTACTGGCGCAACGCGGGCGCGCAACCGCGACCGTTCGTAGCGTCAGCAACCGGTCGCCGGCGGGGAACCGGACCGTCCCACCTCAATTCGAAGCCGGTTCCCCTTGCGTTGCCGGCATCTGCGCCGTGCGCGCCGCAGCGGCGTCATCCGTGCCGTGCCGAATCGCATAGATCTCCCGATTTCGCGCCACTTCGGTGGCCGACGGCGGATAGTCGTTTTTGCTTGTCGGCACCAAACCTTCAGCCTGTGCCTGCTGCAACTGCGCCATCACATCGGCGCGCGTCGGCCCAGATGGACTCGTTTGCGCAAAGGCATTCGCGCCGAACACCAGGCTAAGTGCGGTGACGGCAACGGCGGTAAGCAATTTCATGATGTCTCTCCGGGTTAGGGGCAAGCAATGCGTGGCCTGAACCACGCTTGCCATTCTTGTCATTTCCCCTGTCGAAGCACTGACCTCCCGATTACCGTTTTGTTATCTACGCGCGCCTGAAGACACGCGACGCCACGTCCCGGCGCATTCGCATCAGCGCCCACATAACAGAACGGTAATCTAGCCGACGGCAGCCCGTCAGCGCCGCCACGCCACACTCCTGACTCACGAAGCCCGCGTCACGCGCCCCCCGCAGCACTGCATCGACGCGTGCCTCCATCGGCCTTTTTTCAGGAAT
>NZ_JARESS010000091.1:0-18341 GCF_046027915.1 Paraburkholderia sp. RL17-347-BIC-D
TTCCACCTAACCGACTGTCCAGATTTCCGGGGCCACCTCTGCTCGTTCTTAGTCTCTAAAGTGGTCATGATGGCAGGTTGGCTTACTGTGAGAGAGCGCAGTTTGGCGTACCTGAGACTCATGAACGCGAGCGATTACCTGAACTGACGTTGTTGACACGATCTCATGACATTTGCGGTCGGCGCCTTGTATCCGAGGCTGGTACATGGGCGCGTGCACCTAGTCTAACCTGTGTTCGGGTGATAGGGCGGCGACCCTTTCATCGTGACCTGGAAACCGCTGACGAACCCGAAGCTGAGCGACGAGAACTTCAGTTCGAAGCTCGAGGCCGACGAGCTTTTCGACCTTATTATCTTTGTGCGCACGTTTCGCGATCAATGTAGCGCATCGAGCGACGGCAACGTGGAGATGCCGGCGAACGCACCGGCTCAATGACATTGGACGCAAACCGCGCTGCGTCTACGAGTAGGCGCTGTCGGGTGTCTGAGCAGGCGGGATCTCCCTTCAGTGCCGAATCTGCCGGGTCAGGAAGGTGGTAACCCAGTCATAGTTCGTACCGCGAGCGATAGTCGTGCTTGCTGTGATTGGGCTTGCGGTGTTGTGCATCTGTCTCGGGCTCACATCCCGCACGCAGGTCTGGCACGGATGACCTAGGGGCCATGGCGGCGGTGTCACGCTCTCCACGCGCCAGAAGAACGACACTACCGCGCTTGACCGGATGCGCAAACAGTGACCGCTGCCGTCTCGGCGTGGTCGGGAGCGAAAGTCCGCAGTCGAACGATGGCTTGCTTTGGTGAAGTCGTGTGTTGGAGACGGAATCGGCAACGCCGGCTGGGTACGTGCATGCGCCTTCAACGCGCTTGTATCGATGCTCGCCGATGTCGTGAAAAAGGCACATATGTCAGTCATCGGAGCGGGTGCGTGGGCCTTGTACGGATCCACTTGAGGTGTTTGGCGCTTCGTCATCGCGCCGCGGAAACCGTTGTAGGAGTGAATGTTGTCACCCACCAAACCAAAAGTGCTGTAGTTGGCGCGGCTCAAAGCATGTCATGGGCCCGTTATTTCGGTGCCTGGCGCAGATTACACCGTAGTGGCCTCAGCAAGCGATAATCTCCGTTGACGTTAGGCAAAGTTCATCGTCGGACGTTTGGCCTCTGGCGGATAGACGCACCACATACCGTCATCGTGGAGGAAGAAATAAATTGTCAACGCACCTGCAGGCCGCAATGCCTCAACGCACACATATCGTCGCCGATTTGAGCGTATGTGGCCGAACCGGATTACCCGGGCCGGCATCGCCGGATTCGATCCAAGCCATTTGGCGACCAGCAAACGCAACGAACTGTTCATCGTACTCATTGCCCCTCTCCTTCATTTTCGCATCTCATTGATGCGGCTATCCCATGTAAGGCTAAGGATTGCGAATCGTGTGTCATGAGGAACGTAATTCTTTTGCACGATTTGTAGAGAAGATCGTTGCGAATCAGTTCCGATCTGCCACCAGCGCCAGCTTTCGCGTGCGGATGTCTAAATCACGACACTAATTGTCTGAACGTTGTTAAGAAAACTTAGTGAATCGTGTGAATCAACTCTAGTCGTGTATTTGATTTCAGGCTTACCGGATCGTCTCGTCGTTTATCGCGGAATCCAACTCCGTGATTAGGCATTACCCGGGGACCTTTGTGATTCACTCGGCCAGGACGCACAGTCCCACGGTGGCGGGCATGTTCTCGCACAACTAGATCGATGGGGAGGGGGCGATGCAGGGAAAGATGAATTAAACGACCTATCAAACTGTGTGACGTTCCCGACCTCGAATTTCCACACGGTGGGCTGTTCGGCCAGCGATGACGGGCGTCGACGCGGTGTTCGCCCTTGTGATCCGAAGAATAAAGTCTGTCACGCTATACGGACCCAAACCATCGCCTAACAACCGGCGGAGTTTCCGATAGGAAACTTACCACTTTTAGTCCGTATTCCCGGAACGATTGAGAATCGGTGCGATCTGGCGAAGTCCGCGGGAGTGGGGTCATCGACGGAAGGTTGCCCCCGTGCTGTTGTTCGCACCAAATGAAAGCGTCCCGTGACCTCTCGTAAAAGCGTTCCGGGGAGGGGGGTAAATTCCAGCAAACCACTACTGGAATTCCGCCCCGGCATGATCACCCGTTGCAGCGCTGCAATGTTCAATCCGGTGATCGAAAATCGGTCACGTCCTCGGGCCCAACGTCGGGAAAGGGCACGCTTTTGCACCCGATTATAGGCGTACACAGCGATTCGCCATTGGTAAGACTGGCCGATCCATGGACAACATCTGCCAGTTGACGTGTCAGCTATCGCTCTCCGCTCAAAGTAGGCCAATTCCGGAAAAGTGGCCGATTTTGTCAATCGATGGGCGGTTTGGGATACTGGGCGACGCCGTTAAAGCGCTAGGATGCAGCGTCTGAGGCGTCATGTGCAGGAGTCGGTCCATCGCGCAGCGCGCCTGATTGCTCAAACATACTGGAAGGAGACACGCGATGAGCTATTCCGCGCCCATCAAGGACATGCTGTTCGTGATGAAAGAGCTGGCCGGTCTCGAAGATATCGCAAAGCTGCCGGGCTTCGAAGATGCGAATCTCGACACGGCGCAAGCCGTGCTCGACGAATCGGCGAAACTGTGTGGCGAAGTGCTTGCCCCGCTGAACGTGGAAGGCGATCGCAATCCGAGCAGCTGGAAAGATGGCGTGGTCACCGCGACGCCCGGTTTCAAGGACGCATTCCGCCAGTTCGGCGAAGGCGGCTGGCAAGGCGTGCAACATCCACTCGACTATGAAGGCCAGGGCCTGCCCAAGCTGATCGCCACAGCCTGTATCGAGATGCTGAACGCGTCGAATCTGTCGTTCGCGCTGTGCCCGCTGCTTACGGATGGCGCCATCGAGGCGCTGCTCACGGCAGGCAGCGAAGAGCAGAAGCAGACCTACGTGCCCAAGCTGATTTCCGGCGAGTGGACCGGCACGATGAACCTGACCGAGCCGCAAGCCGGCTCCGATCTCGCGCAGGTACGCACGCGCGCGGAGCCGCAAGGCGACGGTTCGTTCAAACTGTTCGGCACGAAGATTTTCATCACGTGGGGCGAGCACGACATGGCGAAGAACATCGCCCATCTCGTGCTGGCGCGCACACCGAGTGCACCGGAAGGCGTGAAGGGCATCTCGCTCTTCATCGTGCCGAAACTCCTCGTCAACGAAGACGGTTCGCTCGGCGAGCGCAACGACGTGCATTGCGTGTCCATCGAACACAAGCTTGGCATCAAGGCGAGCCCAACCGCGGTGCTGCAATTCGGCGACCACGGCGGTGCGATCGGTCATCTGATCGGCGAGGAAAATCGCGGCCTCGAATACATGTTCATCATGATGAACGCAGCGCGTTTTGCGGTGGGCATGCAGGGTGTCGGCGTGTCGGATCGCGCCTATCAGCGGGCTGTCGCCTACGCGAAAGACCGCGTGCAAAGCCGGCCGGTGGATGGGTCCGCGAAGCAACCGGTGGCGATCATTCAGCACCCGGACGTGCGCCGCATGCTCGCGACGATGCGCGGCCTTACCGAAGCATCACGCGCGTTGGCGTATGTCGCCGCGGCTCACTGCGATATCGCGCATCGTCATCCTGACGAAGCCAGGCGCGCTGAACATCAGGCGATCTACGAATATCTCGTACCGATCGTGAAGGGCTGGAGCACGGAACTGTCGATCGACGTGACGAGCCTCGGCGTGCAGGTGCACGGCGGCATGGGCTTCATCGAGGAAACGGGCGCCGCGCAGTACTACCGTGACGCGCGCATTCTGCCGATCTACGAAGGCACGACCGCGATTCAGGCCAACGACCTGATCGGCCGCAAGACCGTGCGGGACGGCGGCAAGGTGGCGAAGTCGCTGCTCGCCGAGGTGGCTGAAACGATCGAGGCACTCGGCGCGCAGCAAGGCCCGGCGTTCGATTCGATGAAGAAGTATCTCGCGCAGGGCCAGCGCTCGTTGAGCGCGGCGGTCGATTTCGTCGTGACCAACACGAAGGGTGATCCGAACGCGGTGTTTGCCGGCAGCGTGCCGTATCTCAAGCTGGCGGGCGTTGTGCTGGGCGGCTGGCAGATGGCGCGCGCGTTGCTCGGGGCGGCTGAAAAGCGCGCTGAAGATCCGTCGTTCTATGGCGCGAAGATCGCAACCGCGCAGTTCTATGCTGAGCACGTGCTGCCGCTGGCTTCGGCGTTGGAAGCGTCGATCGTCAGCGCGAAGGGTGGGGAGAGTGTGCTAGCGTTGTCGGAAGACCAATTCTAACGAATAGGGCGTCATGACCATTGCAAGTTGGCAGATCGATCCGTCCTCGCGATGGATCGACGAATACGGTCCACGCGAGTCGATGGAATACGACGTTGTGATCGTCGGCGGCGGCCCGGCTGGCCTGTCCGCAGCGATCGGCCTGAAGCAGCTGGCGGCGGAAAAAGGCGTCGAGCTTGGCGTGTGCGTACTGGAAAAAGGCTCGGAGATCGGGGCGCATATCCTGTCGGGCGCGGTGATGGATCCGCGTGCCATCACCGAACTGATCCCGGACTGGAAGGAAAAAGGCGCGCCGCTGACAGTCGACGTGACCGAAGATAAATTCCTGTTCCTGACGGAGACCGGTTCGAAGAGCGTGCCGACCTGGGCGCTGCCGGACAACTTCAAGAACCACGGCAATTACGTGATCAGCCTCGCGAACGTCACGCGCTGGCTGGGCCAGCAGGCTGAGGCGCTGGGTGTCGAGATTTTCCCGGGCTTTCCGGCTGCTGAAATCCTGTACAACGACGACGGTTCGGTTAAAGGTGTCGCCACTGGCAACCTGGGCATCGGCAAGGACGGCGAGCCGACCGAGAACTTCCAGCTCGGCATGGAACTGCACGCGAAGTACACGCTGTTCTGCGAAGGTGCGCGTGGGCACCTTGGCCGTCAGTTGAACGACAAATTCAAGCTGCGCGAAGGCGTCGATCCGCAGGTCTACGGTATCGGCATCAAGGAACTGTGGGAAATCGATCCGAGCAAGCACAAGCCGGGTCTGGTGATGCACACCGCCGGCTGGCCGCTGGAGAACGACACGTACGGTGGCTCGTTCCTCTATCACATGGACAACAACCAGGTGGTGGTGGGCTTCGTGGTCGGTCTGGGCTACACGAACCCCTATCTGTCACCGTTCGAGGAATTCCGGCGCTACAAGACGCATCCGGCGATCCGCGCGATTCTGGAAGGCGGCAAGCGGGTGTCGTACGGCGCACGGGCGATCACCGCGGGCGGCCTGCTGTCGCTGCCGAAGCTGGTGTTCCCGGGTGGCGCTCTGGTGGGCGACGATCGATGCCGGCGGTCGTGGTTGGGATTCTGATGATGTCGGAGTTCGTCGGTGCAAAATCGACGATCGGAACTGCTCAGTCTGCTTTTGAATCCGGTCTGGCTGCATCATGGGCGATACTGAGCGCTGCCATCGGTTTCCCGTTGTTCGGAGTGTTCCTCGCAAGGAAGCTCTACGTTTCAGGTGAATTTACAATTTCTGGAGCAATTGCCCGAAAGTATGGTCGCTCGACGCAGGTGACCGTTTCCCTGATCATGATTTATGCGCTCCTACTCGTGAACGTCGGCTACTACGTCAGCGGTGCCGCAGCAATCTCGAGCGTTCTGCATATTTCGCTTTTTTCGGCCGTTGTGATCACCGCTATCGTCAGTACCTTCTATTGTGCGATAGGTGGCATGAAAAGTATGGCGTATGTATCGGTAATGCACACGACCATAAAATACGTTAGCGTTTTCATTGTTCTCGGCGTCGCATTGACCATGACACACGGAGTGAAGCCAATGCTCGTGCAGATGCCGCATCACTATTTCGCTTGGAACGGGAAAGTTGGCGCGGCAACGATTGGAGCGTGGACTATCGCCAACGTGGGGGCAATATTCTCAACGCAAGACATCATTCAGGCGGTGTCCTCCCTGAAACGCCCGGAAAGTGTCAGGAGCTCGGCCTATATTGCGGCAATCCTTTGTGTGCCCATTAGCATAGCGCTGGGTCTGATAGGTGTCGCAGCAAAGTTTCTGTTCCCAGGAATAGGCAGTCTGTATGCTTTTCCGATATTCCTGGTCCACATGAGCCCAGTCCTGGCGGGGATCGTCACGACATCGCTGGCAACCTCCGTGTTCGTCGGCGTGAGCAGGGTGGGACTGGCAATATCCTCGTTGATTGTGCGCGATTTCTACGTTCCCGCGCGGCATCCCACGCCAGAGGCGGAATTCAGAATGTCGCGCCTACTGTCTGTCCCGATAGGCTTTGTGCCGCTAATCTTTGTGCTTTTCTTCCCAGAGGTATTGCATCTTTCGTTCTTCACTCGAGCACTAAGACTATCGATTTCTGTTGTTGCTGTGATTGGATTTTACCTTCCGTTTTTCAGCAGTAATCGTGGGGCGACGTTGGGCCTGCTTGCTGCAGTGATATCGACCACTATCTGGTATCTATTGGGCGATCCGTACGGAATCGATAATATTTACGTTGCCTTGGTAACCCCATTGGCTGTTATGTTTGTCGATCGTCTCATTCTGAAGGGGCGTCGTGCGAAAGAGGAGGAAAAGTCAGTATCCGAAAGTGCGCTTCGGGGTTAGAGCGCACCGGGTTTCGTCCAGGTTTATTAACGCATCTACGAAAAATCATGACAATATTTGATTTGAAAGAAAAGAGGCCGTCCGTCGCGGAGAGTGCTTACGTGAGCACCGCCGCGACAATTATCGGAGATGTCCCGGTTGCGGATAGGAGCAGTGTATGGCAGAGAGCGGTGATTAGGGGCGACAATGACAGGATTACCGTGGGACGAGGAAGCAACGTGCAGGATGGGGCTATCCTGCACGCCGATGCGAACCACCCTCTATCGGTAGGCGAGGGAGTTAGTATTGAACACGCCGCGGTTGTTCACGGATGTACGATTGGCAATGGGTCACCAATCGGAATTCACGCTACGATCCTTAACGATGCAGTGATATTGAAGAATTGTATTGTTGCCGCTGGGGCGGTAATTCCGGCGGGAAAAATTTTTCCGGATCGGTCATTGATCTTGGGAGCGCCCGGAAAGGTGGTGAGGCAGCTAACCGATGATGAGATCAATGGCATACTTGCCAACGCCGCCGAGTACGTGTCAAAGGCGAGCATGTACAAAGCGGAGTTGTGGGAAAGGGCATAACATACGAATGCATTGGAACGGGTATGGCGATCGTCGGCTTGCGCGACCGGAGGGTGAGTCGCTACGGGTTCATGCCGATGGAACACCTGCATTACCGTGTCGGTCGTCTCTAGCAGCAAATCTTTGCCGACCAGTTGTGAACGGCAGCCGGACAACGGGCCGCCAAAAAGCATGCCGCGGTTTTGCCTATAAGTTTTTTCGGGGGATCGATCTACATCATTCGACGCTCGGTATCGTCGGGATGGGGCGCATCGGGCGCGCGATCGCGCGGCGTGCAGTGGGATTAGACGTGAACGTGATCTATCACAATCGATCAAGGCTTGATCCTAAACTCGAAACCAGCTACCTCGCGCTATACCATACTCGACGAACTTCTGCGCGAAGCAGATCGAGTCGAGAATGAAAGGGGTTGGGAAGCGTCGTTTAGGTCATTCTCATTGACGAAGTCGGCTTGAATGGGCGTAATCAGAATTGCCGAGTGTCCCTTCGGGGAATGTTTCCAAGTCGACATTCGAATAGTCAACCGTTCACTAGTGAAGCGGTTGCTTGCCAGCGTTCGGGCAAGCAACCCAGCCAACGACACCTTGCATATGATACTGCCGGTCCCTCCTGATCGAAGGACGGGAAGGGCACGCCTTTTCCCGTAGGATCTTCACGAGAGACGTATGTCATACGAGTCGGAATCAGCAAAAAACATCGGTAACCCAACGGGGGATAAGGGTTTCGACGTGTTCAAACCAACTGGGTCCGTTGCCCTCGTAACAATTCGACACTCTCATCGGCTTTAAGTAAGACAAAGCCCGATGCGTTCTGTTTCGCGCGCCGCTTCGCCACCGCCGCCAATGAGGCAATCTCCTCGCTTGTATAAGGTGCCTGACCGCCGACGGGTTTGACGTGCAGGCAGCCGATCACCATTGTGACAAAACCGAAAAAGATCGGATTACCATATCTGTCTGCGCTTTGAATGCCGCCGGCAAGACGGTCGTCTGGCGCGTAGAAACGTCGCATCCCTTCGTTGAACACGTGAATCGCGCGCATCACGCGGTCCAGCCAGTCATCGCTCTGGAAAAGGATAAGGAAGTCGTCGCCACCCACGTGGCCGAGGAAGTCATGCATCGGGTCGCACACGTCGGCCAGCACCGCCGCAGCGAACTTGAGTACTCCATCGCCTTGCCAGTAGCCGTACTGGTCGTTGAACGGTTTGAAATGATTCAGGTCGACGTAGCACGCATGGAACCCAACGTTGTTGCCGAGCAGTCGGCAGATATGTGAACTGATCGGGATGTTGCCCGGCAGGAACGTCAGCGGATTAGCATAGCGCGCCGCTTCGATGCGCACCTCGGTGACCGCGCGCACGAGTTTTTCACCGGTGCCTAGGCCCACGTATTTGCCGTGGTCGGTGATGACGAAACCATCGGCCAGATAGCGTTGGTCATCGCTTGCGAGCAGCGTGGCCATTTGCTCGACCGTCATGGATTTCTCGATGATCAACGGCGACTCACTTGCAAACAGAAGACAGGGACGCTTGCCAAACCGCTCTCGGTGATATGGCCATGCATAGCGGTTCATGAAGGCACGTCGGTTAATCAGCGCGACCGGTTCGTCATGTTCGACTACGGCCACGGCGTGCAGATCGCGCAAACGGTTGAAAAGTTCGAAGACGTGGTTGTTGGTAGCGCCACGTGGTAATGCCGGTGCGTGTACCAGTATTTTCGTGGACGCCATGCTGCCCGAGGGCGACGCGCTGAGCGTGCGGGCGGTTTCAGGAAAGACCGAGACGTGGCCCGCGCGAATCACCTGGCGGACGTTGTCCGGCACCATGCGAGGCGGTTGCGAGTTGGGTCGGCCGAAGAAATAGCCTTGGCCGCAACCAATCCCTATGTCGCGTACGACGATCAGGTCCGCTTCGCTTTCGATTCCCTCGGCAACCAGTTTGGCTCCACTCGCGTGTGCGAAGTGCTGCATGGCACGAACAGCTTCGAACTTCAGAGGATCGCTCGCGATGTTGTGAATGAAGAATCGGTCGATTTTCACAACGTCCGGTTGCAATTGCACCCAGAGGTTCATACTGGCGTTGGCAGTGCCATAGTCGTCAAGTGCGAATTGCGCGCCAGCGGTGCGAAAAGTCGCAAGCACCAGCAAGAAACTACCGATGTCGGGAATCGTGCTTTGTTCGGTCAGTTCGATCACGATCCGCTCAGGTCTGATTCCAGACTGGCGCAGCAATGTGAGCACGTCGTCGCTGGCCTTAGCGAATTGACACAGCGCACCCGCGCTGAAGTTAAGGAAGAGCTTGCCCCCACACGCTAGCCTAGCGAACGTCTCGATGCAGGTACGTGCGGCAGCCTGCTCCAGTTCGATCACGCAACCTTCGGCGCTGGCCTGTGCGAAGAGCTCAAACGGGGTCTCGAGCGATGAACCCGCTGGTCCTCGAATTAGCCCCTCGTAACCGAGAATTGCCCCGTCGTCGAAATCCACGATGGGTTGGAATACGGCAGACAACTGACCCCGAGCGATAAGATCCCCGATGCTGATCGCGTCGAATCGAGGGGACGGGCGAAGTGACATGGTGGTTCTCCGAAGCGGAGGGGTGTCGGTTGGTCGGAAGTGCTTCGAAAGACTAAATTGAAATATTCGTGATACATGGCAGCTTCCATACGTATAGCTTGTGTGGAATACATGGTTTGTGTCGCAGTAACGAGGAAGATGCGAGTTGCGAGATATTCCGGAGGAAAGCTCGCATCGCATGGTGTAGAGCTACCCGGTGCATGAGCACTCTGGATCAAGGTGAATCTCCCATTGCCATTTCGTTATCGCATGCATGAATTTCATGTGACTCAGGATGACGTCGCCTCAGAGAAATTATTGAGGCGCAGCGTCGGCCGTCCAACGCGCTTGATCGTTCGGCAATCTTAGTCAGCAACGTTTCCGGTACTTCCCCTATCAGATCGTAATCGTAGTATCAGGATCAAGATTGACTCTGTGTAGCTCTAAGATTTACCAACTGGTATTGATTGTTGTTGTCTTGCGTTTGCCGTTTCGGGCGATGGGTCTATAAAGTAGTGCCGTGCGGAGGGCTTATCCGATCTCGCACGAAACAGAACGTCGACCATTGTCAGTTTGATCGAGAGTCGGATAGATGTGCCTCCTTTCAGCTTAGGATTTGATATGCGCGTCGTTCATCGTCAGCAATTGGCAATCTTCCGCTGGCGCTTTGCAAACGCCTTGTCGAGAGAAGCATGACGGTCGAGCGATGCATAGTTGAATGGTCGACCAGCGCAAGCCGCCCTAAGATCACGTCTTCGCGGTGTCGTAGCCCTAATGGGTAGGCTACGGTTCAGACTCTCCGCGAATCGTGTTGGAAAAGCTGTCAAAATTTAACGTTGCTTCCATCTTGGGTGTTCACACGCCTGATTAGAACTACCGCAATGGCATACCTAAAATGACATCAGTGCATAGCAATCGAGAATGGGTAGGTCTTTTCCGTTGGACCATATCACCTGCGGGTCCCTGCTTTTCGCTAACGTCGAATTCCGGCAATGATACGATCGCCCTGTCCCCGGTCGCTCAGTATTAACCAACCCATGACACGCTATTTGGCGATAGGCGTAACTCTAGTATGCTTAGTTATTTCTTAAATGACCATATCTCAAGTCTGACGCAGGTCGTGCGTCGCGCCAATGCCGGGAATCAACAACGTGGCATCTTTGTAGTCTTTACGCTCTCAGCGGCTGCGGCAATCCACTCGACGTCGGTGTGCGCGCCGAAACCGTAGTTAAAGCTTGAGCCTTCAATGCAGGCACCATGCTCGACGTCTAGGCTATCCACGCCGGCTGCGTCTACCGCGGCTGCGATAGTCCTGACGTTGGCAATGCTGTACTGGTGACGAATCGCGTGGCTGCCGTCGCGCAACGTAACGTCGGAAATGTAGATATTGTTGAGGCTCATTGCGTCGCCTCCTTCATGCCCCGTGCGACGCCAGATGCGAGCCGGCGCTCCGCCATGAGGTCACCGTAGGCCAGTGCAGATGAAGTCGTGATGTCGAGGTTGCCAGCGTACGACGGCAGATAGTGAGCTGCTCCTTCAACTTCGAGGAACACCGAGGTCTTGAGCCCGTGCACGGGGCCGACGTCGGGCACGTTCAATGGTTTATCGGGTGCAGTCACATCGAATTGTACTTCCTGCTTTAGTCGATAGCCCAGTACACAGGCCTGCACGCTCGCGACCATCTCTTCAATGCTCTCCTTGATTAACTGCTGATCCGCAAGTGCCGAGAGGATAAATATGGTGTCGCGCATGATGAGTGGCGGCTCCGCCGGGTTAAGCACGATAATCGCCTTTCCACGCGTCGCACCGCCCAGCTTTTCAATCGCGCTCCGCGTGGTCCCCTTGAATTCGTCGATATTGGTCCGCGTACCAGGCCCAACTGAGGCTATGACCTCAGCGTAGTGAGCCTTTGCTACGCGTGAAACCGCCGCAACGATGGGGATGCTCGCCTGGCCGCCGCACGTGACCATATTCATGTTGGTCGCGTTCTCTTCCTCGAGATTGATTGCGGGGATGACGTACGGCCGCGATGGTGGCCGGCGTAAGGTCAATCACTTGCGCTCCATGGGCCTCTCAGGCAATGATCGACGCCTTTGCTGCCTCGGTCCAACAGGTTGTTCGCGAGGCCTCGGCATCTTTGACTCGAAGTCACTCTGACCTTAACTTAAAGGAACTTCGCTGGTCGTCGCCCGACGCCTACACTGTGGAACGTTGCTGCACGATGCGGCCGTGGGCCGGCACAGGACCTGCCGGTGAGGATGGCAAAAAAGCCGGCATTTGCGCTGCGCGGCATTACCTCTGTCCTGGTCGGCGCCGCCGGTAACCAGGACATGCAGCGGCTGAAGCACATCCTTCAGTCGCACGTGCTAACCGCGGCGAATCGTCGATCGGATATAGGCCGACCTCTTGCATCACTGGGGAAGATCCTTTGTATCGGGCTGAATTACCGCGAGTACGCAAACGAGATGGGCGGGCACATACCCATGTGTGCCAGTTCTTTTCAAGAGGTAAACCAATCCAATCGGGAAATGCATGAGAAACATGAGCAAAGTCTTGGCAACGGTGACTCTCGGATTGACAGCAACACTCACGGCAACTGTGGACGCGAGGCCCAAGCTTGCCACTGAACAGACGATCGGCCATATCGAACCGGTATTCGAGTTCTACAGTGCCATGCCCACCGGTGTAACGAAAGCGCCAGACGGTCGCCTGTTCGTCAACTTTCCACGTTGGGGAGACGATGTGCCGTTTACCGTCGGCGAGATCGTCGGCAAGCGGGTTGTGCCTTATCCGGACGCACTGACCAATCGCGCGGACCCCGCGCGTCCTGCCAATAACCTGATTAGCGTTCAAAGCGTCGTCGCTGACTCGAAGAGCCGGCTGTGGATTCTGGACACGGCATCGCCGAAATTTGCAGCCCCGATCCAGGGCGGTGCCAAACTGGTCGCCGTCGACCTTGCTACCAACAAGGTGGTCAGGACGATTCTTTTTCCGCCGAACGTGTTGCTGCCGACAACCTACCTGAACGACGTGCGTTTCGATTTCAGGTTCGGTGCTCAGGGCATTGCCTATGTTACCGACTCGTCGCCGCATGGGCCAGGTGGAATCATCGTTGTGGATTTTGCAAGCGGCGAGGCGTGGCGCAAGCTGTCAGGGGACCCTTCGACCAGCGCCGATCCGGCGTTCGTTCCAGTGGTGGAGGGTGAAGAGATGGCAACCGATGGTCCTGACGGAAAACGCGTGCCGTTACATGTCGCGGCAGATGGCATTGCATTGTCAGCCGACGGCGCGACGTTGTACTACCCACCTTTGTCCAGCCGCCATCTGTATTCGGTGCCGACCGCGTTGCTGCGCGATCGCAATGCCAGCCCTGCGGCGGTAAAGGCGGCTGTGCGGGATCTGGGTGAGAAGGGCGCATCCGATGGTCTTGAAGCAGATGCGAGCGGCGCCATCTATGCCGGGGATTATGAACACGACAGCATTCGCCGGCGGCTTCCAGGCGGTGAATGGCAAACTGTTGCACACGATTCGCGCATCCTGTGGCCGGATACCTTGTCAGTCGGGAACGACGGCTACCTGTACTTCACGGCTAACCAGTTGCCTCGTGAAGCTTCGTTTCATCATGGTCACGATTTGCGCAAGAAGCCTTATACGTTGTTCCGCATCAGGATCGATGCAAAGCCTGTGACGCGCGGCACGGTTTTATCGCATTAGCGATGCTGCGGTAAAGTTCGGGGTTACCATAACTTGTTTGGGCCCGCGATAGAGAAGACCGCAACACCACGAACGGTCCTCACCGCTGGCGTTGCCAAGGTGCTGCTGCTGTTGCTCTATCGTGGCACTGGCCTGTGCTCTGGTGCTCTGGTGCTCGGGAAGCGTGTCGGCTACGGCAAGGAAGCGATGGCGCCGCACAACCTGACGCTCACGCTGATTGGTGGCGCCATGCTGTGGGTAGGCTGGTTCGGCTTCAACGCGGGTTCGGCAGTGGCGGCAGACGGCCGTGCCGGTTTCGCGATGTTCGCAACGCAAGTAGCAACTGCAGCAGCACTCGCATGGATGTTCGCCGAATGGGCAACCAAGGGTAAGCCGTCGGTACTCGGTATCGTGTCGGGCGCAGTCGCAGGTCTGGTGGCGATTACCCCGGCTTCGGGCTTCGTCGGTATGGCAGGTTCGCTGGTGATCGGTATCGCGGCAGGCGTGATCTGCTTCTGGTCGGCAACGTGGCTCAAGCACAAGCTCGGTTACGACGACTCGCTCGACGCGTTCGGCGTGCACTGCATCGGCGGTATCGTGGGTGCGCTGCTGACCGGTGTGTTCGCGGTGAAGGACATCGGCGGCGCGGACGGCAGCGTCATCCTGCAAGCCAAGGGCGTGCTGACGACGCTGGTCTACAGCGGCGTGGTGAGCTACATCCTGCTGAAGGTGATCGACATGGTGATGGGCCTGCGCGTGACGGAAGAAGAGGAACGCGAAGGCCTGGACGTGAGCCTGCACGGCGAAGCGATCTAATAGGCGCGGAACACTGATCGCAGGCGCAAATCAACGTTGCAGCGACGTTTGCCTGCCCTAACGGCGGGCGCTTCTTCGAAACGAGGAAGGCTCTCCACGGTTTCGGTTCAGGATGGGCCGGTCGCGCATGGATAGCGAGATGCGAAAATCTTAGCATGATCAGAACTCCTTAGGAGGATGGAGATTGAATCCATCGGCTGGAGTGAGGACAGCCCGGGGGGCGATCGCTGAACGGTTGCACCGATTCCGGGTTCGTCCATCCCCTCATCCGGCAGCAGCGTGTTTCAGTTTTCCAGTTCGGAAAACGTCTGAGACTTGCGCATGCTACGGAGCGTTTCTGCCGTTGCGGGATCAATCGGCATGATCCAGTGCCACACGAAGTGTATGCGGCGCATCGTCGCGCGTGCAACGGGCGCTCACTCTTTGTCCTTGAGAGCGTGCGGAGTTAGCAGCGAGACAGGCATGGCCCAGCAAACCAATAGAATCGTCTGTCACCGAATTCATGCATGCGTTTGGTCGTCAAATCTAACGCCGGATTAGCTGGTTTCATTCTATCCACGTCACAATATTCGTCATTTTCGACAACCGCCCCAGCGCGGAATTTATGTATAACTTCCCCATAGCTAGCTCGTCCAAGGAAAACTAGAGAGTTGTCATGCATCGGGAGTCCTCGCTTGTGAGCGGCAAGAACCGGACTTCACAGGGGCTAGTGACACCATGGGACCGTGCGAAACACAAGGGCCTTCTGGAATGGCCGGAACACAGAGTTGGATTTCTAGATACGAGATGGGACGTTCCGATAAGCCTAGAGTCGTACACTCACCTAGAATTAACGCACAGAACTATCTGGCGATAGTTGCCGGACGGCTTGAGAGGGGTGATATCGGGAATTTGATCGGATCGATATTTGAATCTGCCGAAATTTGGGCTTAGCGTAACGCTGGCCAGCGGATGACGAAGCGAACCTGGCGCCTGCACTCAGTTACATTCAAGGAGAAATGACAGTGGTAGTAATACCGGGTCGGCGGACCCGTGCTGCAATGGTGTATAGGAAGATCCGACAGATGGCGTCGTAGGTTGAGTTCTTTGTCTGGCTCGCTGGCAACGCGGGTTTGCTCATCGGGAGAAAGTGATTGGCCGCACGCAATGGAAGCCTTGATAGGGGGAAGCAATGGACTGCCATGTAAAAACCGGGACGAAGGTTGAAAACATAAGTGCCGACCAGCTCGGTCAGAATGCCGACCCTGAAGCATTGGAAAGTGAGAGTAGTGACATCGCAATTCAGCCGCCTACGTCGACGCAAAATTGGGCATGGCGTTCAGACAGTGGTCGTTATGACTGGATGGATTCTTACACTCCGTCATTCGATCACGACGGGTGGCACAACACGTCTTTCGATTAGAAATAGACCGGTTGCAAGGCAGTACGGTTTCCGCGCGGCTTTCGCGAGATTACAGTTGGGTTGGAAGTTTGATAACCGTCCGACTGTGCTTGTAATACCCACTTCTTTTCATCGCGAGTTCGCAACCGATTTGTCTGTCGGGCAACCTTCTCATGCCTCGCCACATCACCGTATTGGCCGGCGGAGGTTCGCAGGCACCGGCCAGATAGCCGCCAAGCTGGGCGAGTGTGAACACCCCTTGCGCATGAGCGGTGACGCACGTGCGGTCCGGGCTGATTCCTGTACAAGGCGATCCAGTAACTCGATTTCCGTTTGTGTAAATACTGCTTAGGACGGGCCTGAGGAACTACGCTTTTGATCATCGTGAGCCAGAAGACGCACCGGCTCAGGATACAGAGTACGGAAATCAGGTTGACCAGCCGGTCTGCCGTACGCAGCCGTGCTTCCTCGGCCTTGCACCCCGACTTCAGAATGTTGTGGAGCGTCTCGATCTTCCAGCGCATGCCATACCAATCGAGCTTTTCTACAGCCTGAACGCGCGAGCTGACTGGCAGATTCGCGATCAGCTCCATTCTATTGGAGCACGTGAGCCTGCTGCCTTACGCTCTCGAGCGTGAATGACCGAGAGTCGCAACGTTGGATAACGGTTCTGCTTGCCGATGGGCGGTAGGACCGTCATGCGCTGATAGCGAAGCTCCAGGTCGACCGCCAATGGAGCCCCCTTCGCGTCGCGAGGCTTAACGCGATGCAGCCCTTTAACCCTTCCCCGGCGCATCTCGCCGTCGATCGTATGCTGACCATCTCCTGCCAGACGATCTACACATGTACGCAACAGGAAGTGTGTGCCGAGATCGTGCGCCGTGCAGAGCAGCACATAGGCGTCGCTTTCCCGGTCACCCACATGGATACAGCGCCCGGGTTCCCCCAGCAGCACGCTCGACTCGCGTATGTTCTCGAATCAGCGATAGCTTTCCTTCTCAATCGGTACGAGTGTAGGGTTGACGTGACGCTTGAGCGCCGTACGACCTTTGAACTTGCTCCGTGTCCAGAATTTTATGGCGCTCGCGCGCTCATGCCCGCCATTCTAGTTAAGACCGTGCTGACCTCGGTGGTCGTGGTGCTCATCGTCACTCCGACTCTGATGCAGCAGCACTTCGGCCTCTCGCCGAGGCAGACGTTCGGCCTGAGTAGTATCGGGATCGTCTTTCCCAACATCGGTTGCGTGATTGGGGGTCTTGTTGTGGACCAGATCGGCGCGGGGAAAACCGTTGCGCAATATAGCGTGCTAATGCCGGAAGGCACGGCTGCGCTCTACTTGAGCTTGATCCTCGGCAACGGGAGCGGCGGTTAATTCGGGTCGCCTACCTGCCTGCAGGTCTGATGTCGGGAGTGGTCGGCGCCGTGACGTCGGTCTTGATTACGCTGTTGCAGGCACCCGACAGGGTTGCGCGGACCTGCCACGCGACCCTACCTTTTAGTCGCGATTGGCGATGTATCTGCCAATCTGCTCGATATGCGTTTCCATTGCACGACGAGCAGCTGCAGCATCTCTTGCAAGAATACTGCTCACGATTGCGCGATGCGCCGCAATTGTGACCTCAAATCGCTCGGGCGTAACTGCGAAGTACTTGACCTGGCTCCAAGCCGGCGACTGCCTGACCTGATGTAAAGCTTTGAACGTCAAAGCAATGAAGCTGCTGTGAGTTGCCTTCGCAATCGCCATGTGCAGGTTCGCATCCCAAAAATCGACTGATTTGACATCTTTAGAGTTTTCGCACTCAAGCATGCATCTCTCTATTTCGGCGAGATCGGCCGCTGTTGCGTGAAGCGCCGCGTGTTCTGCTACACCAGGTTCAATGAGAAGGCGAGCTACATTCAGGTCGGCCGGGCTGATGTCGGCGAGATCCTCTTTCTCGAAGGAGGGTGGCAAACTGCCGGCCACAAAAGTTCCCCGTCCGACACTGCGGACGATCATACCTTCGCGCTCAATGGTGGCGAGCGCCTTTCGAACGCCGCTTCGAGGGATTTTGTACTCTACAGCGAGTTCGCGCTCTGTCGGTAAACGCCCCTCCGGAAGAAAGGCGCCGTCCGCGATGCGCTGCGACAACTCGGCTGCGACAGCTTCAAAGTTTTCCATAGCAGACCTTCCCCATAGTCGTCATAACTCCCGCGTTTTGTTCAATTATAAGGCACTTCGCCCACGGGAAACCAATTTTTCAACCGGTCGGCTGAAAGGTTCTCTCTTGTCAATAGAGGTTAGCACGCGCAAGAAGAGCAAGGCATTGGTCCTGCGCCCGGATTGCACGCGTAGGCTCTGAAAAATGGACTGTCTGATAAGAGGGTGCTGGCGGAATCACGGGAGCGTGTGAAACATAAAGGATGCCCGGATAAATCCAGTCACTGAGCTGGATTTTCAGATACGTGACTAGACGGTCCGATAAGCGTGCGATTGGACACATCCCTAGAATTTGCACCCAGAATCAGCCAGCGAAATTTGTCCGAACAGAGTTAAGAACACAAGGGACGTTTCCTTGTTCGAACAAACGAAGTCAGGAAACAGCGTGACGTTCACCATACACGAGAGGTCCGTACCGCTCGCGGTCGTCATCCCGGATATGAACGGGCGCGAGCAGTCGAGCACCGTTGCAATCTGCCGCACCTGCCCGA
>NZ_JARESS010000092.1:0-17740 GCF_046027915.1 Paraburkholderia sp. RL17-347-BIC-D
TGCGTGGTGTTCGCGCTCGCGAGCTGTCTGCACGGGCATGCCCTGAATCCAGGTCTTGACCTCGAGCCACAGCTCGGGCGACAGATACCGGACGATGCGCGGCCGGGCCCGTCGGGCACGCTGACGCGACAGCGACAGCGGATTGCCGGCCAGATACCCGGCCTGCACGAGCCACGCAAACATGACGTTGAGGATCACCATGGCCTGGCGCTGGCTCGCTCCGGACAGCGGGCCGTAGAACGGGCGCCAGCGCGGATCGTGGCGGGGGTGTTTGCGTCCGCCGTCAACGGTCCACCGCGCGGCGGGTTGGGGATCGGCGAGAAAGTGTTGGTAGACGAGCAGGTCCTCGTGCGTGAGTGAGGAGAGCGGTTTGCCCATCTGCCGGACCGACCACAGCAGCAGCCGTTCGGCTTCCTTGCGGTAGTTGTCAAACGTGGTCTTCGTATCAGCAAAGCGGGCGAGCCACGCGCGAAGCGCGTCGAGATCGGTGTCAGCGGCGACCTGCATGCGTCCGTTGGCGCGATTCGTGCCGTGACGGCCATCGAGGTCAGGCGGCAGGTCAGGGGGCAGGTCAGGCGCATCGATCGGGCGCGGGGCGGGCAGGGCGGTGGTCATGGTCGGGAGGGGCGGCGGTCCGGGTGGCAGGCGTGGAAGTAATATCAGCGCAACAGGTTGCACAAAATTAACATTATAGGATTAATGTCAAAATATTGGTCAACGGTAATCAGATATATGTTGGTTTACGTAGTAATATTTATCAGAATTATTTGAATGTGATCTCATGAGCGACGTCCTGTCCCCCGATGCGGCGCTGGCCGCCGAAATCGAGCGCCTGAAGGCCGAATTCCCGAAGACGCGCGAGCTCTATCGCGAGGTCTGCGCGCTGTTGTTCTTCCGTCATGGCATCACGCCGACCGCCAACCGCCTGTATCAGCTCGTCCGGCGCGGCAGCATGGGCACGCCCACGGCCGTGCTGGTCGAGTTCTGGAAGGAGTTGCGGGAGAAGAGCCGGGTGCGCATCGAGCATCCGGACCTGCCGGCTGATCTGCAGGCGGTCGCCGGCGAACTGGTTGCGACGCTGTGGACCCGCTCCAGCACCGCGGCGCGTGACGCGCTCGACGCGCTGCGCGACGAGATCGAGGTGCAGCGGGGGGAGGCGCAACGGGCTGTCGTCGCGGCCCGGGACGAACTGGCTCGCGTTGAGGACGCGCTCGAGCAGCGCACCGGCGCGTTGCTGGCCGCGCAGGTGGAGGTACGGGAGCTGGAAAAGGCACAGGCCGAAGGCCGCGCACAGCGACAGGCGCTGGAGGCAGAGCTTGAGCGGGTCCGGGCGACGCTGGCTGCGCGTGATCGCGAGTTCGTGGAGGTGCGTGAAGGATTCTCACGCGATCTCGGGAAGCAGCGGGACGCGACGGAACGCGCGGAGGAACGGTTCCGTGCCTCTGAAAAGCGTGCCCTGCTGGAGATCGATCGCGAGCGAAGCGCCGCAACGAAACTGCAGAAAGAGCTGGACGAAGCCGTGCGCCGTGCGGAGCAGAAGGACGCCGATCATCGCCGCGCGTCTGAAACCATGCAGGCACAGCTGGGCGACGCGCGTCATCAGGCTGGCGTGCTGCAGGGGCACCTCGATGCAATCCGGGCGGCCAACAGCGCGTACGCGCAGGAACTCGAGATCCTGCGGCGCCAGCCGCTCACTGCGCCCGCATCACGCCCGGAAACCGGGGCGCGCCGGAGCTCGCCGCAGTCAAAAGGCACAGTCCGGAAGGCCGGGTCACCCGCTCGCAACCGACGTGCGTCGAAGGGTTCGGCGACATGAAGAAGGCGCCTGGAAGGCGCAGGCCGGCGGTCTGCCCGCCGATCGGTACGTTGATGCAATATGGCGACCGGACGGTGCGAGTCGTCGCCGAGGCGAGCGGCCAGCGCGCCCTCATCGAGTCGGTCGGCGACGACGGCCGGATTTTTCGCAGTCACGTGAAATGGACGAACCTGCTGGCCCTGACCGGGCAGCTGTTCTGAAACACGACACGCCAGGCGGCTGCACGAGTCGCGTAATTGTCTCCGCGATGCGGAGAGTTTTGCTGGCCAGATCCTGCGCAGCCTTACAGCGACTGGTTTGCCGGCATGTGCGGCGTCCTGTAAGGTGTCAGGCTGGCCCACCTACGTGGGGCGATTGACGTGCGCTCTTCGACAGAAAGGAAAATCATGAACAAACAGGAACTGGTTGATACGGTCGCGACAGCAACCGGCAACAGCAAGGTGGCCGTGGCGGCCGCCGTCGATGCGATCATCGGCACAGTGACGGGCGCGGTCGCGAGCGGCGAAGCGGTGCAACTGATCGGGTTCGGTACGTTTGCCGCCGGTGCGCGCGCGGCGCGGGTTGGCCGTAATCCCGCCACCGGAGCTGAAATGCAGATCGCTGCGGCCAAGACGGTCAAATTCACGGCGGGCAAGGCGTTCAAGGATGCGGTTAACGGCGTGTGACCCGGATGATTGGTTTTCTGACATCGGAGTTCCAGCCAGCATGAGTTCACTTACGCCCACACCGCTACTGAATGAAGTCCGGGATCTGATTGATTCGGCGCGTGAGCGCGCGGCGGCCGCCGTCAACGCCGAACTGTCGCTGCTGTACTGGCGGATTGGACACCGCATCCGCGCAGAGGTGCTGGGCGGTGCACGTGCGGAGTACGGCCGGCAGGTGATCGCATCGCTTGCAGGAGCACTCACCGCTGAATATGGCCGCGGCTGGAGCGAGCAGCAGTTGCGGCATTGCGTGCGGGCCGCAGAGATTTTCCAGGACGAGGCAATTCTCTCCGCAGTGCGGAGAGAATTGAGCTGGACGCACATCAAGACGCTCATCTATGTCGACGACCCGCTAAAGCGCGAGTTTTACCTTGAGCTCTGTCGGCTGGAACGCTGGTCGTCCCGGCAATTGCAGGAGCGCATGGATTCGATGCTCTTCGAGCGCAGTGCGATTTCGCGGAAATCCGCAGACGCGATCCGGCATGATCTGGCGCAAATACGGCAGGAGCGGCGCGTACAGCCGGACGTGCTGTTGAAAGACCCGTATGTGCTGGACTTCCTCGGCCTGAACGATCACTACCTCGAAAAGGATCTCGAAGACGCCATCCTGCGCGAGATGCAGCAATTCCTGCTTGAACTCGGCGCTGGTTTCACATTCGTGGCCCGCCAGAAGCGGCTGCAGATTGATAACGATGATTTCTACATCGATCTGCTTTTCTACAACCGCAAGCTCAAGCGGCTCGTGGCAATCGAACTGAAGCTTGGCTCATTCAAGGCTGAATACAAGAGCCAGATGGAACTGTATCTACGCTGGCTGGCGAAACACGAACAGGAACCTGACGAACTGCCGCCACTTGGGATTATTTTGTGCGCCGGCAAGAAACAGGAGCAGATCGAACTGCTCGAACTGGACAGGAGCGGCATCCACGTCGCTGAATACCTGACCGTGCTGCCTTCCCGCGAGACCTTGCAGGCCAAACTTCACCAGTCAATCGAGGCAGCGCGGCTGCGGTTGCGGCCCAAGCCGGAAAAATGAGGTTCTAGCGTGCTTCCTTCGGCGCTGATCGCGGAACCGCTGAGACATAAGCCCGGAACGATGAACGGTTTGCAGCGGAGAGTCGCTTTCACAGCAATGCACGAATACGACCGCAACCGCCGCCGCTACTACTTTTACTTCGAAAACGCTTTTATTTTTACTTCATCGGACGACAGTCCGGACATCCTTTTCAGCCTGGTTCTGCATCATCCCGACGAACGGGTTTTGCTTGATGACACCCCAGCGCACTGCGTAATTGCAGATCGTCTGCATGAGGGCCATGTCTTTGTTCGCGCCGATCGGCGCGCCGGCCTTCGCGCGCTGGTCGAGGTATTGATAACCGTGGAAGGTTTCGAGCTTCTTCGGATCCATGCGCCCGAAAATTCGTCAGGTGGTCGCATGCGCCTGCGCGTACTGCCAGCCCTTCTTTCGACTGGTCGCGAAAGTGCGTCGGTGCAACATCCGTTTTGAAGCGGTCGATCATGTCGGCGACAGAACCGAGAGGATCTGGCCTACCTGAATGTCGAGCGCCTTGCGTTTCGCGCTGCGCTCGGCTGCTGTGATCTCTGCCCGGTCGCCGAGCTTCGCGGACGTCAGCGTCTCGCTGCGGCCGTCCGGGTACTTGTACCAGAAGGAGATTTTGCGCACGCCATACCGCTTGTAGAAACGATTAATGCCCGTCGACTCGTTCGTGGCGACGTGCTTCTCACGCGAAGGCCTGGAGGTTCGGGCCGGCATCGTATTTCGTTGACTTGGTTTCAGTTGTAAGTCCGAGCTTCCGGTCGCGGTACTCGCGAGCCACCTTCGGCAAGCCATTCTTGTCGACGACGAATCGCCAGTGGTTATCGGTGAGCCAGTGCGTCATCGCGGCGCGCTGATCCGGTTTGCAGCCGACCAGGTCGGCCAGCTCGTGCGCTGATAGGTAGTCGCTCTATTCACACCCAGCGTTTGCGCGTGATTTCAATCATTCGTTGTGCTGCTGCTTCCGTTTCGATCACGGAAGTTTTGCGTTCGGTTCCGCTTCGACCCCGTCCATATATGACCTATTCTTATTTGCATAGGTCGATTGTGTCGGAGAGGGAGGGCGAAATGGAACGGTGCCTTGCTTGCGAGACGTTGATCGGAAGAGCCTCAACGGTCCCCCCACACGAAAAACTCCACTGCTCTGGGTCGGGTGTTTTTGGTACGCCAAAATCGCCGATAACACGCTACATCCTTTACCGATGCACCTCATGCGGTTGCTGGATGAGGCAAAACACATCCAATGGATTACCGGCGGGCCTTTGGTGGACATGCGAGTCGAGTGCTCCTGTTCCGCAAGTTCCTGAGCGCAAGCCTCCCGACCATGCCTGGAGGAAGGCGGTACTTGCCTCAGTGCTGGGGCGACCCCGATAGCACCGCAGAGCGAGCGATTGTTGCCGTTCATGAGTTGTCCCCGTTCTCTGCGGATGCCGCGACAGCTGCGGGGCTCCATGCGATTAGCGGCTGATCGTTGCGCATATATAGTGGATGACGCGGCGAGCCGTCCTTCGTCGTGTCGAGACACCAAAGGCGCGCGCCGGCGTCGAGCATGATGCTGGCGACGCGCGCGGCGTGCTCTGGCCTGGCATTCGAGCCCCATGCGCAAATTACGTCGCCGCACTCGCGAGCGAAATTCCACAGGTAGTAGTCGTTATCGGGCCCGACCGGATCCGGATGGGACCAAAGAGCGGCTGGGTCTGCCGAGCGCAGCGCGTACAGGTTGGCGACTGCCAGACCATTGCAATCCCACAGCTTCGCGAAGCCGCGGCATCGGCGAATGGTCGGATCGTCGAGCCGCGCGTCGGCAGTGCTCGGATTGAGCATGACGAACAGCGCATTCGATTTTTCGGGCGACATTGATTCGGCTGGGCGCGTCAGCCGATAGCGATATATGCCACAAGGGGTGATGACTGTGCTCATGCTAGGATTCCTCGAAAACCATCTGGGAGAGATCCGTGCCGCACTGGGAACACATCCGCAACGGACACGTCGTCAGCATCAACGCCGGTCAAAATGTGCGAGGCAGATGGAGTTGGTCCTATACCATCGACGGCGACGGCTACACAGAGATGCGCGACCGTCCCTTGAAGTCTGCCGATGCTGCCCGCCTCGAAGCAGAGCTTGACGCGAACGTGAAGGCCGATCGGCTGCCCGCCGGCGACGCTGTTGAGTAATTTACTCATGCAACACCTCGCGGGAATTCGTCATGCGTGCGGCCGTCGAGATGGCGGCCGGCCGCTTTCTTGCCGCAGCGATAGAGCACAGGTTCATCATTGCAGTGCATCCCTTCAGCGGAACCCGGCGTCATGGTGCTGAATTCCCACTCGCCGTCCCAATAGTCCGCGACCCGCGCGGTCCGCGTCAGCGGTCCGCCGCAATTTTCGCCGGGCGCCCACTCTTCCCCATTGCTTGAACAGGTAGGGGACGCCCAGCGCCATCGCACTGATCGCGAAGATCACGCACCCAATCCGGATGCATCGGCCGCGCGTCGCCGCCGCTTTCACCTCCCGCGATCACCCGATCGATTCGGCCCGGCATGTCGCTGTGATTGGTGAAGCCGCCGCGCTGCTCGCCGAGGGCTGCAGGCTGGCCGCACGCCAGCACGCCCGCCTTGTTCCAGTAGCCGCCGCGAAGCACGTCGGCGCGTTGACCGGGTATTGACGGCCATGCGACGCTTTCAAGGTCGACCGGCCCAAGAACCGGCTCCATCGACAGGAAGCGCACGCGCGCCGGCACCTCGAGCAGCTTCGGAATGTCGCGGTCAGCCTCTTCCTGATTGACGATCGTCGCACCCAGACAGACGTTATCCCACGGCCATACCGGACCAAGGGCATCCGCGTCGCGGGCATCGTCGATCATTTGGCGCGCATTGCCGATGCACTTTATCAGCAACAGCCAGTCGAGATTCGGCGTGCTGCGGATCAGGCGAAATAGGTCGACGCGCCACGAAGGATCGACGGCGTTATCGAACACGTCGGCAAGCGAAGCGCAGAAAACACGCTGGCGCCGGCCGTGCGCTGCGAAGAACGCATCATGCTGCGCGTTCCACTGAATAGGCTTGCGCCAGTTGGCCGCCGACGTGCGCCGCCGCGGCGCCCCGGGCCCCCAGTTGATCACGGTGCCCCCACCGAAGCGCGCGTTGCGCGTCTCAGCGTAGCAGTGGTCGAAGCCGGGGCCGACTTTCTGGCACCCTTCCCACGGGTTAAACGTGTGATCGGTCCGTTCGATTTTGCTGTTCTCGCTCATCGTGCATCTCTAAATTTTTGTTCCCTGGTGCCGATAGCACGGTGGTTATCGACAAGGGAAACAGAAGATTGGAAATCGCAGAAGCAAAGCTGATCGTGAACGCCGCCAATGAGGTGTTCGATGTCCTTGAGGAAGAGCTCGGACTTACGGATGGCTCTCCGGAATGGAAGGAGCTTTATGACCGCGTCGTGCTCGGAACGATTGCACGTAGAGCTAAGACGCAAGCTGATCTCGAAATGATGCTGGCGGTGTAGCAGGGCGCTCACGCATCACCTCCGCTTGCTGGCTGCGCGGCGAGAAAGGCGTTGCGCATCCGGCGACCCAAATCGTGTTCGAATCCACGGTCGTCAAACCAAGCGACGATTGCTCTATCAATCTGCTCGTCCGTCAGCGCCCGCTCCGTCTGTGCTGGCTGCGGGCGAGATAGAGTTGCGTTCCGACTTCTAGCGGGCGCGTCGCCTCGATGATTGTGCCAAAGTCGTCCTGGATTGTCGCGCACGGTCGCCACCGGCTCCCCCGATTGCGCTGGCGCGGCAGGGGATGCGGTGCGATGCTTGCGCTCGTACTTGGCGCCATTGCAGACGCAGAAACCCGGCCTGTCTGTCGGCTCGCCGCAGTGACGGCACAGCTCGACGTCTGGGTCTTGCTCATTGTCCTGCAGCACTGCAGGCTTGCTTGCAGATAGCAGTTCGCGAACCATTGCGATCAATTCTTTGCGGTCGAACGTGAAAAGCGGCTCATCAGTTTCGACAGTGTGCATATAGCCGGCCTCTACGATCTGTCCATCAGACGGTCGCATATCCGCTCCTGCGTCGAGCGTGGCGGTCTGAATTTGAGTCATGCTAGGATTCCTCTGCATCCGACAGGAGACAGCCATGCGCCGAATTGAGACGGGCTATCGTCAGGTTATGGAGTACGACCACAAGAACCGGCTGGTTCACGTGGTTACGGCGTACGAGATTCGCTCTGACAGCTGGCCGTTTCATGTGTACGTCGGCACGCGCGGAGACCAGATGCACAAGGTTGGCAGCGTCGGCGAGGCGCGCACTATGAACGAAGCTTTCAATCGGGGCTTCCAGGCCGGCCGGATGTTCATCGACGGCACCAGCGCGTAGGAGCCCACGCGCGTGCCCCCATGGTCTGTTGCCAGGAGAGAACGCGCCGCCTCTGCCTGCAGTTGAATATCACTCATAGTTCCCATCCGCCGTTTGGCTGATTTTTCCGTAAGAACTTCCCCTGGCGTGCAGTCGACAGGCACACGCGATGCTCGTATTTGCGAGCACGTCATCGTCGGAGGAAGCCATGTCGAGCCAAGCCTATGTGCCCTATCGCGGATACCGGATCGAAGTCCACGTCACTCCGGTAGCGAAGCGTCAAATCGGGGGCGGTGCGCGGCGATACCGGGTGTCGTGGGAGGTTTCGTCGTCGCAGCATCCGATGCAGACAGTTGTAAGTTTTCCAGAGCAATTCGAATTCCTTTCGGAGCAGCATGCGTTTAAATACGGCGAAAATCGAGCGCACACGTACATCGATTCAATCGAGTGCACTCGGACCGCGACGGCATAAGCCGGTTGATCTCCACACCATTTCGACGCTATCGACCCGGCAAGCGGATGCTGCGTGCCGCGCAGATTCGAGACGTGAGTATTGAATTGCTCACTTCGAAAGTTCCTGCGTGGCGGCGATTTTTTCGCGAGCCGCAGCGACATCTGCCTCTGCGTGATCGGCCCACTCGGCGCCGTGCGCGAGCACGTGCTTGATGAGCCAGTGGAGGCAATAGGCCTGTTCGTCTTCGGCGCGCGTTTTGATATCGGCGCCGACGGACCGTAACAGATGGGCATTGCGGGCCAACTGGAAGCACATCATGCCGAGCACGTGGTGTAGCTCCGGCGGAATCTCGGCGGGATAGGTCATCGCGCCGGCGGGCGGCCGCGCCAGCGCCTGGACAATTCGCGGATGAAAAGCGAGGTAGTCGAGATCCGGGTCGACCATGTCGTTGCTCATGATCATGCTGAAGCCCCAGACCACGCGAAACATGCCGCCCAGCGCCGAATCAAGACACTCCTTCATGCGGTCATAGAACACGCGCAGGTGCTCCGGATCGTCCTCGTCGAAGAATGTCGGTTCGTCGGCATCTTCTGCATTGGGCGTCGCAGGGTGGTAACCCTTGTCGATATCGCCGAGGACGCCCACGAGTTCTACTGCGGCGTCGATGTCCTGCTTAGACGCCTTTGCCATCTTCATCTGAACTTCGGTTTTCATTGTTTGCTCTCCGGAGCACTGTGAGCGCGACCTTCGCTGTTCGCGATGAACTCTTTCAGGGCCGCCACCATGTCTTCACGCTCAGCGTTGCTGATGTAGTTCATTCGGCCGCGGTCGCCGTTGAACGGGAACACGAAAATGGCGAAGCCATAGCTCTTGAAAATGTTGGCCATCACCGAGGCGACGTCGTTCATGAACTTGCGGTGCTGCAGGTCGATTTCTCGATGGTCACTCATGTTTTCTTCACTTAACCGAGATATCAGGGACGATGACCGAGGACTTGAAAATCACCTTGTAGTGATATGTGCTCACGTCCGCCCCATCGATCTGCTCGACGAAATAGGTCACGTTGTCGGACAGTCGAGGAATGCTTTTTGAAGCTGGCAGGGCCGGTTTTGCACGTCATGGAAACTTCGCGAGTTTTATCGGCATTGCCGATGGAACACAAACCTTCGATGCTCAGCATGTAGTCGCCGACCGCGCGGTGAGCGCATGGTCGCGGGTGACCAGCAAACCCGCACCATGCACCTGCTGTTCGCGTCCACGCTTCGTCTCGGCGCCCGGCTTCGGCGACGAGACGCGCGTTGTCCAGGTTCAACTGCGTGATCTCGTTCTTCCAGACGATGGCTCCAGTATCGCTGTTCATCGTCACTCCTTTGCAGACCCGCTTTACGATCCGGTGATGCGTCGCCAAGCCGCCGCATCCAGTAACATGTCGCGATAATGCTCGACCGGAAAGCTCAACGTTCCGCGGAAATTGACATGCGCGAAGTGCGCCGGCCCCAGCCGCCGCAACCAGTCGTCGTCAATCCCCTGTCCTTTGCGTTGCCAGTCAACGCAATCACCAGGTTGGTCAACAACGTCAGCGAGCCGGATATTGCAATCATTTCGTCGCGGCGCCGTCCGCGCTCAGGCGCGATCTAGCCGGTGTAGATCGCACGCTGCAGCTGATGAACCGATTCGCCGCGGTTAAGCAACGTATGCATTTCGCGCCGAAACTCCACGTTGCTGAAGTAATCGCACAGGAATAGCGTGCGCAGAAGCCTGCCAAGGTGGTCCGCCGCCCGGTACACGGGGTCACCCTGCGCCGCGCTACCGAACCGCTGCAAAGCGACATTTGCGCTCACGCGTCCCGAGTGAATCGCCGCGAAGAGGCGCAGCAGTTCCTCCCAGCCATCACGAATCGCCTTGATGGATATCTCGTAGGCAAGGACCGATGCCAACCCGTCCGGAGCGGCCACTCGTCGCGGCAAATACAGTTTCCGTTCCGAGAGCTTGCGCAGCCGCGGGCAGAGATCGAAACCGAGCACCGGCTATGCTTATCCACTCTGTCTGGCGCATGGTGCTTCGCCTCGGATTCCCGTTCGCTCGCGCCTGGTGGTACCTACGACGGCCTCGCCATGAGGGCGCGCGAGTACCAATCTACGTCGGGCGGGCACTGTTGCTTGTGAAGTTATCGTACCGGGCCGAATGGAATTTTCCCGGCGGTAGTGTCCGGGCCGGTGAGACGCCTGATGCAGCGGCGCGGCGGGAAATGGAGGAGGAGATTGGTCTGTCGTCGCACACGTTACTCCCCGCGGGCAGTGCCTGCGGCATTTGGGACGGGCGAAGAGACCGGGTGCATTTCTATGAACTGCACCTCGATTGCATCCGGAGCTGCGACTTGATAATCGTGAGATTATCGCCGCACATCTGGCATCGCCGGAGGAATTGCACGGCATCGCGCTGACAGGGGCGCTGGCTGCGTATCTCGGTGTTAGTTGGCCCTTTTCCTTTCGGGACATCTCGACGGATTCTGGTGTCGGGAAAGCAGCCGGTCGGTCCCCGCCCTCCCTAGCCGAGCTGTTCGAACTGGAGCCTGTGGCGACGCGGCCCGTGGCCGTCAATATCGCTTGAGCGACAGCACGTCGAACGTATGACGGATCGTTTCCACCGATTTCTCGTAGTCCGATAGCGCGAGGCACGCAATCAGCACATCGATGATCGCCAGTTGTGCGAGACGGCTCGTCATGGCTTCCGTGCGAAATCTGGTCTCGCGCGCCATGGTGAACAGCACGATATCGGCAAAGGCCTGAATCGGCGAACGCCCGAAGTTCGTGAGGCAGATGGTGCGTGCGCCAGCTTCCTTGGCAAGGCGCGTTGCCATCACCGTTTCGTGCGTGCTGCCCGAGTGGGAGATGGTGAGCGTCGCCACGCTGGGGTCGCAAAGCGACGCGCTGATGACCTGGATGTGCGGGTCGATCACCGCGCGTACGTCCAGCCCGATACGCAGCATGCGGTAGTGCGCATCTTCGGCGATCGACGCCGCGCTGCCTACCCCGTAGATTTCAATGCGGCGGGCGTTACGGATCACCTCGACCGCCCGCTCGAGCTCGTCCACGTCAAGCGTAGACTGCGTTTCATTCAGGGTCTGCACGTTCGAGCTGAAGATCTTCGAAATTACCGCCGCCGTGTTGTCGCTGGGCTCGAGATCTTCATGGATCAACTGCACCGGGCGCACGATTTCCTGCGCCAACACGATCTTGAGCTGCTGAAAGCCGGTGGCGCCGATCGCCTTGCAGAGGCCCACTACGCTGCCTTCGCTCGCACCCACACGCTCGGCGACCTCGCTGACCGACATGTGCACCACTTCCTGCGCGTGCTGGCGGACGAAGTCTGCGATGCGCTGGCTGGTGGCGCCGAAGGTCGGATAAAGCTGCTCGATGCGCGACAGGATCGCCGACACCGAACTCGGCTGGGCCGGCGCCCCGGCCGCGGCCTTGGCACTCGCCGCGCCCTTCTTTGCGGGTTTCATCAAAGCTCCTGTGAAAGAATCCGTCGAGCCGCTGGCACACCGCGCGAGGCGCGGCTCGGGCCGCCCAGTGCGCGATCGCAACCGTGCCCAACAAGGTAGCCGCAAGGATAGCGTGACTGCCGGGCGTGATGAAAGCGGTAAGTATCAAAAGGCGAGGCAAAATCGATTAACCCGTCGCAGTGTTAACGACCAGTCGAATGATGTTTGCGATGTCCACGACCAGCCGACCGGCGGAAGCCGGATGCCGCCTCCGCCGGCCGGAGCCCGTCTAGCTCAAGTGAAGCGCCATAGCCGGATCGCTAACAGTCGGCTTGCCCGTTTCGATACGACCCGAGAAGCGGCGCACGAAGTTGTCGCCCGTTACCGTGAGGTCGTACCAGTTGCCGCTGCCCGAGAGATCCCAGTGCAGCATGCCGACATCGCCGGCAGAAACATTCATCTGCCAGGGGCCATCGGTGCGGTAGGCGTTGGACTGCACCGTCACCGTGCCGGGCGCGGTACCGGTGTTGTGCAACTTCACGTAGACCTGACCGGCGTCCGTGTCGTAGCAGACCTGCACTTCCGGCATGAAGGTCCCGGTACTGGCGGCCACTGCGTTGCCCGCGAAGGTACGGAGGAAGCCGTTCGGGCCGTAGACCCAGAGTTCATATTTGCCGAGGTCGGTCTTTAGCGTGTCGTCCCAGTAGTCCTCAAGCGTCTTGCCGGCTTCGACCGTGTATCGGCGCGGGATGCGGTCCAGGTGATTCTTGTCGTACACATGGAACACTGCTCCTTGCTTACCTGTATTGCTGAACATCAGCTTGACGAGACCGGGACCTTCGATCCGTGCGCTGGTATGCAGTTCATAGGGCAGCGCGCGCGAAAAGCGCGTGCCCGGCTCCTGGAACAGCGGCTGCGGCGTGGCCGGCGGCGCTGCGATGGGCAGGGAGGCCTGGGCGGCAAGCACGGCCTGGTAGTTGCTCGTATCCGGCAGTTTGGGAACGACCGGATCGTTCGGCGAAACAAAGTCGAAACACGAGGTCAGGTCGCCGCAGACCGCGCGGTGCCACGGACTGACCGCGTCGACAGTGATACCGAAGCGCTTCTCGAGAAACAGGCTCATCGACGTGTGGTCGAAAACCTGCGAGTTGACCCAGCCGCCCTTGCTCCACGGCGAGATGACGTACATCGGCACGCGCGCGCTGAGACCCCACGGCCGCACGTTGCCGCTGATGGTGTCCTTGGCGTTCAGGTACTTTCTCGCCGGATCGGAGAAGTACTCGCCGTCCAGCGGTAACGTGGCCTTGCCTGCCAGTGTGCCGTCCAGGTTGTACGACGGTGGCGCTGGCGGCGCCACATGGTCGAACAGGCCCTCGTTCTCGTCGTAGGTCAGGAAGAATGCGGTCTGGGCCCAGACGTCTGGATTGGCGGTGACCGCGTCGAGCAGTTCGGCCGTGAAGTTCGCACCGATCGCTGGATTGCTGTTGCCGGAGTGTTCCGAGTTGGCTGCCGTGCACAAGATCCACGACACTTCGGGCAACGTGTTGCTCATCACATCGTTTTTCAGGTCCGCAATCGAGTAGTCCGTCATGCCCTTCACGTACAGCGGATCGCCGGGCTTGGCGGTGCGGAAGTCTTGGAAAGCCAGGCCGCCGTGCATGGCGCCGGTCCAGTTGTCGTTGGTGTCCTGGTAGATTTTCCAGCTCACGCCGGCGTTCTCGAGCACCGACGGCAGGGAAAGCCAGGTGAGTGCGTTGTCCGCATACGTATAGCCCGGCGTCGGCATGGTGCCGGTGATCCAGCAACGATCGTTGTTGGGTTCCGAGGTCCGGTCGTCGCTGTTGATGCCCATCTTCGCCAGCTTCGGGTCGAAGCCCGAGCCGGAGAAGAAAACCACGCGGTTCGGGTCCGTGCCGCTCGTGGTCGAGCAGAAGTGGTTATCACAGATCGTGAACGCTTCGGCCAGCGCGAAATGGAACGGAATGTCGTTGCGGGCAAGATAGCCCATCGTGTACGGCGTCTTGTAAGCCGGCCAATGGCCTGACTTGCCCTGATTCCAGGCCGCCTGCATGTCGGAGAAGCTGTGCGGCGTGCTGGGCGATTGCAGTGCCTTAACTTTGGTCATATCCATGTGATACGGCGGAATCTCGTTGCCGCTTGCGTCCTGCTGGTACCACACGTCCTTGCCGCTCTCGAGTGGAATCGGCAAGCGGTCGCCGTAGCCGCGTACGCCCTTCAGCGTGCCGAAGTAATGATCGAAGCCACGGTTTTCCAGCATCAGGATGACGATGTGCTTGATGTCCTTGATGGTGCCGGTGTCTACCGCAGCTTGAACGGAAAGTGCGCGGGCGATACTGGGCGGCAGCATGCCCAGCGCGAGGGCGGCGCCTGCCGACTTGGCGGCACCGGTAAGGAAACTGCGTCGATCGAATTTTTTCATGGTCTTGGCTACGTAGGGGTTGAGCGCGGGGCGGTGCTTCGCGGCGTCAGGGCGCGCAACTCAGCTTGGTGCTGGGCGGAGCGGAGGACGGCTGAGCGCCGGAAGCGGCGTTGGCGGCGCCTGGCGTGTTTGTCGAAGACCCGCCGCAGGCGGTTAGCGACAGGCTCAGAACGATGCAGGCCGCTACGGCACGGCCATACAACAGGACTTGGGTCATTGGCGGGATCTCATGGGCTGATAGACAATTAGTACAACTGACTGCAGGGACAGTTGACCGATCTGCGCGATGATCTGGTCTAGTCCGAACACGGCGCTAAAGCCTTGGCAGTAGCGGGTACCGGCACAGAGAATAAAAATTGCATGTGTCAGCAGAATGAAGATATTTCATTTTCTATCAATAATCTGTCTGAATAAACTTCATTCCGTCTCTGTCAGTTCGGGCTCTGCTACGACCCGCTGGCCACGGGGCTAATCTCCCAGGCGCTCCACCAACTGCCGTGGTTCTCACATCTGGAAAACCGGCCAAACGGCTCGACCAGCGTCTGCACGCGGTAGCTCGTGGTCTTCATCGTCAGGGTCGCCGGGTCCATCCGTTGCCCGTCGACGTATCTGTGGCAAGTGATCGGCAAGATGTTCGAGACGCGCGAGATCGGGCTTTGGGCGACGTTGCTGGCGATCCTGAGTGCCCGCAACTACACGCTGCACCGGCCGTCGTATGTGGCCGCGCGGGCGCTCGTCAGCATGATGCGCGCGATGCCCGAACTCATCAGCGCACTGTTCCTGGTACTCGCCTACGGCTTCGGCCCGACCCCCGGTGTGCTTGCGCTCGCGTTGCACTCGGCCGGCTTTCTCGGCAAATTCTATGCGGAAGACATCGAGAATGCGGACGGCAAGCCGCAGGACGCGTTGCGGGCGATCGGCGCGGGGCCCGCTGAAGGTGCTGCGCTTCGCGGTGCTGCCTCAGGTGCTGCCGCAGTACGTCGCCTACACGCTGTATGTGCTCGATTGCAATGTGCGGATGCCGACCGTGGTCGGCCTGGTCGGCGCGGGCGGCATCGGGCAGGAACTCAAGGGCCGCTTCGACATGTTCCAGTACGATCGGGTCGGTACGATCCTGCTGATGATTTTTATCACCGTGTTCGTTCTGGATCAAGTTGCTGCATGCCTGCGTCGGGCATAGACCTGATGGTTTTGTCGCAGTAAGGCTCGCGGAGGAAGTGACCGATATGCAAAGTACTGCTTATTTTACCAGTTCGTAGAATTGAAAGGCGGCGGACGGATGGGTTCCGTGAGCCCATTTCATCTATCTTTTGGCGATCAAGTGCATGACTTCGTTGCGGCCAGCAGGATCCGGACTCAGCGAAAGTCTTGAATCCCAGCATGGGTCGCATGCGACGCTTGATCGCCCGATGGTCCAGCTCAGCCAGTTGTTGAGATATCTGAATTGGCGGATCCTGACGGGTGTTGCACGTTCGGCATCGATGGCTTCGAGCGCGGCGAAATCGGCATCACTCCTGTTGATGGTGCCGTCTCGGAGACGCCATTCTACGCGATCGATCTCTCGAAGTATCGCCGGGCTGCGGCCTTGTCCCGATGGGCGCGCAGCAGGAGGTCGATAATGTGACCCTCCTCGCCGGAATGAAGCCGTCCCACGACGCCAGGAAAGCGATCCCATTCGAGAGTAGCAAAAGCGCGCCTCTCGAATGGAGATCAATGGCTGAGGTGCGTATCGAAAAATTGAGTGATTTCTGCGAATGCCGCTTTGTCCTCGGGCACACGATCATCCATCTGGTACTGAGCGTGCGACATTCCGTCGAAAACTTCGAGTTGTGCATCGACGCCGGACTGCTGAAGCTTCTGGTGTACACGGACCGTGTTGCTGAGCAGCAAGTCGCGTGTTCCTGTGGTCAGGATCGCTGGCGGAAAGCCATGCATATCTCCGTAGACGGGTGAGAGCAGCGGGTCCTTCAGATCATGACCGTGGGCGTAGACAACTGCCGCGGCGTGACAGAACCCATTGGGTGACACCAGGACGTTGTCCACCTTTTCATTCGTGGAGAACGAGTCACCAGTCTTCGTCAGGTCGGACATCGGCGTACCAGGTGCGATCGCACCCGGCATTTTCAGCCCTTCCTGCCTCGCGCGCAGCATCAGTTCTAGCACGAGCGCGCCACCGGCCGAGGTCCCGAAAACGCCCACATTCTTTGGGTCGTTCCTCTGGAGCACCGACTTATACACACTCTCGACGTCGTCGAGCGCTGCGGGGAAATAAGCCTCGGGCGGCATGCGGTAGTCGACCGAAATGACCTTGTAGTGTCCAAGACCCGCCATGATGATGGCCTCTCCCGTACCCGACTCTCCAGGGTAAAGCTCGTAGCAGCCGCCATGGATATGAATCAGCACCTTGTCGCGATGTTCGGGCGGAATATGGTTGGGCGTCACGATGTGCACCCTCACGCCGTTGATCGTCGATGCCTGCACCGTCACGTCCAGACGCTCGCGCATGGCCGGGAGCGTTTGCATGACCTTCGCGGCCTGTGCGTCGGCAGCCGTTCTCCATTGCTCGCCCGTCGTCCACAAGACATTCCAGGCGGGGTTCAGCGGCGCCCCGATGAGCCTTTGCAATTGGGGGCTGACTTCCGTCGGCACCGGAATGGTCCGCGCGGGCACCTGGCGAGGCGCAAGCGTGCCGTCGTCGGCAAGCGCCGCGCCGGAAACTGAGGCGAAGGCGGCGCACGCGAGCAGGAATTTAGTGAACTTCATTGCAGAACTCTCTCCGGTTCGGGATTAAACGGCCACCTGATACACCTTGCGGCTCACGTCGAGCGTCACGTCGCCGCGTTCGCCCAGTGCCGTCATCCCGTGCTCTTCGAGTTTCGTGATCAGCGTGCCGATCGACTGGCCGCTGATCTGATAGTCGCGCAAGCGGGTTCCCACCGACATGCGTTCGAAGAACACACGCGTCGCCGTGATCGCCGCACTGATACGTTCGTCCTCGCTGCCTTCAGTGATGTTCCAGACTCGTTCGGCGTACTGCAGCAACTTCCCGCGTTTCGACTCGCGGCGCACGCTCAGCATGGCCGGCAGCACGATGGCGAGCGTCTGTGCGTGATCGAGTCCGTGCAGCGCCGTGATCTCGTGGCCGAGCATGTGGGTCGCCCAGTCCTGCGGCACGCCGGCGCCGATCAAACCGTTCAAAGCCAGCGTTGCCGTCCACATCAGATTGGCTCGCACCGCATAGTTGTGCGGCTCGGCGAGCGCTTGCGGGCCGACTTCAGTCAGCGTGATCAGCAGGCCTTCGGCGAAACGGTCCTGTACCCTGGCGTCCACCGGGTAGGTCAGGTACTGCTCGACGATATGAACGAACGCATCGACGACACCGTTGGCAATCTGTCGCGGCGGCAACGAATAGGTCGTGGTCGGATCGAGCACCGAGAAGACA
>NZ_JARESS010000093.1:0-16570 GCF_046027915.1 Paraburkholderia sp. RL17-347-BIC-D
ATGGCCGATTGCACCCGGCGACATGCGGCTCCACGAAGCTGCCATTCGCCTAGGCGAATTCTGCCGAAGGGAGGCTGACGATCGACCACGCCGAACGCGTACTGTCGGCCAGAACCGGACGCTGGAGAGTACGACCTGGATTGCCAACAGTCAACCGTTGGCAAGCGGCTAGCGGTACGGAAGGCCGCACCGGATTTTCCGGCCGAGCGCTGCGTGTGGAAAGAAACAAGGTCAATAAGTCGACATGACGTGAGGTGCTCGCCGGGGCGTAGCCGCGACGAGCACTGTCGTTCAGTGTGTCCAGCGATAGATGATGACGCTGGCCCCGTTGTAGTTGTCCTTCGTGATCACGTACTCCCCGGTCGACCGACGGTACGATCGAAGGCCGTACATCGAATCCACGTCATTGCCGACGTACACGGTGTTGGGGTTGCTGTTGATCAACGTGGTGTCCAGGCTGCCTGTGGTGAGATTGAAGGCATCGATGTTGGGCACAGTGTGTACGTATCCGACGAAGAGATAGTTGCCGGCCGCCGTGATCGACTTGGGATTGGCGCTGGTGAGGTTGATTACCGGATTGGGAACGGTCGTGTTGCCTGCGAGCCAGCCGTGATACACCTCGATCCGCGTTCCGATCGACGTCCAGTCCGCGCCCCCGGCAACTCCCTGTGCCAGGATCATCGTGTCGCTTTCCGGCAGGTAGATGATCCGCGTCAATGGCGTGATCGTGCCCGGAATGGGCGTTGCAGTCCCTGCACCCCAACTCGGCTTACCATTGGCATCGAAGCCGGTCAGCGGAAAGTGCCAGATGGCATTCGTCTTGTCCAAACCGGCCCAGACGTCCCCCTTGCTGTCGAGGCAGAATCCGTCCCTGACCGGTGCGGTCGTATTGAACGCCGTACCCGGAAGCGTCGCGTCCGGTATTGCGATGTAGCCATTCGCAGCATTGAAGTGGAAGAAGTAGAAGGTATCGGGATTCTGGCTGGAGTCCACGAGGATCCGGTTGGCGCCGATGGTGGCAAGTTGGCCGAAGTGCTCACCCCGTGTGCGATCGTTGATGTTGATGCGTGGATCGGATGGGTAGTCGATTGGATCGACCGTGTTCGCTACGAAGGTTCCCCCAGCGGTGCCGGTGTAGATGTTGGTCCCTCCATAGAAGTACGCGCCGTCGGTAGCCGGGTCCGGAGCGGCGACCCCCTCGAAGTTCAAAGACTGAAGCTTCCATTGCAGGTGGCCAGAACTGTCGTAGGAGTGAATGTCGGTGCCGCCGTCGCGGCCGAGGTCCCAGCTTCCGCCCCACGGGTTGTTGAGCACGTACAGGTTGCCGGCGGCGTCTTTGCCGATGCCTGTGACGCGGGTAAAACGCCTGTCGCCAACCTGGCCTTTGATTCCCGTTGTGGTATCGAGATACCCCCCCTGAATGCCAAATGTACTGATCAGAAATGGAATGACCAAAGTGTTATAGATCTTGATATTCATGTCGGGGCCCGCGTCGCCGATCATGAGAAACCCGGTCGACGAATCGAGATACAGCGAGGACGGTCGAGAGGCGACGGACATCTGGATGGTGTTCACGAGCACGCCGGCCGGATTGAATTCGAGGATCGCGCCCGCGCTCTTCTGCGCAACCCAGATGTTTCCTGCGCTGTCCACCGCGAGCGCGCCAGGGCTTGAGACGGCGATATCCTGCCGCCAGACGCCGTCGGTGGTGTAGACGCGGATGCGATTTCCAGGCGAGTCGCTCGCATAAAGGAGCGAGCCCGACGTCGCGAGTCCCGTGATTACATCAGCCCGCTGCTCAGTCGTTGTCGCGCTGACCGAGATGAGAAAGTCGCGAGTTTGAGTGGTTCGGTTGTACCGCCCGACCGTGCCGCTGCCGTAACTGGCATTAAATTGCAGAGCGGCGAAGATCGAAGTTGCGTTACCCGTAATGGCGCTGCCCTGAAACTCGCCGTGACCTCCTATGGATCCCAGGCTTTGGCCGTTCTGGTATATCGCGACGCCACCTTCGTTTTCGTCCCACATGGAAGCCGTGTAGATTACGCCCTCGGGCGCTATCCACATGGAGCGCGCGACGCTACCCACGCGGGTAGCGTTGGTCCCATATGTGTTCGCCACCCAGTCGGTGGTGTACTGTCCATGGCACTCTGGCGCAAGCGTGGCGATCAGAAGGGCGGTGAGGAACGTGGCATAGATTCGTTTCATGATAGTGAAGCGTGCCCTCCTGAGGCACCTGAATCGGGGGATTGCGATTTGGCCCATGCTCGCGGCGTTGACAACCTGATGGGCTTCACATGGGGACCGACTGATGGTTCCTGTGGTTGCCTTCCCTGTCGTGCCGGCATGCGCGCTATGGGCTGGAAGATTCTTCGATCGTGAAGGGTCGTCTTCGATGCGTGCCGGGCGCCGCTCGCCGCTCCAGCAAGTGTCGCGTCTGTCCAACTCGACGCTGTTCGAGCGGTATATCGGCGAGGTGCGGAAAAGGTTGAGCTGTTCGCGTTTCCAGCACAGGCAAACGCGTTAAAGCCCAACCCGAGCAGCGCTTTTAGCTGGTCTGCGAAGTGGATCAGCGTTCACGTGCCAACTGGCAGTTCGGGGTGGCAGGCGTGGCCCGCGCCAGTCGCGAATCGGCCATGTATGGCGTCCACTAATGAAACGTCGGCCTCTGGAGACGTGCATCTAAACGGCGAGAAAAACGTTGAGGTAGCATCATCGAACTCAACAGGGGGAAGACGGTGTTTCGGGAAATCAAAGCTCGCATAAACTCAATCGGCGTCCCTCTTGCCAGTCTGCTTCTCAGCGATCTGATGAGGATCTTGGCAGAAATGGTTGGCTATATCACGCTCCCTTGGTGGATCGTTCACCGGGGTGGCGCGCATGACTTGGCGATCTACAGCGTAAGCATTGCCATCACCACGATTTTTGCAATGCCACTGCTTTCGCCACTAGGGGATCGCTACGCAAAGAGACCGCAGATTGCATGGGGTCTATGCACCCTGATGGTCGTCGCCTTTACCCTCGCTACGCTCGCCTCGCTGTCCGACTACCGACTTATGCTCATCATCTGCATAGGCGTGGTCACTGTTATAGCGAAAGCTTTCATCGATCCGGCCAGTTCCACCATTTCGGCCGAACTTCTTCCGGCGAGTCGTTTGGCGGCAGCGCTTCGTCTTCGTAAATCGACGCAAGCGGCTGGTCGTGCCTTTGGTCCAGCATTGGCTGGCGCGACACTGGCCTTGGGCGGTATCGCTGCAACATTTTGGATGAACGGCATACTGCTCGGCGTCGCTGCTTACGTGACTTTGCAGCTTCCGTCCCAATCTCAGCATCGCGAACACCATCGCAGTTTAGCCCGTTGGTGGAAAGACCTGCGCGCCGGACTGCACGCTAAATGGATCGTCCCGTTGGAGCGCGGCTGGACACTTGTAAACTTCCTCGTCTGGATATTCCAAGGCCCCGCAGTCGGCATGCTGATCCCGCTCAAAGTGCAATCACTTGGGCTGTCGGGTCTCTGGCTAGGTGTTTGCGAAGCGGCCTTATCCATAGGTTTACTACTCGGAAGCTTTCGTGGTTCTGATGCACTAGTCAGTCGTTTCGGCCGATTCAACGTCCGGGTGGGGGCCGCTATGTGCGAAGGCCTGGCTCTTGCTGCTTCGGGCTGGGCCCATTCACCCATCGTTCTCGTATTAGCCTTCACATGTGTGGGTTTCGCCAATGCATCGATGGGACTCGTTGGCGCGACTCACCGCTCATTGGCTATCCCGCAGAATTTCCGCGTGCGCATTCTCGCTGCCAGCATGATGACCACACAGATTGCGGGCATTCTTGGACCGATGATCGCAGGCGCGGCGCTCACGCATTGGGCGGTGGGCAAGGTCTATACATGCTTCGGCCTCGCCACTTGTCTGCTCGCTTTTGGTTTTGTCCTGATACCGCGATCGCGCGAATTCTTTGCGCTCAACCACGATCAGGTGAAAGATTGGTTTCGTCACGAATATCCCCATGCATTCGAATCACGCACGGTGCCCGAATCGAGACCGACTGTGTAGATCGCAACGCTGCAAGGATCATGAAATGCCATGTGTATGTGCGGGTTAGTCTTAACCAGAGACATGATCGAATGACCGCTTTGTAGCGATTTAATCGACCGCTCAGGGTCGACATGACTCACTCGCAAAAAACGGAAGCTGACATTCGACAGTGCGGAGGCACGAATGTCAGCAAAGCGATTCTCGAGTTGCCGCAGGTTTTTTTATCGGCGACCGTCAGCAAAGGCCGAGTCGAACGCATAGGCTGTCCGGCAGGGTTCCGCACCGAAGCGGCCGCTACGATGATCGTCCTGCGGCGACGACCACACCGGCACAAGTCCGCCGGTTTTGCCTCCAGAGCGCCGCGCTGGAGATTGGCCGCACGAACCGGGATGTAGCATCGCTTCGCGCGGCCAGACCCAGCTACACTAGATTTCAGTCTGCTCCGAAATCTCAAGCGCGTCGTCGACTTCGATGCCCAGGTACCTGATTGTGCTTTCAATCTTGCTATGGCCGAGCAGCAACTGCACCGCCCTGAGATTCTTTGTGCGCTTGTAAATCAAGGTTGCCTTTGTACGGCGCATCGAATGAGTGCCGTACGCTGTCGGATCCAACCCTGCGGCATCCGCCCATCGACGTATCATCCTGGCATATTGCCGGGTTGAAAGGTGCGGGGACGCCAATAGTCGGCTCGGAAAGAGGTACTGCTCCGACCTGAGGGCAGCTTTTCAAGCCACGCGCCGACCGCCTTCCGGGTCGACTCGGTCAGTTCAAATTGGACAGGGCGTTGTGTCTTTCGCTGAATGACTTGCGCCCTCGCCAGAACCTGATTGCCGTGCGTAACGTCACGGACTCGCAGACTCACAAGATCACAACCACGCAGTTTGCTGTCGATTGCAAGGTTGAACAGGGCGAGATCGCGGACAGCGTGAGCGTTCTGAAGGTAGATCCGGATGGCCCAGACGTCTTTCGGCTTTAGCGGCGGCTTCTGCCCGACCAGCTTGCCTTTGTTCCATGCCTCACGGGACTGTTCGGTCTTCATGGCAATCTCCCCCAGGGATGACGGGAGTTCGATCGTGGTACCTGACCTTGACGCCTGCTCTGGACGGATTTGACCGAGGTTCGTACCCGGCCCGGCCAGGTGTTGCCGTTCAGCATCCAACGATCGCCTTCACCCCTTCACCCGGACGGCTGGTCAGAAACAGACTCCTGCCCGTGACCTACAGGTAAGTTTCGGCCTTTGCGGGCATGCCAAGTCACAGCTCAGTATGCGACTTTGGCTCGCATTCCCGACATTCGCGGTTCGACCGCGGCGCTGAACGTTTGGTCGAGAAAGCAGGCGAATCTGTTGCTGTCGATCCCAACGCAGATGCTGTTGCTTCGGCCGCGCGTGGAACCCAACTTCGCTCAGGGCAAAGTGTGCGGATGACGCTAACAGGTATCGCGTGTCTGTTGGGCGGCGGGCGTCACGAGGCGTTTTCAGCACGCTGCCCGCAAAGACAATTTCTTGTTTAATCAATGGCGTAGAGCGACACGACGGATTGGCACGTCGCATGCAATGTTGGTTTCAAGCCAGCGTTGCCTTGCGCGCATAGCGTAAAACGGCATCGGGAGGCTTCGAAACACCAGGCGCATCGGCGCCCGGTGTGGCTTCCGGGAGTTTACATATGCCGCGCGCTCGACCGCTCCTCTGCTTTCTCCAGTGCTCGTTCGCGGCCGCGATGCTTTTGCCCGCCGTCGTGGGCGCCGCGAACCTGCCGGCCGCATCGCAACGCTATGCATCCGGCACGCGCGACGCGGGTCCCAGCGATTCGGCCACGCCTCACACACTGAAAGCTGGTATCGAGCGCCTGCGCACCGGGACGTGGTGGGAAGCCAACCACAAGATCCGCCCGGAGCTCGCGCAAGTCGGCGACCTGATGTTCCTGCTGCCGCTTGCCGACACGAAGCTCGAACCATCGTCTGACGCGATCGGCCGCGTGCAGCGCCTGCGCGAAGCGCTGCGCACCCACCTGACGCGCGAACCCGCCGGCTGGACCAGCCTCGTTGCGCAAGTGCGGGCAGAGCGTGTCAAGGCCGGCGATGCGTCAGCCGTGCTGCTCGCCGACGCGCTCGTCAACCAGGTTCGCTACCGCGACGGAACCGACGGCAGCTACTACGCGCCGGCGCGGTTCTTCGCCGAAAGCGGCGTGTGCAAGGATTTCGCCGTCGCCAAATACCTCCTGCTGCGCGACGCGGGTTTCGACATCGCGCGGCTGCGTCTCGTCTCGCTCGCGCCACGCTACAACAACACGCCGGACGACTGGCATGTCATCCTTGTCGTGCAGATCGACGTCGCGAGCGAACCGCTCGCACTCGATTCACCGAGCGCGCCGACAGCCAAGCGCACCGGCGATACGACCAATGAAGCATCGGCTTCGAGCGGTCCGTCCGCGCTGCTCGGCGCGATCCTCGCTGGCCGAGAGCCCGCCGACGCGGTGCTGCGCGCGCCCGCGGGACCGCTTGCCACGCCGCTCAGCCGGTCGGGCCAGGCGCGGCGGCCGCTTGCGACAGTGTTCAATGAACAGGGGAGCCGGTCATTCGAACGCGCCGCGCCGGGCGCACTGCGGCGCGCGTCGGCGGCCGGCCGAAACTCGAACGCGATGTATGTCGACGAAATGGGTAAGCCATGGAAAGTCGACGGCTCAGGGACGTTTCCGAAGTGGCGCGTCGCCGATGATCAGGCAGATGAGCTGGCGAAGCCGGGTCCGGCGGCAGGGCTGATACGCGTGGTGGCACGCTGACTGAGGCATGCATGGCGGGCGCCCGACGCCGCCGCGATAAGGGTACTCACGAGAACGTCCCTGCATGCCGTCCCGGTGTAGGAACGGACTTCGGACATACCCGACGTTCGGTGATCCGCCATCGAGAGGCGGCTGCGAGCTGCATTCTTGACGTTCGCTTGCCATCAATTGCGAACGACAACTCAAGCCGCGACCGAACGCGCAATTACGATCGTTCGGAGACAACAAAGCTTCGCGGGCTTTTCCCATATGGGATGGACAAGCGGTGGACGCTCTGGTTTGCGACTTTTCTCTGTGTCGCGGTCCGCCTTTTATCGCTCTACTATGGCTGTTGTTTGCCGGCTTTCCAGGAACGCAGGGGAAACGTCGTTGCCGACAAGCGGTAGGGTTGTGGCGAGAGATACCGGGATGTTGCCGGATGCGAAAGCGCTCGCGCGAAATCCTGTCACCGGCTACCGAAGCGGAGAACAAGATTGCCCTTAAGGAAGCTCAGCACGATTTCGCTTGGCCTCCACCAACTGAATCAGCAGTTCATCGCGCTGTCGAAGCATTTCCGGAAAATCATACGACTCCAGTTTCGCACTAACGCCTGCGGCAATTAACTCGACGTAATCGTCCGTCTTGGGATACTTACCCAGGTCTCTGGCCCACTCGCGCTGTGCCGCACCCAGATGCTGCAGCACATGCGTAATCCCACCAGCGCCACCAGAAGCGTGGAGATTGAGAAACGGACCGAGCAGCGCCCAGCGAAGGCCAGGACCATGGGAAATCGCCGCTTCGATGTCTTCCACGGAAGCGATCCCGCGCTCCACTAGACTAATCGCCTCCTGCCATATCCCGGCCTGAAGCCGGTTGGCGATATGACCTTTGATCTCCTTGTTGATCCTGATGACCTTCTTGCCCGTCGACGCATAGAACGCCATCGTCTTCGCGATGTTGTCAGGCGATGTGAGGCTACCCCCGCAGACCTCCACCAACGGAATGATGTGGGACGGGTTGAATGGATGTCCCAACACGATCCGTTCCGGGTGTTCCGCGCCAGCCTGAATCTCGCTGATCGAAAGACCCGAAGACGACGAAGCGATGATGGTCTCCGCCTTCGCCGCCGATTCGATCTTCGCGATCAATGCCTGCTTGACGTCCAGACGTTCGGGGCTGCTTTCCTGAATGAAACCGGCATCGCTCACCGCCGCGCCCAGGTCCGTCGTGAACGTCAGATTGTCGCGAGAGGCGCCCTCCGCCAGTCCCAGTCGCTCGACCGCCGGCCAGTTATCGTCGACCCAGTTGCGCAGGCGCGATTCGGCTCCTTCGCCGGGGTCCGTTGCCGTGACGGCGAAGCCATGAGCTAGGAAGTGCGTCGCCCAGCCGGCGCCGATCACACCCGTGCCGACAATCGCGATGGTGGTGGGTCGCTTCGTCATTGCCTAAGCCTCCATGCCGACAGCTTGGATCGTCTCGCGCAGCGGCTGCAGACCGATGATTTCGCGCGCCTCGGACGGCGTCGCCGGCTCGTAACCCATTTCGCGCACGAGGCGAACCAGCCGCTCGACCAACTGGACGTTGGTCGCGAGTTCTCCATGCCTGTAGTACAGGTTGTCTTCGAGTCCGACGCGCACGTGCCCGCCAAGCAACAGCGAGTTCATCGCGGCAGGCAACTGCGCTGCGCCGATGGCGCTTACGTTGAAAACGGTGTTGCGGGGCAGGTGGTCGACCATCGTCTGCAACAGCCGCGGCGTGTAGGGCAGCGCGCCCTGGAACGCATTGGCGCCGATGACGATATTGATAAAGTGCGGCGCGTCGTCGAGGCCCTCATTGATTGCGCGCTGAACGTCCTGAACGATGTCGGCAAGGCCGAACACTTCCCATTCGGGCTTGATGCCGCGCGCTTTCATCATCTCCGCGATCTGCCGGATTCGCGAAGGCGGCGTTGCCACCAGGATTTCCTTGCCGCCGAAACTCGCGATCACCGTCTGCGCGTCGAGCGTGCACATCTCGACGCCATCACCCTGCATGCCCCTCAGACGCTCTTCCCACTGGATTTCCCACAGGCCGTTGTCGAGTTCGCGAACCATGTCGCCATTGATGCCGCCGCCCGTTGAGTTGTTGAGAATGATGTCGCACTTGTCTCGGATCAGGCGGTTGATCTGGCTGTAGATCGCCGGATCGCAGGTGGCCTCGTCGTCGGGACGTCGTGCATGCACGGCAACCACACTGGCGCCTGCGTTGTAGCAGCGATACGTGTCGTCTGCAATCTCCTGCGGTTGCGTCGGCAGGGCCGGATTCATTTTCTTGCTGGCCATGCCGCCCGTCGGGGCAACGGTCACGATGACTTTGGGCTTGCTCATGTTGATGCTCTCCAGAAAGAAATGTACTGAATGTTCGTTAGTGCGCGCTGGCGCTTTCGCCTGGGCCGACTCGAAGCGCGCTTTTGGGCAGGCCGAGAAGAATCGTGAGTCCGCCGCAGATGACGAGTGCCGTCAACGCCAGAAGCCCCATTTGAATGCTGCCTGTCGCGCCCTTGATCATGCCGATCAGCGTTGGGCTGACAAACCCGCCGAGGATGCCAGTGAACTGATCACCGCGATGCCCGCTGCGGCAGCATTACGGTCCAGATACGTCGGCGGAATCGACCAGAACAGCGAGCCACCGCCAAAGATAAAAAACGATGCAGCGCAGAGCATGACCATGACGGGAACAACAGCAGTGCCGAGATACGAAGTCGACGCCAGTGCAATTGCACCGAGTGCCAACGTTCCGCCCACATGCCAGCGACGCTCCTTGAAGCGGTCCGAACTGCGGCTGATGACGAGCACGCCCAGCGCGCCGAAGATATAGGGCACTGCCGTGTACCAGCCAATCGTCGCGATCGGAGCGATGCCAAGACCTTTGATCATGGTCGGCAGCCAGAAAGTCAGCGTGTACACGGCGCAGGCGCAGCAGAAGTAGATGAACGCAAGCACGTACGTCTTCGGGTCCGCCAGCGCCGCGGCGAGGCGTCCATGATGTCCGGCCTTCGTCTCACCACGGTGGTCGGCGTCCAGCACTTTCTGCACCAGCGTCTTCTCAGCGCTGTTCAGCCAGGACGCACGGGCCGGACCGTCCGGAAGTAAGCGATACAGCACGAATCCCAGCAGAACAGTCGGCAGCCCCTCGACGAGGAACAGCCATTGCCAGCCGTGCATGCCGCCCAATCCTTCCATGCTGCTCATGATGGCGCCCGACAGCGGGCCGCCCAGTACGCCCGTAACCGGCATGCCGAAGAGGAACAGACCCGTGACACGCCCGCGGCGCTGGCTCGGATACCAGTACATCAGATACAGAATGATCCCGGGGAAGAAGCCAGCTTCGAAGACGCCGAGCAACAGCCCGAGCCCCCGTGATATCTCCTCGCGCTCAGCCAGCGTCTACGCCAATCTCGATCGATGCCTTTGCGGTGGCTGGATTCCGCCGGTCTCAGCCAGAATCCCTTGTACCGACGAGTGGTTCCGGTCAAAAAGCTGGGCGGTCCTCTGGAGTGATTCTCCCTTCCGCCAACGTTCCCACATCAGCGCTTTCTGCTTCTCGCTGTAATAAATCCGGCGTCGCTGTTTCATCTGCAACACTCCCACTGCTTGCGCAGTCTTAAGTGTGTTGCATCCACCGGTTGAATCCGCCCGCAGAAGTTGCCGATCCGTAACTGAGACATCGGTCGGCGGCGCGGGCGACATTAGCCCGTGGCCCTGATGTCAGTCTTTTGCAAGAGGGCGATTGCTCGCTATGGCCTTTGTCGTTACGGGCGATCGCTCAGCCGAGCAGGGCCTGACGACGGGGTAATCGACGTTCAACCAGTGTCGGGTTCTCCGGCTTGATCATCGCCAGACACGCTGGGTCGGGCGTGCACGCGCCTCAGCGGCCCGGCCAGAACTGTGACGTGCTCGGGAAAGGGGGCCTTGCGCGGCTTCATCGCGTCTTCACGCGTTGCGAGTGCAAAGGCTCGCAGGCGCGCCCTGAGTTGCTCCGATGTCTCTACCGGCGGCAGCGCCGTTCGTTTGCGTTGCGTCATTTGTCGATCCCGCATCAGTTCTCGCAACTCACCCTGCCATGTTTGTGGGACCGTGGCGAGGCGCACTTCCCACTGTTGGCCGTCACGTTCGATCGCAGGCACTGCGGCTGCAGGGTCAGGCAGTCGTTACCCGTCATCGCAATTGAAGGAGCGGAGGGCTCGGCCGACGGGCTTTTGGCCTGGCTAGCCTGTAAGCCCCCAACTTATCACAGCCAAAACGCAATGCCGATACGAATGGCTACGGGCATGGAGACGCTTACCCGTCAATCCTTCTGATCGGTACGCGAGCGCATCGACACATACGCGTACGCGCTCTGGTGTCCGAACGCCAGAGCCGATTTGTCGGTGTGCGATCATCTCAGGCTACGGCATCTTACCCGTCTTCATCGGGTAGCAAACCTGGTCAACCGCATTGCCGTTACCTAGCCTACTTCATCTCTGCTGAATCACGTGCTAAGTAGGTCGCGCGCCTGTTCGATCGGTTTGACTTGTCCTGGAGGAGTCTATTGCGCGAGGAATAATGCTGTTGGGGAGAGCCTGGTTGGGCCAGGTGTCGCGCAGCATCCTCTGCAGCATTTTTTGAAATCCACGACTGACCTGCTGCAAGTGTTTCGAGTAAGCGAACGTAACCCGGGACTGAGTATGAGACTGTCCAGTGTCGGCGCTCTGCAGCTGCATATCCGCCATATGAGCTGAGGCTAGGCTGTAAAAGCTCACGGTCCCATCGCGAATGTGCCTCCGACGGCTCAACCGACGGAAATATCCAGTGTTGAAAGCGCTGCGCGCACATCGGCGGTCGTAATAGTGGAGGCTCCCGATTCGATATGGCGTGCCGCGGCCTCGTCGATGAGCCGCTGCAATGCGGCGTCCGTGTCGGCGATCGAGCACCCCTCAAGCGCGGTGATTACGCATTCCACGGTGTGCCGCGAAATTGCAAAGGTGCCTCCCGCCTTGAGCTTCAGCCGGGATCGGATATAAGCCGCGAGCGACTCGCGTGACGGCACGTCAAAGCGGATCTTCTGCTCGAGGCGGCCGCCACGCAGCACCGCCGGATCCAGTGCCTCCGGATGATTGGTAGCCGCAATCACAAGTACGTCAGGCACGCGGCCATCGGCACCGTCGATCGAGGCAAGAATGCGGTTCGTGACGGATACAGCCGCCGACATCCGTCTATTCCGGAAGACATCATCCGCCTCGTCGACGAATACGATGCAAGGCCGCAGGTCCTTCGCCTGCCGGTATAGCTGGCTCCACGCGGAATGGCTGGCGAGAAGCTCGGCGCCGGTTGTCTTGAGAACCGCCCATCCGCTGGACTTTGCGATGGCCATTGCGGCCTGCGTCTTGCCGGTGCCCGGTGGGCCATAGAACAGTACGCCGCGGGGAAGCGCGCCGCCGAGCTGTTCCATGCGGTGAACATGGCGCAGGCGCAGCGCAAGCCGTTTAAGTTCTTCACTCGAGCCCTCGGGCATGATGATTTCGTCTACCGTCTTGACCCTCTCCGGCAGGTGCCCCTTCGACCCCTGGATGCGACGCATGGCCTGCATGGCAATATCGAACGAAACGGGTTCGGTCCCGAAAAGGCCTTCGCGCCGCATGTCGGCAAGTTGAGGTCCCACGGCCATCAGACGCGAAGCGCTGAACCCTTCCCAGCGGGCCGCGAGACTCCTGAGCACAGGCATGCTGAGCGCCTTCGGTCCGAGCGCATGGAAGACGGTACGGAAAAGCAGCGCTTCACGTGCTGTCGTGTCTGGCGGTGGCACCTCGATCTTGAAGTCGAAGCGACCCTCGCGCACCGCGGCCCTATCGAGCCAGTCGAGATCGTTGGTGGCGGCGACCAGGATAATTCGGGTGCCGCGCAGGCGGACGATCTCGGTGAGCATCGTGTTCGTCAGATCGCGATCCATGTGGTGGGAGTCGTGCCTCGCCTTGATGAATCCGTCCACCTCATCAACCAGGAAAACAGCCTGACCGAGCCGGGTGGCCTGCGCAAAAGTCGCCTTCAGGCGCTCAGGTGTTTCATTGACCCACTTGGAGGCGATGTCCTGATAGGCAATTGAGAAGAAGGGGATCCGCAACTCTCCGGCGAGTGCTTCGGCAAACATGGTTTTTCCATTGCCGGGCTCGCCGGACAGCAGGATGCCGTTTCTTGCCTGAGCGGGGTTGGCCAGGATGTCGCGCGCCGCGTTGAGTAGCCGGTTCTTTGTGTCAGCCATGCCGGTGATGGCGTCAAAGGCGAACCGGGCGCGCAGTATGCGGTCGTCCAGGGCGTACGCCCGCTGGGGCGCCGGCTGACCTGGTGCATCCTGTGCCCTGGAGCGTGGGACCGGCTGTTGTGCGGGCCGCTGGGTGGGTTGGCCGGTCTTGCTGTACCCTCGCACGGCACGCAATGCCATCCACAGTACGAGTCCGACTCCGAGCAGGCCGGCGCTCAGCCCGGAATACTGACCAATCGCAAGCATAAGTATGGCGAAGGTCCCGGACACCATCAGCCAGCGGGCGGCGCGGACAAAGTGGTGAAGCGCGAGCGTCAGGCCCGTGCAGGCCAGCATCGCAAGCAGCAGGTGCCCGTCATGGAGGTGAAGAACCGATCCAAGGCCGGCACCCATGAGGGTGCCAGTCAGAATCGAAGGGAACAGACGGGCCGTGAATACGATGGCATCCTTCATGGATGACTCTCCGTACAAGCAGGTGGGTTACAGGGACGAGACTGAATTTGGGCGTGGAAGAAAACCCGGAACGCCTAGCGATACATGGGCATGATCTCGTCCTCGATCATGCTGTACAGGTCGTCGCGGATGAACTGCGCGAACTGCGCGCGTTCGAAGAAAACGGCGGTGAGGAGAAGGGCCGTGAATCCGATTGAGCAGCCCTTGATCATGTCGATGACCCCAAGGGCAAACCCGTGTGCCAGCGCCGGACAGGCATCCTGAAGTCCACCTAGGCCAAGCAGGATTCCAAGACACGAAGTACAGGACATGAAAACCGGTGCGAAGAACATCAGTGTCGCAAGGGTGTTGCAGAACGCCCGGACTGGACGGGGGAGGCACGCGTGGTCCGGGTGGATGAAGGAAAACAGTGACGGTTGCTGCTGATGGTTTTGCATGTGAAGCTCCGTGTAGGTAATGAACTGGATCTGTCGGTCCCGTCGCGACGGCTCGTCGTGCGGCAACAGATCCAGGTTCCCATGGACCAGAGGGAAAGCAAGTTGATGCGGACTAGCGAAGCACAATGAGTGGGCGACCTCGTCTGGGTAGCCACTGACGAGGTGCCGAATGCCGACGGCGCGTACATTTGCGCGTCGGCCTGGTTGTGCGACGCCGGTTCTGCCGCAGCATGCGTCGCGAGTGCGCGATAGGGCGCCTGAGGTCGGCACTCAGTCGCCGGTACCAGGCTTCAATCGCTTCGGGCGGGATGCTTGCGTCGATATACCCGGTGACGCCCGAGTCGGTCACAACCTTGATGACCTCGCGGCCGTTGGCCGCGGTAAAGCGTGTGGTATCCAACTGGTATCTCCTTGCTTGTGCCGTTGACATGTCACTTGCGCGTGCGGCGTCGTAACCACCGCGTGAGGAGGGTGAATGGCGAGAAGTATTCAATAAAGCACTGTCTGCATTCCTCAACGAATACCTGCCAGAGATTCTTTTGCGGATTGCCCATGGGGATCCTTGAATAAGTTGGTTTACCGGAGTAGTCCGGTTTGGGAGACGGAAGCCGTCCGACCGCTGGCCTCGCACGTTGATGCTGTGTGAGGGCAAGTCCAGAATCACACGGAATTCCTGAGATGCAAGTTAGGGCACATGGCACCAATACGTCTCATAAGCGCGCCACCACCCCAGAGCGGGCCACTTTCGGACCGTAAGTAATTCAGTGCAGCAGGGCGGATCGGAGTCGATCAGGTAAGAGGAGAGCTAGAGCTTGCTGCTGCAATGGGGGGACTTTCACGCTGACGTATGGGACATCTGTGTGACACAGGCAGAAGGGCTTTGAACGCTCCTGGTGAGCTGCTGTCGGATATATTGAAGTAAGGCGTCCCGCTATGAAGTGCGGAAACGATGCGAATATCCGCGACACACGCAACGGTCGATGCATAGACGGCAATTCTGGTGAACCCGTGGGCTCGGCTGTGTGCGCATTCGCTGACGCTCCTGCACTGGTTGCAAAGCGTCCCGCCATACGACACGTTGCTTGATGGCTCGACCGCAAAGACGCGGGTCATAGAGCCGCAAGAGTATCCATACCAAGGTCCTAGGGGTTGCCTCGGCGATCGTTGGTGACAAGGAGCAGGTTCAGAAGGCAACGACCTACGCTGTCGCAGCGAAAGCGCTTGCGCTCCGATCAGGAGCTGTGATAGCTTTCGAATCACGCCGCCCTGCGTGCGGCATGCTGTTCCAAATGCGGTAGGGATCCGCCTGCAGATTTTGACGTTCAAGTCGTCAATTCTGTTCGGGTTTCATTCGCGACTCTCCCAGAAAGTCTCCCCCTGCTTCGTGTGCCGTCGGCTGCGAAGCAGCGGCAATCAATCTCAAGCTCCGGGTCTCAGCTCTGCGCACTGGCTTCGGCCTAGGCTCGCGTGTCCACTGTACGCCGAGCGCATGAACTCGTCAGGCAGTGACACCTGATACCAGTCTTGGCTGGTGTCTGGTTTATTCACCATTTGCATTACAACGGGTTTCGTAGCTAGCCCTGCCCGCGCCTCGAAGTGGCGAAGCGCGGAACCTGCAGCGCCCCTTATGGCCGCGTGCAGGAGATCGCTACACATTAAATCGCATTCCTAATTGATGGGTGCGGTTGGCTTTGCCACCGTGGGTCGCCGATTGGGGCGACCTGACCGCCTTCGATTCGAGGCGGGAAGACAAACCAGGAGAACGGAATGGAAAAGAAGATGGATGATGCAGTCGAAGTGCCGATTGCCCCCTCGCTGCCTCAGCGGTCGACGAGCTACTCGGGTTGGGACCTGATCCGCGCGCGTCTCGACAAGGTAACTGCAGATGACGTTGAGGAGTGCCGTGCGCTGTATGACATGCTTGAGCACGTGCGTCAGTGCGCCCGGCTGGAACATTGGCGCTCGCTGCAGGGCTATTTCGGGTCAATTCCGCGCTGCGTGAAGGCGGTGGGCGGGAAGGGGCGTTAGGCCACGCCGGGGAGCCCCGTACCCCTGCAGGCTCCGAAAGTGTGAAGTGGACTGAATTGCTAACCGAGATCGCGGGCGCTGGTTAGCGCCCGTGGTTTCTTTGCAGCGCCGGGAGGGCCAATGGGTAGTGATCTGAAACGACAACTGCGCCTGCTGATTGGGCTGTTTTTTGACGGCGACCATGATAGCTACAGCTATAAGGTGCATCACAACGTTCTGCCGCGTTTGGTGGATATTCTGTATAAACGCGGATTCAAGCTGGGCCGGGCGGAGAACCTCGCACAGCGGCACGTCGACGTCATTCTTCGTGCCGTCTTCGAGCAGGGGCTGCCGCAGGAAACGGTGCGTCTGGTCTGGAGCGAGCTCGGCCATTGGGCTCGGTGGGTGAGAAAGGGGGCATCTCGTGCTGCCGCTTGAGGCCTGTTGGCAGAAATACCGTGCGCCCATCAACGAGGTTCCATTCGATTTGCACCGTCGCGCCTGACGCGGAGGTCGTGGGTAACCAGGTCGCCGAGATGGAGGGAAGGGTGGGGGGGGGGGGGGGGGGGGGCGGGCCCCCCCCCCAAAAAAAAATTTTTGATGACCC
>NZ_JARESS010000094.1:0-16536 GCF_046027915.1 Paraburkholderia sp. RL17-347-BIC-D
TATGAAACAATCGTGCGGGGGCAGGCGTCCAGCGGCGCACCCGCCCGGAACCACGCCAGAAACCACATGGTGTTCGCTCGAAAGGGGAAACTCCGTGCGGGAATACGCATATCCAGTCGACAGGCATACTTAGGAAAAGCAGGGATCGCAGACGATGACAGTGGCGTGACGCATCACCCGCCCGGGCGGCCTCAACGGCCGGTCCGGACGGTCAGGAAGCGAGGTCTGTTGTCGCTTCTGGTGCAAAGGGAAACGTGCTGGTCGTCGCGCTTCGTTTCAGAACAGTTCGCGAATCTGCTGATCCAGCATGCCGAGATCGAACGCCGGGACGCGAAATGACCGGCCGCCAGGAAAGCGCGCATGCCTTGGCTTCGCGAACAGCTCGAAGGGCGGCCTCGCCCGCCATTGCCTGAGCGAGCACGCGACCCGCGATGCTCGTCGGCGCCACGACGCGACCGATATGATCCGCGCACGAACGTCCGGTGTCCGGTAGTGGAGCCGACGTTCGAATGTCCGTGTGAAAGCGCGGGCGAATGGCCGTAGATGGCCGGCCTGAGCCCGACGACGACCGGCTCTGGCCGACCCTTTCCAGTCATACGCGCCCACCCCGCCTGAGCGGCAGCTTTGTCGCTACAACGGGCATCTGCGTGGCAATCTTGGCGAGCGAGTGATCGAGCTGATCAGGGGGCAGCGCTTTAGCCATCGCGGCGCCGTAACCGCGAGACAGGTCCAGACAGTCGGCGCACCTTCTTCTGATCGTGGTTCTGTCCTTGCTGGTTACGGCTCAGTTGGCGAGCGATGGACGCTCCGATTTGCTTAAAGGCACGCGACTCCTCGTCGTTTATTTCGCCCTTGCTCTCACTTTCTTCTTGCCGCACTAACGCGATCTAAAAACGGCACCTCGAAGGGGGCGGGAGTTCAGCCCCGCTGCGCCCAATGCGGACAGCGCGCAGACACCAATCACCAATGCCTGATGGTGGTTCAGGTAGATCGAGAGTCACTTGGTCAGAGTCGACGGATAGAGACCGGCAAGCCGCGCGATCAGGACGCCAACGTAAAACACGCCTGCAAACTCTTCGATCATCACAAATGAGCGGGCTTGGTTGGTCAATGGGATAACATCACCGTAACCGGTTGTCGTGAGCGTCGTGAGGCTAAAATAGATCAGTCTGAAGAAAGTGCCAGGCTGTGTGAAATCAAGCCGGCCAGGACCGAATGAGCCAGCGCTGGATCTCTCGATCAGGGCGTAGATGAAGGCCCAAAGGAAGGCCAGCATGATGTAGCCTGCAAGCGCACCATGCAGCTTGTCGGCCGTAATTGGCCCGCGCTTGAGAATGTAGCGGAGCACTCCACCAATCGCGACTGCAAAAGAGGCAGCATAGGATATCCCGGCAAGGCCCAGAATCGCGATACTCTCAGTCCACAATGCCGCCCATTGAAGGCCAACCCCCAGCAACGCCAAGCCCAGTTTGAGGATGAACCCCCGCCGAGTCTGCCTGGTGGCGAAAGCGCCCACGAGCAGCACGATTGAAAACAGAACGCCGAGCAGTGTGCGAGCGAATATGCCTTCCTCAAGGTAGGGAAACAGGAGGATCAAGCCAAGCAGGAGCAGCAATAGATAGGTGCAGGGCCCTTGCCCGATTATCATCCGAGCCAAATCCTCGTCGGATTCGGCCTTCTCTTGCGGATTTGTCATACCAGTTTTCCCAGAGATCGAACTAACGCTCGCGACCTGACGTTGCACGGTTGAAATTTGACCTGGCTTGAGAGTGGTTCAACTAGAAATTCTAGTCGCGGATGCGTATGAGAGGATTCTGCCATAGCGAGCGTCTGCCAATGGCTGGATGTTCCCCGCCAGTTTCAATCCGGAATCGTGCAAACAATCGTTGCGATTGTCGGCACCTAAACGACCGGACTCGAAGAGACATGACGAGCCCATCAGTATCGACGTCTTGCTTCTCGCCACATCTGCGCCAAAGGGGAATTTGCTAGAAGCAGCCCGCTTACGTCATTGCCACCGAAATTACCAATGACATGGAAAGGCAGGCTCGCCCATTCGGGAAGTATCTTCTGATAGAGTAGCCGCCCAAACATCGACGCGTTCTACGCTCAGTTCCATGGCAGTCCGTCCCGCTTGATGCATTTCCCAATAAAAATCGACTTCACCAACGGCACGCAAGCAAGGCCGGCAGCGTAAGCGACACAAGGGAACGCCGGGAATCCCCGGGCCGCACTGCCAGGCATCAGCGGACTAGTCGACGCCGCCGAAGCGGGATACGAATCATCGGCCCGCGTGCTGGATGCGCTGCTAGTTGGCATCCATCCACTCTTGCTCTAGTGGCGGCTCGGCGCTGTCTTCCGCGGCCGGCAGGACTTCCTCTTCCGGAAGCAGCTCAATGCTCTGCACGACGGGCGGCTGAATGCTCTTGACCACGACGGCCGACTGAATGCTCTTGACCACCACGGGCGGCTTATCGCCTTGCACCGGGGCGCTGTGCAGGTCGGTGCTCAAGCCCGCGCTCAGGCCCGTGCCGACGTTCGAGGTCGTGGTGCTTGCACTCTTGAGGATGCCGTGCACATCGAACAGGAACACCGTCGCCGACGACCGCGTGTCGGCACCGCCAACCAGCGACCCAATGAACGGAAGAAAGCTCTCGGGGCGCGGCCTCGACGTCACGAACATGTAGACCAGCAGTGTCGAGCCGTCGTCCAACGCGGTCTGAACCGACGCCGGGCCAAGCGTGGCTGTCACGTCTTGAAACGTCGTCACGCCGGGCTTGAAGCTCGACATCTGGTCAGACCTCACTTCGACCCCGGTCGACATGCAGCCGGCAAGCAGCGCGCCGCACAGCAGCCCAACTACCAGTCTATGTTTCATGTTGCCCCCGTATTGACAATTCTATGACGACGGAGGGCGGGCGGCACGCGCCGAAAAAAACCAAGCACGCTAAGGCGTGTGGTCTGGTGGAAACGCTCTGATCGGCGACAGTTGAGCGGTCGCCTAGGCGCATTGCCCTTCCTGTGGCACCAAGGGGGCTGCAAGTCGGCGGTGCAGGTTTTAACCGCCCAGCGTCTCCCCCTCACACGCCAACCGGGCACCGTAGCCCGCGGGTGCATGTTCCACCTGCACTGGCAGCAAGCTGCCAGTGCAGTGCAGCCAGTATCAACGAAAGCGGAACGGACTATCTATATTGGGTCCGATTGCCGCGAGAATCGACACCGCTCGGCTGCGGTATAAGAAGTCTGGGAGCAAATACATCAACAAGTGGTTGTTGGATTTGACTATGTGTCTTTGGACGTGGTCGCGATCGATGCCATGCTGGAGATGCCGCAGTCGCCGCAGCTGAAGTGATGATTTCTCCGCGGGGCTAGAGGTTGCCGTTGCGTTCCGGGGGCCGCCGCCCCGCAACGCCGGACGGCGTCTTGACCGTCCGTGATTCTGATGAACGCATCAAGATTGCCGGGCGCCTCTTTTTCTCCTAACTCGGGCAGGCTCATGGGGGGGCCGTTGTCTGGACGGAGCCGACGTTCGAACGTCCGCGTGAAAGCGTGAGCCAACGTCCTTAGGTGGCCGTCTACCGCCGAACGCCGAACGATGGGAGTGTCGCTCCATTGCGATCGCTCGTGTCTATGCTGCGCACGCCGCTTGCTTGGCCCATGCGGCCATTACTCCTCGAAGCCGCTCGTCGGACGGGCGGTCAAGGCGTAGAAACTTGATACGCTTTGTGTACTTCTGTGACGCCGCTTACGTCACCCGGCAAGGCATGCGAGGGAGGGGCATGACATTCAAGGCTCAGTGGTACCGGGACAAGTTTGTGAAAAAACGTGGCAAAGGTTTCTGCGGCTATCCGGTCGCAACAGTTGCCTTCTACGGGCCAGACGACTCCAGAGCGACGAAGGTCTCTGTTGGCATCGTCGCGCACGAAGGTGCTGACGCGGACCCTGTTGAGCGATGGTTCTGCCAATCAACCGATGCGAGAACTGATCCAGAAGTCACCGAAGCAATCATTCGATTCATCGATCATCATGGTGCCAAATCGGTGGCGGCCGTCGATCGCAACATCGGCTGCCCGCATGAGGAAGGCATTGACTACCCGGACGGCGAAAAATGTACGCAGTGTTCGTTCTGGGCCGACCGTGATCGATGGAGCGGCGAGATCATGCAGTGAGACGAGGAGGCAAGCGCCTCGATTCTCGCGCTGAGCCGTTCCGCACTCGCGTCATGCCGAACGTAGTCATGCATTCAATAACGCACGACGAGAAGGGCGCGCGTGGCGCTCAGCGTGGCGCAGCCAGGCCCGGGGCGTGATTCCCCGCGACCGTGATCGCCGACGCGACGGAGTTCACGTGCAGGATAGGCCCGGCGCGACGGGCCGCCGACCGGAACGACGCGAAGCCTGGCCATGCGCGCGGCGTAAGGTACCGGGGCGAATCTCGTGCTGGGTAGGCACGTTGTGGAATCTTGTCGAGCGTGGTGAGCATCACCGTTTATGCAAGGGGCAGAACCATGGGTTTTTCTTGTCGAACGTTTCTGATCGCTCGTGACGATACCCTCTGGCGGCTGTCAGGCATCAGTTTCGACCGGATGCTGCGAGATCCTGCAAGCCACCGTCTGCCCGTTTTTGCAGGGCAACGGGCGCGAATGGCCAGCGTCGAGGTCCAGCTTGTTGACAGAAACCCGGTGCGCGTTGTTCGGAGCACGTTTTCCATTCGTACTTTCGATGCCGAAGGTCGCATCGACCCGAGCAGATTCGAAAAGCAGCAATTTGCCCTCGTGGAATCGGTCGTCGCACCTGTTCTTTTACCGTATTCGCTGATGACAGCAACCAGACAGTCGTCGACGCAACGTCCGGATTCCTTGCACATGGAGCCCAATGGGCTCCGTCGCGCGCTTTGGCGCGCGTCATCGATCAGACTGCGTTGGGCCAACGACAGTGCCGACGCCTGTGAGCCCTCGCTGACAGGCTCGCCTACGGCATCCAGTTTTCGATTCTCGAGTGGCGGAGACGGCTCGACAGCGACCAACTCACACGGTCATCGTGTAAACGGGGTATGAGCGAGGTAAGCGTAGATTGCTATCATAAGACTTCTGGTTATGAAAACAGGCCGGATCATTTCAACGCGACCTGGTAACACGGGCTTTTTCTTGCGCTAATCTGAGCGGCCCTCTGCGATCAGGAAGACTCGCATGGCAACCATTGAGCGCACCGCCTATCCGCGTTTCCCCAAGGTTCTCGCTACAAGGGACCTGCAAACCTGCTACACACCACAGCCGGACGAACTCGAATGGGCCCGCCGTTCGACTCGGGGTGAACGATCGAGACTGGGCCTGCTGGTGCTGCTCAAAGTCTTCCAGCAGATGCATCATTTTCCGGCCCTGGACAGCATTCCGTCATCGGTCGTCGAATACGTGCGGTCGGCGGCGGACATTGGTTCGGTGGTTCAGTTCGGCTATGACACGCAGACGTCACCGACCCTCTTCCGGCACTACCTGACAATTCGTGAGTACCTCGGCGTCAAGCCCTACTACGGGACCGACGCCAACGTCATCGCGACACGCGCGGCGCACACGGCGGCTCTGTCGATGGACCAGCCCGTCGACATCATCAACGCCACGATTGATGAGCTTATCGCGCAGAACGTTGAACTCCCGGCGTTCTCAACGCTTGACCGCATCACGGAACAGATCCATGCGAAAACCCAGACGCGGTTGTTCCGGCGTGTTGCCCGGCGCCTTACCGACGGGCAGAAGCGCGACCTTGACCGCCTGCTCTCGCGAGACCTGACGAGACGCCAGAGCGCCTACAACCGTATAAAACGCCACGCGAAGCGACCGTCCCGCCAGCATCTCGATCTACTGATCGACCAGATCACCTGGCTTGATGAACTTGGCGACTTCACCAACGTGATCGCGGGAATTCCTGCTTCGAAGCTGCGCTCGCTGGCAACCCAGGCCATGAGCCTTGATGCTGCCAATCTTAAAAAGGACACCCTGCCGGAAAAGCGCTATACGCTGATCGTGGCATTACTCAACCGCATGCGTGTGCGTGCCCGCGACCATCTCGCGGACATGTTTGTGCGCCGGATGGGGGCGATTCACAAACGCGCAAGCGAAGAACTGGAGATCATCCAGCGCCGACAGCGCACCCAGGTGGAAGATCTCGTTGTACTGCTTGACGGTGTGGTGGACATACTCGTCGAGCAGTCCGATGAGACGACCGTTGCGAAGTCGATCCGCCAGTGGCTCGCGCCCAGGGGCGACCTCGAACCGTTGCGCGAGAGCTGTGCCGCAGTGCGCGCAGTCAGCGGCGGCAATTATCTGCCTCTTCTGTGGAAACATTTCCGCGCACATCGGTCGGTTATCCTGCGTCTCGCCCGCACGCTCGAATGGGATTCGACGAGCCCGGTGCGAACGTTGCTTGATGCGCTCGCGGTCGTGCTGGAGAACGAAACACGGCATCGGGAATGGATCGATGCCGACGTCGACGTGAGCTTTGCAGCGCCGCGCTGGCGCAAGCTTGTACGGCGCTCGCACGGTGACGGCGCCCCAACGAACCGGCGATATCTTGAGCTATGCGTCTTCTCTTACATGGCCGAGGAACTGCGCGTCGGCGACCTGTGCGTGTCAGGCTCGGACGCGTATGCCGACTATCGGGCGCACCTGCTGCCATGGCGGGAATGCGAGCAGCGGTTGCCCGATTACTGCGCGAAGGTCGGATTGCCCGAGAATGGGCAGGACTTCGTTGCCCAACTGCGGCAGTGGCTGGGCGATACGGCGCGCAAGCTGGACAACGACTTTCCGCACAAACGCGAACACGTTACGATCGGCCAGAGCGACGAGCCGGTCCTGCGCAAGACCGTGGCCCGCGAAATTCCGGCCAGCGCGATCGCGCTGCAGGAGCGGATCAATGCGCGGCTACCGACGCGCAATGTGCTGGACATACTTGCGAACATCGAACACTGGACGCATTTCACACGGCATTTCGGACCGCTTTCCGGTATCGATCCGCAGATCCGCAAGGCCGCCGAGCGCTACCTGCTGACGATTTTCGCGATGGGTTGCAATCTGGGTCCGACCCAGGCCGCACGCAATCTCGACACCGATGTGACGGCGCATATGCTGTCGTTCGTCAACCGCCGGCACATGAGTCTCGAGAAGCTCGAAACCGCGCAGCGCGAGCTGATCGAACTGTACCTGCGGCTTGATCTGCCGAAGCACTGGGGGGATGGCAAGACCGTCGCCGCGGACGGCACCCAGTACGATTTCTACGACAACAACCTGCTGGCCGGCTATCACTTCCGTTATCGGAAAATGGGCGCCGTCGCGTACCGGCACGTCGCCGATAACTACATCGCCGTGTTCCGGCATTTCATCCCGCCCGGCGTGTGGGAAGCCATCTACGTGATCGAGGGGTTGCTAAAAGCTGGCCTGTCGGTCAAGGCCGACACGGTGCATGCTGACACGCAGGGCCAGTCGGCAGCGGTGTTCGCATTCACGCATCTGCTAGGGATCAAGCTGATGCCACGTATCCGCAACTGGAAGGATCTCGTGCTGTATCGGCCACACAACGACGCGAAGTACAAACACATCGACAGGCTCTTTACCGCGACCATCGACTGGGTGCTGATCGAGCGCCACTGGCAGGAACTGATGCAGGTAGCGCTGTCGATCCAGGCGGGTACGATTTCATCACCGCTGCTGCTGCGCCGACTTGGTTCGGAAAGCAGAAAAAACCGGCTCTACCTCGCCGCGCGCGAACTGGGTAACGTCGTACGCACCGTCTACCTGCTTGAATGGATTGGCAGCCGCGAATTGCGGCAGGAAGTGACCGCGAACACCAACAAGATCGAGTCTTACAACGGCTTCGCGAAATGGCTGTCGTTCGGTGGCGATGTGATGGCCGAGAACGAGCCGGAAGAGCAGCAGAAACGGCTACGCTACAATGACCTCATTGCATCAGCCGTGATCCTGCAGAACACCGCAGACATGATGCGCGCGCTGCGCGACATGGTGGTTGAAGGCGAGAAAATCCGCGCGGACGATATTGAATTCCTGAGTCCATACCCGACGCACAATATCCGCCGGTTCGGGCGCTACAGACTGCATCTTGATCGTACGCCAGAGAGCTGGATCAACGATACGCTGTTTGGTCAGGCGGCACGCCCGGGTGACGAGATGAGGTAACGACTGCATGAGCGCAAGAGCCGCGGTCACCGCGACGCCGTATGGTGAGGTGGATGTCGCCGCGCTGGAAAAACTGCAATCGGCCTACGACACGACGCGTATGCTGGACGCCGTGGGTAGACTCGATGAGGTACGAACCAGCCTTTACGATCCGCAAGGTCTGCGCGACGACCTGTTGCGCCTGCACCGCATCGCTCATACGATCGTCAACGGCGCAGGGCTGACGGCCGGCACCCAGGACGAGTCCTTCGTCGATCAGGTGACGGACGTCATTGACCAGCTAGAGCAATATGTTGCGGATCTGCTTGGGATTCGCGATGTACTTCGGCCACTGGAGACACTTCGGCCGGACGGCACGGATTTTTTGAACGGTAGTTGAGCCGCTTGCCAACGGATCTAACCGGAATTCGATCGCGCGAGCGGACTGCCCGCGAACGGATCGTTTGTCCAGTCTGCACCTGCCACCGTGCGTGCCTGCAGGGACGGTGCGGAAACTGCACCTGATGACAGCTCGAAGTGGCCAATGGACTGGCCCGCACTGATCGCCTGCTTCAGCCATTGCGGCATCGCACCTTCACCACTCCAGCTCTCGCCATGCGCGCTGCGATAGCGGCCCGCTGCCGGCTCAGCCGCAAGTGTTGCAGCCAGATCATCCGGGGTGATTCCGAAGCCCTCCATGCGGTGGCGGAGGTAGGCAATCATACTGTCGCGCTTGCGTTCGTCCATGAAACGTGTTTCCTGTCAGGTAGGTATCCGGCACTTTTCCATCACAAGCGGCACAGCGGGAAATGCGGGGCCGCTTCTCACGGGCTACCGCGTCAAACTATTCGCCGGGACCGAGAATCACATCGATTGCGGCCTGGCCAGCGATCTGCGCAACGAAGTAAGCCCAACGCTGGGAAAACGGGCCGCCGCGGACCTTGATACGCTGGCCATGCGTGGCTACTGACGGGCCGTGAGGCGGCCCTTCAATCCAAAGCCAGGCGTCAAACATGTCTTCAGAAGTGGGCACGAGGTCAACACAAATCTCAAACCCGCGATACTTCAGCGTTCTTTGCATACGGTTCCTCCACATTCGAGTTCCGGCTGCTGCTTCACAGGCGCTGAACCGCACCCACGTAGCTCTTCGTCGCATCCTTGAGTTCCTGCGCCGCAGCCTGCACGTGGGTGGGCAACTCGCTCAGGGCAAGTTGCGTGACGACGCCGTCCAGCCGCCTGCGGAGCTCTATTGCAAGTTCCATGACACTGGCGTCGCCGACACGCCGGCGATTGCTCTGCCTGGAACTTACCGGAGAGCAATCCACAAGACGATCTATCTGGCGGAAGTAGGCCTGGGCCGCCAGACGGTGCCTTGCATGGAGCGAAGCAATATTCGACTTTGACAGGCAATCTTTAACGACATCGACATTCATGTCGAAATGAACCTGCAGCGCGTCGGCGGCATCCGCGCGGTGAAAACACGCCACCTGGTCGAACAGCGTTTCGCCATCCCCATCGATCAGATCAATCCAGACCTCACCGTCTTCGGGTGCCTGTCCCGAAGGGTGAACCACCCGTTCGTCCTCATTGGCAGCCGCGAGCATCCGGTGGCCGTCGACATCATCGACCGTCATTTCAAAAACCTCGACCAGTTCCCCGCTTACTGCGACCTGCATGACCAATAACGCCATCTCTGCTCCTTTTGATGCGATTGACGGGAATAGCGTTGTGTCGATCAGGCGACCGGATCCCGTGATCCGGTTGAGTGACGTTCTGATGGGCGCGAGCCCGCGCACTCTTGGGGCGCTTCCTGGCGACTTTGTGTGACGGGTGTAGCGGCTGTAACGGGTCTGACTGACGTGGGTGCTACAGGCATGGTGTGCCGTCAGACGTACCATGCCTTGGGCATCCTGCTCGCCCGTCGGCGACGACTCCCGGCCGAGGCGCCAAGGCGGATGCCGGAATGACACCGCTTCATCCGGAAGCGGGTGTGACTGCTGTGGATCGTTGCGATCAGGTGGATCATGCACGACGGCCAGTCAATCCCTGACGCCGTCCATCCTGCCCCTGCTACGCCGGGGATATTGCCGAACTAACCGCGACTATCCACCCAGCCACGCGCCCAGGCGGTGGCGTGCCCGACCGCCTGTGTTTCGCTATCGAAATAGTCGAGCGCATCAAACTTGTATGACGCCAGCTCAGCACTCCGGGCGTCACCTCTCGTAAGAAGCAGGTTGGCGGCAAACCAGCCGTCCGGCAAACGGTGAGCCGACGGGGAAACTGAATAACCGTTGTACTGGTGAATATGATTATTGTTTTGCATAAGCGATAACCGGGCGACGCCCGCACGACAACGATGCCGTGCAGGCGAACAAATCGAAATTGGGCGAGACGGATCGTGTCGGAAAGACAAATGATGCGCACGTTCAAACGTGGCGATCAGATCGGGAGCGCATTGGCTCCGCGAGGATACAAGTCAGGCAAACATGCAAAGGGCCGGTAGACCGGCCCTTGAAATACTTTACTGCGGCGAGATGTTCGACGCCTGCATGCCCTTCGGGCCGCGCTTTGTTTCGTAGCTCACCTTCTGGTTTTCCGTGAGCGTCTTGAAGCCGTCGCCCCGAACTTCCGAGAAGTGAGCGAAGAGATCGTCGCCGCCGGCGTCCGGAGTGATGAAGCCAAAGCCTTTGCTATCGTTGAACCACTTAACAGTACCGGTATCCATGAGAATTCCTTGAGATAAATATAATAGCTCCGTTGCGGAGCGACAAAAACTTCAAGGAAGAAGAGAGGACAACGAGTACCGCGCAGACAAGGCGGAAAATGGTGATCAGCAATCAGGCTTCTTGAATATTTCGACAACCACAGTATAGTGACAGAGCAGTTATGTCAACGCTTTTCGCGCCGCGCGCAGCAAGGAACCGCCGGCGGAGAAATCAGCGCGTGATTCCCTGAATGACAAATTCAGCGAGCGCCTTCACATCGGCCGGCTTCGCGACATGAAGATCAAAGCCAGCTTCATGGCATCGGGCGGCGACCTCGTGAGGCGGCATTTCTCCGGTAATGGCGACGAGCAGTGTGCGTTTGCCCGGGTTCTCTGTGCGCCTCACGTGCTGCGCCACCTCATATCCGTTTGCACCTGGCATGTCGATATCGAGCATGGCCGCGTCGGGTTGCCAGGTGGAGAACCACCGAAGCGCGGTAATCCCGTCGGTGGCGGTGCGCACCTCAAAATTGTGGAACTCGAAAAACACGGCGACTGCTGCGGTTGCATTGAGGTCGTCGTCAGCGAGCAGAAGTTTTTTGCGCATGGAAGAAGGATGCCACTGGCGGAAGTGCGTACGGCGCGTCCCGGGCGGCGAACCCAGCCGCAGTTTCCGACTTGAGTTGCCCTGACCGGTATCTCTGGCACCATGCCCACGTTCTCACAGCAAGGCGCGAGCGTTGGTGTTTAAGGGACCATGAGCTCCGGGACGACTGCCGTGCGAGAGTCAATTACTGATCGTTGCGCCTGGACCCGCCGGCACGCCATATGGCACCTGCCACAAAGCTGACGGCCGCCACCGCTGCCAGCGCGATGAAGGGGTTCGTGGCTGTGGTTTCGCGCACCGCGCTTGCGGCGTCGGCGCGAAGCTGCTGCGCTTTACCGGCGAACTCCCTCGCCTTGTCTGCCAGTTGCGCCGCGGAGTCGCCGACCAGCGCGCCGGCCGCGCCCTGAACCTTGCCGGCGACTTCCTCGACCGCACCTTCGGCCTTTCCCGTATCCATTTCGATGCTCCGTTGAGTTAGACATTTTGCAGGCACTGACAGCATCGCGCGCTGCGCCACCGGTAAAGTCGGCCGGCCACGACGGCATCCGCGTCCCTGCACGTGAGCAAGAAACAAGCCCAACACCACGATCTTCAGGTGATGGGACCGGCAAATGCGCCCTCCGCAGGTGAAGGAGGAATCTGGGTTCCGACAGCACGGCTCCCTCATCCGGATCCCCGTGCAGCAGCACGCCGGTCCGTCCCGCAGCGCGGGTAAATGATGGTAAGGTTTCCATACGGTGTTGCAATTCTGGTCTGTGCAACAGCGACGTTCAGACCGCTTCTTCTGAACTGTGAGACGGGTAAGCGGCAGCAACGATCCGGCCGAGAAAAGGGAGGAGAGAGCCATGGAGCGACTGGTCGACGTACTGGACAGCAGTGGCACTGTCATTCACACCTATCCCATCACGCTTGGGCAACCGGGAGATGAGGTGGACGACGCAGCTTACGAAGCAAAAGCGCTCGAGGCGGCCGCCCACGGCCGGCTGGTTTCCGACGCAGAACTCCGGAGCCTGTCCGCCAGAATCCACATCGGTCGCGGCGGCCAGATGGCACCCTACGGCGATGAAGTGGCAAGCAGTTCGGAAACGAAACCGGGCCTCGAACAGAGTGTTCGCGAGCGCGCCTACTTTCTATGGGAGCAGGACGGACGGCCCGTCGGACGCGCGGAGGAATACTGGCATCGCGCGCTGGAGCAGCATCTGCGGGAGCGGGCTCACGTACTCTGGGTGCAGGATGGACGTCCTGAAGGACGGGCCGACGAATACTGGCAGCGGATTCGCGACTTTGAGGCGCAATGATCGCCGCAAGTCCAGTGACTTGATTGGCGGCGATCACTACCCTTCACGTCAGACAGGTGCGCGATGTCCCTCCATAAGCGTTGAAGCAAAAGCGCCGCCCGACGTTAGCCAATATCGATGGTTCGGCTGGCGGATCGCAAGGCCTCGTGTTTTGGTACGGTCAAGGTGAGCACACCCTTGTCAAACTTTGCGAGAGCATGATCGGGATCGGCGTCTTCGGGCATCGGGATCGTGCGCGTGAAAGCCCCGTATGCGCGTTCCAGCCGGTAGCAGCCGTCCTCCTCACTGTGCACGTCCTGCTTTTTCTCGCCGCGCACCACCAGCGCCCCGTCCTCGACGCTGATGGTCAGATCCTCCCGCTCCATGCCTGGTAACTCGACGGTCACGCGCAGTATCTTCCCTTCGTCGACCACGTCAATGCGCGGCTGGAAACGCGATGAACTGAAGTCGCCAAACCATCGTTCGAGCGTGCCGCGCACGGCAAACGGATCGGGAAAAAAATCCTCCAGCGCACGTAAGGACTCGCGCGAGAAAAGTCGCTGGATATCAGGCCACGCGGCACGCCACGGTTCGCCCGACCGCTGACTCTCCGGGCTGTCCGTGTCGGACTTGCTCCCAGAGCCGCGAAGGAATTTGAAAGGGTTCCACTTTTTCGGGTCGTGGTTCATCGTCTTCTCCTCGATGGTCTGACTGGAAAACCGGATATCCATCGGCGCTCAAACTGCAAAACTTCTGCTGAAGTCGCTGCACTTCGCCTCGCGAGGCGGCCACCATTTTTCCATGACGATCAGCGCCTTGGCCACGATGACGCAGGACGGCGACCTCACGGTCGCCATCGACTTTTCTCCTACCGTCGTTGCTGATCTTCCGGGCTCAGTTCGTCTGCACCTCGATGCGTCGCGGCCTTGCTTCGTCGCGGCGCGGAACGGTCAGTTGCAGTACGCCGTCCTGCAGGTTCGCGTCGATCTTCGACGTGTCGAAGTCCGGGCTCAGCGAGAACGCCCGCGCGAACCGCGGCTCGCGGATCTCGGCGTGCTGCAGACGCAGACCGGCGGGTGTCGGCACGACCGCTTCTGCCTCGATGTACAGATTGCCGTCGTGCACCTTCACTTCGAGCTTGTCCTTCGTGACGCCCGGCAGGTCCGCCCACAGCGTGATGCCCTGGCTGTCCTCGAATACGTCAACTGCGGGTGTGAGCGTCATCCGCCGCGACGGCTGGTCAGCCTCGCGTCTTGCTGCCGATTTCTGGTCGCGCTCAGCAACCTGTGTCCTGTCGTTCATGGCCTGCTCCTAGAATTATGGGCGTTACTGGACTGTGATGGCCCGCGGCTTCGATGCTTCGCGCTTGCCGACCGTAATCGACAGGCAGCCGTTGGTGTAGCGCGCCTGCACCTTGTCGGGATCGGCGTTCTGCGGCAGTTCGATCACGCGCCGGAATGCGACGCTGAAGCGCTCCTGCGCGTAGGTGCGAACGTCATCGCGGGTGTCACCGCTGGCGTCGGGCCGCGCAGGCTTGCGCTCGCCGGCAATCGTCAGCAACCCCTTGTCGATCGAGACGTCGAGTTCACCGGCGCTCAGGCCCGGCGCGAACGCGACAATCTCGATCGAGTCGTCGGTCGCACCGATGTTCACGTACGGGAACGTAGCGCCGGAGCGGCCGGAGCGGATGCTGGACGGGAAGCCGCTGAAGAGGCTCGCCATCTCCCGTTGCAGACGGTCAAACTCGCTGAAGGGGCTGGGTCTGGAATAAAGATCACTCATGGTCGTATCCTCCGTGAATGCAGCATGGAGGCGAACGGGCTTACGCGCTCCAGTTCGCCTGCCAGCTGCTGGCAAACAAATCGAAACACGCAGCGCGCCCTGGTACCACCGGCGCGTCTGCCTGAGCAAAATCCAAAATAGGCACCGCGCCGGAAATTTCAAGGGGGAAAATCTGAACTTGAAAACCTTATCCCAGCTCCTATTGTCGAGAGGCACGGAAACGACTACACGGAGGACACCATGGAATTCAGTTCTGACTGGCTTACGCTGGGCAGGCACCGCGTCCGGCTGCGTTCGACCCGAGGCTTTCCGACTGAAACGATGCGAAGCGTGGCGGAAGTCGTAAGGCTTGCTATCGATAACAACATGAGTGCGCGCGCGCGGCTGGTCGAGATCGTCTACCAGGAGGACCAGATCTACGATATCGCCGTGGGCACGACCGTGGTGGAAGACAGCGTCTGTGCGCCTCAACTGGAAGCGGCAATGTCAGTGGTGCTGGGCCTCCCGACGGAACAGGTGAACGTCACCGTGACGACGGTGAGTCAGGAGGAAGTCGACCTGCACTTCGGCGTCTACGAGCGCATGCTCGCCGAGAAACTGGGCGTTGTGCCGCCGATCCAGTGATTGCCCGGCTATTGCGCTGCGGCGCAACGGCGCACCTGAGTTGATTCGCCGGGCACGCCCGGGATCAGAACCAACACGTCAGATGGGAGCAGCATCATGAAACAGCGCTCAAAGGCACTGCTCGCGTCGGCCATTCTGGCTGCCAGCCCGGCGGCGGCTGCGGCGGCTGAGCCACCCTTGAAGACCTTGCCGTCGCAACAGGACATCTGGATCACGGGCACGATCCAGCGGGGCCACGGACAGTATGCGCCGGGCGACTATACGACGCTGCGGCTGGACCGTCCGTCAACCTCGCCGTGTAACGACAAGGTCGTCACCGACATTGTGCTCGGTATGGCGGGCGTACCCGAGCCTTTGCTCCTGCTGCCTTATCTGGGCCAGCGGGTTGCGGTCAGGGGACGAGTCATCTGCCCGGGTACCGACACCCGGTTTACGCCGACGCCGGACTTTGTATTTCCGATCTATTGACAGCAGGTGCGGGACGTCGGGCCGATATCACGTTCACGTCGCGACCGGCGTATTTTTGGCACTGTCACGTTGCAGAGACGGTCGGGTAAGATCGGGGGATGAAGAATGCAAAATCGCTTTACCGCGGTCATCGCTTTCCGGCGGCGGTCATCAGTTGCGCGGTTCGCTGGTATTTCAGGTTTCAGCTCAGCCTGCGTGATATCGAAGAACTGCTGTTCGAGCGCGGGGTTATCGTCAGCTACGAAACGGTCCGACGCTGGTGCGATAAGTTCGGTGCTGGCTTTGCACACTGTGTGAAAGCGGCGCGTCGCAGGCCCGGCACCACGTGGCACCTTGACGAAGTATTTGTGACGTTGCGCGGCGAGCCGTACCTGTTGTGGCGCGCCGTCGATCAACATGGTGCCGAACTCGATATCCTGCTTCAGAAGCGCCGCGACAAGGCTGCAGCAAAGCGGTTTTTCAAGCGCGTGCTTGCCTCGTGTGCTGAGGCACCGCGCAAGATCGTGACCGACCAGCTGCGCAGCTATCCGGCGGCGAAAGCCGAGATTCCCGAACTTGCCCACGTCAAGCACGTCTTCGTCAAAGCCAGCGCGCGCGTCAATAACCGGGCGGAAAACAGTCATCAGCCGACGCGCGAACGCGAGCAACGCATGCGCGGCTTCCGCGATCCTGAACGCACCCAGGCTTTCTTATCGAGCTTCGGTCCGATCCGGCAGCACTTCGCGCTCAAGCGACACTTAATACGCGCCTCACTCTATCGCAAACAGCTCGCCAAACGCTTTGCCGCCTGGCATCGTTTCACCGAGGCCACCCAAGATCCGTCCGTTTTCTGAACGAGCGTTTGTCCTCTCCGCTATTGCGCCGCGAACAATTTAACGTGACAGCGCCCTCGCGGCCCATCATCTGCGCG
>NZ_JARESS010000095.1:0-16408 GCF_046027915.1 Paraburkholderia sp. RL17-347-BIC-D
AACGCCAATAAACCACCGTGAACTCAAGGAAAGGCCAACACCACAAAAACCACCACCAAAGCGCCGCGCAGGCAAAACACCCACCTTCACGCCTTCAAATACTGCTCCCGCGCCCCCAACCACCGCGCCAAATGCTGCATCACAACCTCAGGAAACTTCTCCAGCAAAACCGCCGCAGCCTCCCGCGCAGGCTCAATCAACCACTGATCATTCTGAAGATCAGCAAACCTCAACATCGCCGCCCCCGACTGCCGCGCCCCCAAAAACTCCCCCGGTCCACGAATCTCAAGATCCCGCCTCGCGATCTCAAAACCATCAGTCGTCTCCCGCATAGTCTGCAGCCGCGCCCGCGCGGTCATCGACAAAGGCCCGGTGTAAAGCAGCACGCAAACCGAAGCCGCACTCCCACGCCCCACCCGTCCCCGCAACTGATGCAACTGCGCAAGCCCAAACCGCTCAGCATGCTCGATCACCATCAATGATGCATTCGGCACATCGACACCCACTTCGATCACCGTCGTCGCGACGAGCAACTGCACCTCATTGCGAGTAAACGCATCCATCACAGCGGCCTTTTCAGCCGGCGCCAGACGCCCATGCACCAGACCGACATTCAACTCGGGCAACGCGGCCACTAGCGTCTCATACGTCTCGACCGCGGTCTGCAACTGCAAGGTCTCGCTTTCCTCGATCAGCGGACACACCCAGTACACCTGCCGGCCCGTCAGCGCGGCCTCGCGCACGCGCCCGATCACCTCCTCTCGCCGCGCGTCGGACACGAGCTTCGTCAGGATCGGCGTGCGTCCAGGCGGCAATTCGTCAATGGTCGAGACGTCGAGGTCGGCGTAATACGTCATTGCGAGCGTGCGCGGAATCGGCGTCGCGGACATCATCAATTGATGCGGCTGGAAGTCGCTTGCGCCATCGGCCGCGTTCTGCGCCTTGGCCCGCAGCGCGAGCCGCTGCGCCACGCCGAAGCGATGCTGTTCGTCGACGATCACGAGCCCGAGGCGCGCGAACTCGACCGCGTCCTGGATGATCGCGTGCGTGCCGATCACGAGTTGCGCCGTGCCGAGCGCGGCGGCTTCGATCGCGGCGCGCTTTTCCCTGGTCTTCAGACTGCCGGCCAGCCACGCGACGCTCACGCCGAGCGGCTCCAGCCAGCCGCGCAATTTGCGCGCGTGCTGTTCGGCGAGGATTTCGGTCGGCGCCATCAGCGCGGCCTGGTAGCCGGCGTCGATGGCCTGTGCCGCGGCCAGCGCGGCGACGATCGTCTTGCCGCTGCCGACGTCGCCCTGCAGGAGCCGCTGCATCGGATGAGGCTGGGTCAGATCGAGCGCGATCTCGCCGCCGACGCGCTCCTGCGCCGCCGTCAGCGAAAACGGCAGCGCCTTCAGCAAGCGCGCCACCAGCGCGGATTCGTCGCCCAGCTTGCGGCGCGGCATGGCCGGCGCGGCGCGCGTGCGGCGCTCGTCGTGCGCGCGCTTGAGCGACATCTGCTGCGCGAGCAATTCCTCGAACTTGATGCGCACCCAGGCCGGGTGCGTGCCGTCGATCAATGCGGTCTCATCGGACTGCGCGCCCGGATGATGCAGCGTGCGCACGGCGTCCATCAGCGACGGCACGCCGAGCGGCTCCATAAACGTCCGCGCGACCGCCTCGGGCAACAACTCCGGAAGCGACGTGCGCGATAGCGCGTTGTCGATCGATTTGCGCAAATATGCCTGCGTCACGCCCGCGGTGCTCGGATAGACCGGCGTCAGCGCCTGCGGCAGCGGCGTGTCTTCGTCGACCACGCGCACGGCCGGATGCACCATCTCCATGCCGAAGAAACCGCCGCGCACATCGCCACGCACCCGCAGCCGCGCGCCGATCGCCATCTGCTTGACCTGCGAGCCGTAGAAATTCAGAAAGCGCAGCACGAGTTCGTCACCGGCGTCGTCGCGCAGTTTCACCAGCAACTGACGACGCGGACGATAGGCAATCTCGTTGTCGAACACCACGCCTTCGGTTTGCGAAATGCCGCCCGGCAGCAGATGCCCGATCGGCGTCAGCGAGGTTTCGTCCTCGTAGCGCATGGGCAGATGCAGCACGAGGTCGATGTCGCGTGTGAGGCCGAGTTTGGCGAGCTTGTCGGCGGTTTTTTCGGCGGGCTTGGCCGCGGGCTTCGCGGACGATTTCGCGGAGGCCTCGGGCGCGGCCTTGCCGGCGGGTTTGTCGCCGAATATGTCGGCAGGCTTGCCGGCGCGCTGGTCGCCAGATGTATCAGCGGGCTCGTCACCCGCTGCGCCGCTGTCAGGAACGACTGTTTCGCGGTCCAGCGCCACGCCCGCGCCTGCTTCGCTTGACGCCGCCACCGCCTTGCCGCGCGGGACGCGGCGCTTGGGCTCGGCGCTCACTTCATCGGTAGCGGAGGGCAATCGGCGGTCGGACAAAGGCATGGGCTGCTTCGCAAGTACAATATCGGCTGTCAAAGGGTTCGGCGCCATACAGCGCGCGGGCTCGCGGGCCGCTCTGGCGTCCCGCAATCATAGCCGCCCGGCTCCGGCTTCGGCTCAATTCAGTTTCATTTCGCTTCCAGTCGTTCGCATGTTGACGCTTTCCGATTTCGATTTCGATCTGCCTCCCGAACTGATCGCGCAAGTCGCGCTGCCCGAGCGCAGCGCCAGCCGTCTGCTCGAGGTAGATCATCCAGCCGACGCCACCGGCCCGGCACGCCTGATCGACCGCCGCTTTGCCGAGTTGCCCGACTGCATCGCAGCCGGCGACCTGCTGGTCTTCAACGATACCAAAGTCCTGAAGGCGCGCTTCCTCGGCCAGAAGGCCAGTGGCGGCAAGATCGAAGTGCTGGTAGAGCGCCTCACCGGCGAGCGCACCGCGCTCGCGCAGATTCGTGCAAGCAAGAGCCCGCAGCCGGGCACCACGATCCGCCTGGCCGATGCTTTCGACGTCACGGTCGGCGAGCGCGTCGAGCCGTTCTACACGCTGCATTTTCCCGGCGACTGCCTGACACTGATCGAGCAGTTCGGCCGCCTGCCGCTGCCGCCGTACATCGAGCACGATCCCGACTCGACCGACGAAACCCGCTATCAAACGGTGTTCGCGCAAAATCCCGGCGCGGTCGCCGCGCCCACGGCCGGCCTGCATTTCGACGACGCGCTGCTGGCCCGCCTCGACGCCAAAGGCGTGGAACGCGCGACGCTGACCCTGCACGTCGGCGCGGGCACGTTCCAGCCCGTGCGGGTCGAGAATCTCGCCGAACACAAGATGCACAGCGAGTGGTATCACCTGCCGCAATCGCTCGCCGACAAGATCGCGGCGACGCGCGCGCGCGGCAACCGCGTGATCGCGGTGGGCACGACCTCGATGCGCGCACTCGAAGCCGCCGCGCGCGACGCCGAAACCGCGGGCCGACCGCTTGCCGCCGCCAGCACGGAAACCGACATTTTCATCACACCGGGCTATAAATTCCGCGTGGTCGACCGGCTCGTCACCAATTTCCATCTGCCGAAGTCGACGCTGCTGATGCTCGTGTCGGCGTTCGCGGGCGTCGAAACGATTCGCGAGACGTATCGCCATGCAATCGAGCAGCGTTACCGCTTCTTCAGTTACGGCGACGCGATGCTGCTCACGCGGCGCGACGCTTGAAGTCAGAGACGCCTTCAGTTTTTGCAGTTCCTCAAGCCGCCGCGAGCCCTTCCGGCGGCGTTTCAACATTGCGCCGGACTGTTCTCCGGTAGCACAGGAGTTATTTCATGACCGACGGTCATCAGTCGCACGACGCGACTTTCGAACGCCCTGACAAGGGCCTCAATTTCGAACTACTCGGCGTCGACGGGCTGGCCCGCCGCGGCCGAGTCACGCTGAATCACGGCGTGGTGGAAACGCCGATCTTCATGCCGGTCGGCACCTACGGCACCGTGAAGGCCGTGCAGCCGCGCGAGCTGGAGGAAATGCACGCGCAGATCATCCTCGGCAACACTTTCCACCTGTGGCTGCGCCCGGGTCTGGAAACGATCGAGGCGCACGGCGGCCTGCACGGCTTCATGGGCTGGAAGAAACCGATTCTCACCGATTCGGGCGGCTTTCAAGTCTTTTCGCTCGGCGATCTGCGCAAGATCACCGAAGATGGCGTCACGTTCGCGTCGCCGATCAACGGCGACAAGCTGTTCCTGTCGCCTGAAGTGTCGATGCAGATCCAGAAAGTGCTGAACTCCGACATCGTCATGCAGTTCGACGAATGCACGCCGTACGCGACCAATAACGTGCCGACCTCGCACAAGGAAGCGGCCGATTCGATGCGTATGTCGATGCGCTGGGCACAGCGCTCCATCGACGAATTCCGCAAGCTGGGCAATCCGAACGCGCTGTTCGGCATCGTTCAGGGGGGCATGTTCGAAGACTTGCGCGACGAGTCGCTGGCGGGGCTCGCGGAGAAGGATTTCCACGGTCTGGCGATTGGCGGCCTGTCGGTCGGCGAACCGAAGGAAGACATGATGCGCGTGCTGAACCACATCGGCCCGAAGCTGCCGGCCAACAAGCCGCACTACCTGATGGGCGTCGGCACGCCGGAAGATCTGGTGGCGGGCGTCGCCGCGGGCGTCGACATGTTCGATTGCGTGATGCCGACCCGCAATGCGCGCAACGGCTGGCTCTTCACGCGTTTCGGCGATGTCAAGATCCGCAATGCCGCGCACAAGAATTCGCTGCGCCCGCTCGACGAGCAATGCGGCTGCTACACCTGCCGAAATTTCACTCGCGGCTACCTGCATCATCTGCATCGTGTAGGAGAAATCCTCGGCGCGCAGTTGAACACGATTCACAACCTGCATTACTACCTCGAACTGATGCAGGAAATCCGCGACGCCATCGACGCGAAAATGTTCGAGCCCTTCCGCAAACGCTTTCACGAGAACCGCGCGCGCGGCACCGCCGAGGCGCCATGACGGCGCGGGGCAACGGATTCAGCCGAAGAATCCGTCAGCCCCGCGAGGAAAACCTTACAATCAACTTTCGTGGGCAGCGAAAAAGGCTTTAAACGGTTGATCGCAAAGCTGATTCGCCGCGCCGAGGCGCGTCAGGCCGGTGGTAGAATAACCGGCTGATTTTTTTGATCGTTTTGACTTATAACGGAGAGACCAACGTGTCGTTCATTTCCAATGCCTTCGCCCAAGGCACAGCAACAGGTGGCATTGAATCGAACCTGATGAGCTTCCTGCCGCTGATCCTGATGTTCGGCGTGCTGTACTTCATCATGATTCGCCCGCAAATGAAGCGCCAGAAGGAACATCGCAACATGCTCGCCGCCATGGCCAAGGGCGATGAAGTGGTGACGAATGGCGGCATCGTCGGCAAGGTGACCAAGGTAGGCGAAGCTTACGTCGGCGTCGAAATCTCGGAAGGCACGGAAATCACCGTGCAAAAAGCGTCGGTCACGACGATTCTCCCGAAGGGCACGATCAAGTCGCTGTAAGGCCTGCTCTCTCGCGTCCGGCGCGGCCTCGCCGGCGGTTTACGCAATCCAACGCTGAATCGCCCGCGCTCATCGCCGGACGCATCGCTTCCAAGCCAACCTTCCCGTTGGACCACTCATGAATCGCTACCCCCTCTGGAAATACGCCGTGATGCTGGTGGCTCTGGTCATCGGCCTCGTGTACACGCTGCCCAATCTGTTCGGCGAAGCGCCGGCGGTGCAGGTGTCGAGCGGCAAGGCCACGGTCAAGCTCGACTCGACCACGCTGTCGGCGGTCGAAGCTGCGCTCGCCGCGAATCAGATCAAGCCGGACGACGTCACCTTCGACAACTCGGCGACCAACGCGAACATCCGCGTGCGTCTGCCGGACACCGACACGCAATTGCGCGTGAAGGACCTGCTGCAGAAGTCGCTGAACAGCGACCCGACCGATCCGCAGTTCGTCGTGGCGCTGAACCTGCAAAGCGCGTCGCCGCGCTGGCTGACCGCCTTGCACGCGCTGCCGATGTACCTCGGTCTCGATCTGCGCGGCGGCGTCCACTTCCTGCTGCAGGTCGACATGGCCGGCGCGCTGAACAAGAAGCTCGATTCGGACGCTTCGGACGCGCGCACCCTGCTGCGTGACAAGAACATCCGCGACGGCGGCGTGAACCGCGTCAACCAGTCGGTGGTGATCAATTTCGCCGACCAGGCGACGGCGGACAACGCAACCAAACAACTGGGCCGCGGCATCAGCGAACTCCAGTGGGCCTCGCAGCCCGGCCCGGACGGCGGCGTGCAACTGGTCGGCACGTTCACGCCGGCGGTGCAGAAAGCCGTGCAGGACGCCGCGCTCAAGCAGAACATCACCACGCTGCATAACCGCGTGAACGAACTCGGCGTGGCCGAGCCGGTGATCCAGCAGCAAGGCTCGGACCGCATCGTGGTCGAACTGCCGGGCGTGCAGGACACGGCGAAGGCGAAGGACATCATCGGCCGCACGGCCACGCTCGAAGCGCGCCTCGCCGATCCGGTCAACACGCATCCGAATCCGAACGATCCGGTGCCGCCAGGCGACGAGCTGTTCACGCAAGGCAATCAGACGCCGGTGCTGCTGCGCAAGCAGATCATCTTCACGGGCGACCGGATTATCGACGCGTCGGCGGGCTTCGACGAACATCAACGTCCTTCCGTCAACATCCGTCTGGATTCGGCCGGCGGCCGCGCGGTGGCCAGCATCTCGCGCGACAACATCGGCAAGCCGATGGCCATGGTGCTGTTCGAAAAGGGCAAGGGCGAAGTGCTGACGGTGGCGACCATCCAGTCGGAACTGGGCGACCGCTTCCAGATCACCGGCCAGGCCACGCCGCAAGGCGCCGCCGACCTCGCGCTGCTGCTGCGCGCCGGTTCGCTGGCCGCGCCGATGGACATCATCGAAGAACGCACGATCGGCCCGAGCCTCGGCGCGGACAACATCAAGAAGGGCTTCCACTCGGTGGTGTGGGGCTTCGCGGCGATCGCCGTCTTCATGATCGCGTACTACATGCTGTTCGGCGTGATCTCGATGATCGGCCTGTCGGTCAACCTGCTGCTGCTGATCGCCGTGCTGTCCATGCTGCAGGCCACGCTCACCTTGCCGGGTATCGCGGCTATCGCGCTCGCGCTCGGTATGGCGATCGACGCGAACGTGCTGATCAACGAACGCGTGCGTGAAGAACTGCGCCACGGCGCGCCGCCGCAACTGGCCATCCAGAACGGCTACGCGCACGCCTGGGCGACGATTCTCGACTCGAACGTCACCACGCTGATCGCCGGTATCGCACTGCTCGCGTTCGGCTCAGGGCCGGTGCGCGGCTTTGCGATCGTGCACTGTATCGGCATTCTGACGTCGATGTTCTCGGCCGTGTTCTTCTCGCGCGGCATCGTCAACCTCTGGTACGGCGGCAAGAAGAAGCTGAAGTCGCTGGCCATCGGCCAGGTGTGGCGTCCGGATACGGTGCCCGCGGGCTCGGCCGCTTACCTCGGCAGCGAAGACGCCGCGACCGACACCGCGCAAGCCGTCGCCGCGGTCGCCGCCAAGCCGTCGAAGGCCAAGGCAGCGGTCGCGCAAGCACGTGCCGGCAAGCCGACCGTGCGCCGCCGCAACGCGCCGGGTTCGTCGACAGGTTCCTCGAGCACGCCGCAGAAACCGGGTTCATCCCGCTGAGTCCCGGAGAACAAGACCATGGAATTTTTCCGTTTTCGCAAAGACATTCCGTTCATGCAGCGTGCGTTGATTTTCAACGCGATCTCGCTGCTGACGTTCCTTGCTGCTGTGTTCTTCCTAGTGCATCGCGGGCTGCATCTGTCGGTGGAGTTCACCGGCGGTACCGTCATCGAAGTGCAGTATCCGGGCGCCGCGCCGCTGGAGCCGGTGCGCGGCACGCTGGGCAAACTCGGTTATGCCGACGCCCAGGTGCAGAACTTCGGCACCTCGCGCGACGTGCTGATCCGTCTGCCGCTCAAGCAGGGCTATACGTCCGCGCAACAGAGCGATCAGGTAATGACCGCGCTGAAGGCCGAGACTCCGCAGGTACAACTGCAGCGTGTCGAGTTCGTCGGCCCGCAGGTCGGCAAGGAGCTCGCCACCGACGGCCTGCTCGCACTGGCCTGTGTGGTGGTCGGCATCGTGATTTACCTGTCGTTCCGCTTCGAATGGAAGTACGCGGTGGCCGGCGTGATCGCGAACTTGCACGACGTGATCATCATTCTCGGCTTCTTCGCGTTCTTCCAGTGGGAGTTCTCGCTGTCGGTGCTGGCCGCGGTGCTGGCAGTGCTGGGCTACTCGGTGAACGAATCGGTGGTTATCTTCGACCGGATTCGTGAGACCTTCCGCCGCGAGCGCAAGCTGACCGTGATCGAGGTGATCAACCACGCGATCACCAGCACGATGTCGCGAACCATCATCACCCACGGCTGTACGCAGATGATGGTGCTGTCGATGTTCCTGTTCGGCGGCCCGACGCTGCACTACTTCGCCTTGGCGCTGACGGTCGGTATTCTGTTCGGTATCTACTCGTCGGTGTTCGTCGCCGCGGCGCTCGCCATGTGGTTCGGCGTGAAGCGCGAAGACCTGATCAAGGACAAGAAGGATCGCACCGATTCCGACGATCCGAACGCAGGCGCGCAAGTCTGATTCTGGCGTAGTTTCAGACCTCGCAATGCAAAAGGCCGGTTCATCACGAACCGGCCTTTTGCGTTTACCGCCGCCCTTGCTCCGCCATCACACTGCTCTATCCCGCAGCAGCGTCAGAAGGCGTCCGCTTCAGCGAAAGCCTAGCTTACGCCGCGCCGCCATCAGCGCGACGAGGCTCACGATCGCGGCGAAAATCAGGTAGTAACTCGGCGCGGCCTTCGAGCCCGTGAAGCTGATCAGCCACGCGATGATGAACGGCCCGAAACCGCCGAAGATCGTCACGGCAATGTTATAAGCCAGCGACATGCCGGTCGTGCGCGTTTGCACCGGGAACATCTCCGAGAGCAGCCCTGGCAGCGCCGCGAAATAGCCGGTCATCAGAAAGCCGAACACGATCTGCATGGCGATCAAGGTGCCGAAGGTCGGATGCGCGACCAGATACACGAAGGCCGGGTAGATGAGGATGAGCAGCAGCAGCGCCGACGTCAGCATGATCGTGGTGCGTCCGTGCCGGTCCGACAGATGGCCGATCAGCGGCGAGAACACCATCTGTATCAAACCGGTCAGCGCGATCGCCGCGAACGCGACCGACGGCGCCAATCCCAATTGCTTCACGCCGAATGTCGGCATGAACAGCACCAGATAGGTCGACACCGTGCCGAGCACCACCACGCCGATCGCAATCAGCAGACGCAACTTCTGGCTGGTGAAGGTGTCGCGCAGCGGCGTCTCGGTCGTTTCGGCCGCGAGAAACTCGGGCGTCTCGTCGAGCTTCGTGCGGATGTACCACGCGACCGGCCCGATCAGCAGACCAAAAATGAACGGCACCCGCCACCCCCAGGAACCCATCTGTTCGGGCGACAGCTTGCCGGTAAGCAGCACGCCGAAGCCGGCGGCGAGCAGCGTAGTGAGCCCCTGGCTCGCCACCTGCCAGCTCGCGAAGAAGCCGCGCCGCCCCGGCACATGCTCCGCAAGAAACGCGGTGGCGCTGCCGAACTCGCCGCCGGCCGAAAAGCCTTGCATCAAACGCGCCAACACGAGAATCACCGGCGCGGCGAGGCCGATGCTTTGATAGGTCGGCAGGATCGCGATGATCAGCGTGCCGGCCATCATCAGCAGGATCGAGAGCGTGAGCGCCGCCTTGCGGCCGGCGCGGTCGGCGTATGCCCCTATCACGATCGCGCCGAGCGGCCGCATGAAGAACGACACGCCGAATGTGCCAAGCGTGAGGAGCAGCGAGACCGTGTCGTTACCGGCCGGGAAAAACAGCTTCGCGATGATCACCGCGAAAAAACCGTACACCACCAGATCGAACCATTCCAGCGCGTTACCGATCGAGGCCGCGATCACCGCGCGCCACGAATTCTGCCGGCTCCCCGCTAGGCTTGCTGCCGTCGTTGCGTTCATGCAGATCTCCAAGTCGCGCGAAATATTATTCATGTTGGCTGACGCCTGAAACGCCCGACTGGATGCGCGCACAACCAATACGGTGCCTGCGCTCTATGTACCCGAAAAATTAATACGACGCGAGTGCGAAATTGCGCTATGCCGCCGCGTAAGGCTTCCAGCGTGTCGGATGGCCAAGAAAAAACCGCTTCATCGCAAAAGCGAACGAAGCGGTTTTTTTGTTGCGGCGCAATGCGCCGCGCAACTCAATAGCCCAAGTCAAAAGACGCGTTAGGCCCTTATTGCTTGATGCCCTCGGATTGAATGTGCAGCTTGGTATCCATGCTGAAGCCATATTTGGTGCCGAAATCCATGCCGTAGTCGGCGCGGCTGAAATGCGCGCTCGCTTCCACGCCGCACACTTCGCGCTTGAGCATCGGATGCGGCATGCACTTGAACGAATCGATCTTCAGATTCAGCGGCTTGGTGACGCCGTGCATCGTCAGGTTGCCGATCACTTCGACCGGCTTGTCGCCGTCGAACTTGATGTCGGTGCCCTTATAAGTCGCCGACGGATACTTGGCGACGTCGAAGAACTCGTTCGACTTCAGATGCTCGTCGAGCTTGCCGTTGCCCGTTTCGATCGACGCCGGATCGACCGTCACGTCGACCGTGCCGGTTTTCGCCGCGCGGTCGAGCGTGACCGTGCCGGAACTCTTGGTGAACTTGCCGCGCCACACCGAGAGGCCGCCGAAGTGATCCGCCTCGAAGCTCGGATACGTGTGGGTCGGGTCGAGCTGATAGGTATCCGCGGCCGCGAACGCGCCGAACGAGAAAGAAGAAGCCAGCGCGCCGACGGCGATCAACATGGATGTTTTCAATTCAAGCTCCTGGGTTCTGGAAAAAAGGCTGCCGCGCCCGAACGGCGCGGCACATGTCACTTATGTGCTGCAACGATATGAAACTTGATGACGACCTCGTCGGCGACCACGGAGGTGTCCTTCCATTCGCCGGTGCCGATGTCGAATTGCGAGCGCTTGATCGGCAGCGACCCGTCGAAGGTTTGCACGGCGCCCTGCTGGGACACCGTGACCGGCACCACCACCGTCTGCGATTTACCCTTGATGGTCAGCTTGCCGGTCACCTTGAACTGGTTGCCGCCGGCCGGCGCGATCGCGCTCGAGACGAAGGTGGCGCTCGGATACGTCTTCGCGTCGAACCAGTCCTTGCCGCGCACCTGGTCGTTGTAGCTTTCGTCGCCGAGATCGTAGCTGGCCACGTCGATGCTGAGCTGCGCAGTGCCGTCGGCCGGTTTGGCCGGATCGAACTTGAGCTGCGCGTTGAACTTGCCGAACTTGCCTTCCACCGGCACGTTCATCTGCTTCGACGTGGCCGTCACCGAACTCTTTGCGACGTCGACTTGCGCGAGAGCGCTGCCGGCCACCGTCAGCGAGGTCGCGGCGAAAGCGGCGAGCATGTAGCGATAAAACGAGACCTTCATGGTTGTCCTTATTTGAGGAAAGGGAGCATGCGCGAGAGCAGGCCGTCGCGATCCAGCCATTGATGCTTGAGCGCGGCCGCGACGTGCAACGCGACCAGCACGAGCAAGGTGTAATTCAGCGTGATGTGCACGTTCTTCAGGAGTTCCTTGAGATGCGGGTCCGGCGCAATCAGGCGCGGCAGCGGAATCAGCCCGAGGTACACCACCGGTATGTTGGCCGCCGAGCTATACAGATAGCCCGAGGCGGGAATCGCGATCATCAGCACGTACAGCAGCAGGTGCACGAGATGCGCGGCGCCGCGCTGCCAGACCGGCATGCGGCGCGGCATCACGGGGGCCGCGTGCGTGGCGCGCCACAGAATGCGCAGGACGGCGAGCGCGAACACCGTCACACCGATCCATTTGTGCCACGAGAAGTACTTCAGCTTGGTGGGCGTGAAGCCCGGGATATCGGTCATCACCCAGCCGAGCGCGAAGCCGCACACGATCAGCAACGCGATCAGCCAATGCAAGGCGATGGCAGTCCGCGTGTACGACTCCCGGCTGCTGAATGAAGGATTGAGTGCCATGACAGGTCAACGCAAGCTAAGTGAGGTTAACGGCGCAGCCCGCACTGCTATTCCAGGTACCGATGCGCAGCGCATCGGCGCGTACGATCGGACCATGCCTGCTGCGGCACGCGCCAAGGCGGCCATGCTACCCCAATCGGAAAAAACTGGCTGCGGCCCGCTGATATGCCGCCGACCGGCCGCTCCAGCGACATGGCCCCATATTGAACAATTGGGGACGGAGGCTGTCAGAGTTATACCGAATCCATGTAGGATCAACCGTCCGCCGAAAAGGCCGTCCCGGCCCACGGTCCGCAGCCCGTGCGACTGTCTGTGCGACGGCCGGGCGCGTTTTGGTACTATTACCCCACCCTTTTATCAGACCTGCCATAGAACGGGCATTGCACGCTTCCCCTCACACCGTCGGCCCTTTGCCCTATGGACCATGACAATCTGATCGCGTGCCATGAATGCGATACGCTGTTCCGCAAGCCGCGGCTTGTCGGGCGCACGGTCGCGCGCTGTCCGCGTTGCGGAGCGACGCTCTATCGCGGCGTGTCCCGCAAGCTCGACGCCATCAGCGCGATGACGCTCGGCGCGCTGATCACTTTCCTGATCGCGCAGGGCTTCCCGATCGTCGAACTCGAAGCCAACGGCATTACCTCGCAGACCACGCTGTTCGGCGCGCTCGTCGCGCTGTGGGGCGAGGAGATGCAGATTGTCGCGATCATGGTGTTCTGCTCGACCATTCTGTTTCCGCTGACCGAGCTCGTCGCGCTGCTCTATGTGCTGATCCCGCTGCGCGCAGGCTATGTGCCGCCCGCCTTCAACCAGGTGCTGCGCGCCATTCAGTTCGTGCGCCCGTGGGGCATGATCGAAGTGTTCATGCTCGGCGTGCTGATCACGATCGTGAAGATGGTCAGCCTCGCGCGCGTGATTCCGGAAGCGGCGCTGTTCGCGTTCGGCGTGCTCACGCTGATGTTCGCGGTGGTGGTCACGTTCGATCCGCGCATTCTGTGGGACCTCGCCGACGAACTCGGCGCCCTCAACCAGCGGCCGCTGCCGCGCACCTCCGCCGATAGCGCGGCGGCCGCCGTCAGTTCGGTCGCCGGACCGCCCGCGCCGCCCGAGGTGCACGCCGCGGCAGCGCCCGACGTGCAGACTGCACCGTCCGCCTTGCCGTCGGCCGCGCCGCCGGCGCCACCGGTGCCACGCCGAGGATGAGCACGCCATGAAATACGTCACCGCGAAACGCGCGGGCCTGCTCAGTTGTCATGCGTGCGGACGCGTCGAACCGCGCATCCGCTCCGTCACGCCGCAGCACTGCGGACGCTGCGGCTCGCGCCTGCACTCGCGCAACCCCGACAGCCTCATGCGCACCTGGGCGCTGCTGATCGCCGCCGCGCTCCTGTATATTCCCGCGAATCTGCTGCCGGTGATGCATACCTCGTCGCTGCTCGGTTCCGAAGACGACACCATCATGAGCGGCGTCGTCTATTTCTGGACCTCGGGCGACTGGCCGCTGGCGGTGATCGTGTTCATCGCCAGCATCATGGTGCCGATGCTCAAGCTGAGCGTGCTCGTGCTGCTCACCGTCACGGCGCAGCGCCATTCGCGCTGGCGGCCCGACCAGCGCACCACGCTTTACCGGATGGTCGAGCGGATCGGGCGCTGGTCGATGCTCGACGTGTTCGTCGTCACGCTGACCGTCGCGCTGGTGCGCTTCAAATCGCTTGCCGTCATTACGGCCGGCCCCGGGGCGATCGCCTTCGGCTCGGTGGTGATTCTGACCATGATGGCCTCCATGCAATTCGATCCCCGACTCATCTGGGATGACGTGGAAGGCGGCGTGAACGGCAGTACCCAAAAACCTCAGGATCTCAAACATGACTAGCCCGCAAGAACCGACGCCCGCCTCCGATGCGCCGCGCAACGATTCGAACGGACCGAAGCTTCCGCCCCAACTCCCAGACCCTGAAATTGAGCCGCGCAGCCGCTGGCTGCCTTCCCTCGTCTGGGTGATTCCGCTGATCGCCGCGCTGATCGGCATCGCGCTCGTGATCAAATCGGTGACCCAAAGAGGCCCGACCATCACGATCAGCTTCATCAGCGCCGAAGGCCTCGAACCCGGCAAGACCAAGGTGAAGTACAAGGACGTCGACGTCGGCTCGGTGAAGACCATCACGCTGTCGAAAGATCTGTCCCACGTGCTGGTGCAGGTGCAATTGACCAAGGAAGGCGAAGATTTCGCGGTCAAGGATTCGCGTTTCTGGGTGGTGCGGCCGCGCGTCGGCGCGAGCGGCGTGTCGGGTCTCACTACGCTGCTCTCGGGCGCGTACATCGGTGCGGACGCCGGGCACTCGCCGGATAGCGAGAAGAATTTCGTCGGCCTCGAAACGCCGCCGCCGATCACCGGCGACCAGAAGGGCCACCAGTTCGTCCTGCACGGCGACTCGCTCGGCTCGATCGACATCGGCTCGCCGATCTTCTACCGGCGCGTGCAGGTCGGCCAGGTGGTCGGCTTCTCGCTCGACAAGGACGGCACCGGCGTGACCATGCAGGTCTTCGTGTCCGCGCCGTTCGACCAGTACGTCGGCACCAATTCGCGCTGGTGGCATGCAAGCGGCGTCGATCTGCGGCTCGATTCCAGCGGCTTCAAGCTGAACACGCAGTCGCTGGCCACGGTGATCGTGGGCGGCTTGTCGTTCCAGTCGCCGCCGGGTCAAGGCGTGGGCGCGCAGGCGCCGAACAACATGACGTTCCGGCTCGGCTCCGACGAAGCGGATGCGATGCGCGAACCGGATGGCGTGCCGTTGCGCGTAGTGATGAATTTCAACCAGTCGCTGCGTGGGCTGTCGGTCGGCGCGCCGGTCGATTTCCGCGGCATCGTGCTGGGCCAGGTGACCAACATCAGCATCGACTACGATCCGAAAACGCGCAGCTTCACGATGCCGGTGACCATGAACCTGTACCCCGACCGTCTCGGCAAGCGCTTCCGCGAGACCGCGCCGGTGCCGGGCACGCTCGCCGGTCAAACGCTCTTGCAACAGCTCGTCAAGCACGGTTTGCGCGGCCAGTTGCGCACCGGCAATCTGATCACGAGCCAGTTGTATGTGGCGCTGGATATCTTCCCGAAGGCGCCGCCGGCGACCGTCGACGTGGCGAGCGATCCGCTCGAACTGCCGACGATTCCGAACACGCTCGACGAGTTGCAGCTCCAGGTCGCCGACATTGCGAAGAAGCTGGACAAGGTGCCGTTCGATCAGATCGGCAACAACCTCAACAGCGCGCTGAAGAACGCCGATCAGCTCTTCACGCGACTCGACAAGGAAGTCGTGCCGCAGGCTCGCGACACCCTCGCGGCGGCGAAGCAGACCTTCGGTTCGGCCGAGGCGACGTTGCAGCAGGATTCGCCGTTGCAGTCCGATGTTCATCAGGCGTTGCAGGAATTGACGCGCACGTTGCAGTCGCTGAATGCGCTGTCGGATTATCTGGAGCGCCACCCCGAATCGCTGTTGCGCGGTAAATCAGGAGATAAACCATGATGTTTGCCCGGCTCCCCCGCCCGCCGCGCGGGCTCGTGCGCGGCGCTTTTGTTGCCGGCGCTCTGGCCGGACTCGTGGCGCTGGCGGCGTGCTCGTCGCCTTCGAGCCGCTTTTATACGCTGGGTGCCGATAGTACTGCCGGCTCCGTCGCGCCGGTCAGCGCCCGGACCTCGGCCGCGCCGGCGTGGCTGATCGAAGTTGCGCCGATCGACGTGCCGCCGCAGGTATCGAAGAATCAGCTGGTCGTGCAGACGGGACCGACGCAGGTCAAAGTGCTCGAAGAAGAGCGCTGGGCCTCGCTGCCGGGCGACGAGATCCGCCGGGCTTTGTCGACGAGTCTGACGCAGCAGCTCAACACGATCGATGTGTATGGGACCGCTTATCCGGATGGGACGCCGGTGTATCGGGTCAGCATGAATGTGCAGCGGTTCGAGTCATGGCCCGGTTCGCATGCGTTGATCGATGCGGTGTGGAGTGTGCGGGCTGTGCGCAGTACTGCGGTGATGACTTGCCGGAGTGTGGTGAGTGAGCCGGTTAGCGGTGGGTATGATGCGCTGGTTGAGGGGCATCGGCGGGCGTTGCAGGAAATCTCCACGCAAGTTGCTTCGGCTGTGCAGGCTATGGCGGCTTCGGCTCCGCAGGGTAAGGGGGGTTCTTCCGCTGGCAAAGTTGGGGCTGTGGCTACGCCGCCTTGTCCTTCTGTGGGTGGAGCGGCTGTCGCCGGCAGTTGAGGTTTTTGGTTCGCCGCAGCGATTTGATTGGCTGTGGTCTTCGCGGTGTTGGCCTTTCCTTGAATTCATG
>NZ_JARESS010000096.1:0-16179 GCF_046027915.1 Paraburkholderia sp. RL17-347-BIC-D
TGCCGTTTACCATGTCCTCGGATCGCGATCGTTGGCAGCATATTGGACGCTGCCGTTCACCAGCTCAGCGTCCGGAAAGCGAGGTGATGCAGTCCTCGTACCTACTGTGGAACTAGGATCGCTGCAGCCCAAGAGAAACTCCACATCGCTTTGCGAGCAGCCAGCCTGTTACGACTGCCATCGGCGGGGGCGTGAGATCAAAAAATGGCGGCAAAAACTCAAAGTCCAGGGCAAAATTTCTCCGCCACGTGTCTCGAAACTCCCACTCCTGACGGCTTTACACCCCGGGGCCGGTCACTACGAGCTTACCGAACGAGCCTCGTTCCAAGTGGTCTAGAGCGGCTGGGAGCTGATCGAACGGATACGTTCTCTCGATCACGGGTTTCAGTTCCTGCCAGTCGACCGCGCGCACCAGGTCTTCTAGCGCACGCCGTGGCCCGACCGCGATGCCCTGCAGAGTGGCGCGTGTCTCCAGCAGCGGAAAGACGGAGGTCCGCAGCTCGTCTCCCTGCAGAATGCCGATAGCCGATATGCGGCCGCCTTGTGTCAATGACGCGAGCGACTGGCCGAAGTTATCTCCGCCGGCCAACTCAACAACGTGGTCGGCTCCGCGTCCACCAGTAATCTCACGCACTACTGCGGCCCAGTCCGGCGTCTGCTTGCGATTGATGCCGTAGGCAGCGCCCAGGTGCTTGACGCGTTCCAGCTTGCCGTCGTCGCCGGAAATCACGACGACCCGTGCACCCTGAGCTCGCGCGATCTGCACTGCGAACAGGGCGACGCCACCGGTTCCGATCACAACCACGGTGTCGCCTGGACGAGTCGACGCATTCTCGGTGAGCGCAAACCAAGCAGTCAGGCCGGCGCAGGTTAGTGTGCTGGCCTGAACCGGGTCCAGCGAACGCGGCGCAAGCGCAAGCGAGTCCTCGCCGAGCACGACATATTCGGACAGCATGCCCGGCCCGGGAGCGCCGTGCATCACGCTAGTGCGCGGCTGGACGCCATCGACCCAGTCGGAGAAGAAAGTGTTGATCACAGCGTCGCCCACCGCGAAGCTAGTGACGCCCGGTCCCATATCGACAACCTCACCGCTCATGTCGGAAGCTGGCACGAGGGGCAGCGGCAATGGCATGCCCATCCCGTCCCGGGTGATCAGCAGATCACGATAGTTCAATGCGATGGCTTGCACCTTCACCAGCACCTGCCCAGGGCCGGGCACCGGCACAGGGACTTCGGCTAGTTTCAGATTTGCACGACCATAGGTAGACAATTGCCAGCGTTGCATCGAAGACGGCATAGCGTTCTCCCGTATCAATATGATGAGAGACGCAGGATAATGGTTCTGTGGACTACGGAGTGCTTCATATTGATCGGCAGTATGCAGATAAAATGGAACCAATAAGTGGAACCTGTCTCACATGATCGGCTGGCCGGAATTAGCGCCTTCGTGGCGGCAGTAGAATCGGGAAGCTTCGCGCAGGCGGCGGCGCGATTGGGGCTGACCCGCTCTGCAGTGGGCAAATCAATCGCCCGACTTGAGGCGCGGCTGGGGACCAGACTCTTCGTGCGAACAACGCGTAGTCAGAGCCTGACTGACGATGGCCAGGTCTTCTACGAGCGTTGCGCCCGTGCATTGGAGGAGCTGGACGCCGCGCAGCACATCCTCGAAGCAGGGCGCGACGAGCCGGCAGGTCGGGTACGGATAAGCGCCCCGGTAGTTTTCGGTCGTTTGCACGTGACGCCCGTTTTGCTACGTCTGGCGAAGCGCTATCCGCGGCTCCAGCTTGAGGGGATCTTCACTGATCGCTTAGTCGACTTCGTCGACGACGGCATCGATCTCGCAATCCGCAGTGGTCTCCTAGCCGACAGCGATGCCATTGTGGCGCGCCGACTCGGCGAGCAGCCCATGGTACTCTGTGCGTCGCCCGCCTATCTGGAGAGCCACGGAACGCCGCGTGATCTTGCCGATCTCGCCGCACACCGAGGCATCAACTATATGCGCGGGGGTCGGGCATTCCCTTGGCCACTGACGGACGCGACCGGGCATATGGTGGAGACGGAAATCGCGCACAGGATTGGATTCGACGACATCGGGGCGATAGCTGCCGCCGCTGTCGATGGTGCTGGGCTTGCACACGTCCCGTATTGGCTAGTGAACGAATATTTGCAGTCGGGTGCACTCGTCCGTGTCCTCGGTGAAGCCTCGTCGGTCATGGTCCCGTTGCATGCTATTTGGCCCCGGACGCGCTATCTGCCGTACAAGTTGCGAGTAGTGATAGACACGCTGTTAGACGCCATTCCACCGTCCCTGCGACCGGCAAATCAGCTTGCTGGTCCGCCATACCCGCCTTGATCGACGCGCACAAGCTCAGATATTGCCGAGTACTACTGCGCGCGCGACGGCCTGACTTCGTTGCTGCTTAGTGCGATTGTGATAAGGCCTTCGCCGTAGATCCCCGTGCGGAGTGACACGGTTAGTTTTCGCTACGATGAATTAAACGCGTTGACTGCTCAGTTTTTGCGCAATTGCATATCCGCAAAAATATGAATGTCGCCGATGATCCAAACGTCCGTTGAATTCGGATACTTCTGCGGCCATTCTGTTGCGTCGATGATGCGATCCCACCCGCATTCGCATGAAGCACGAACGGTGAGGTCGGTGTGCAAACACAAGCCAACTGTTTTCGGACAGGAACCCTCATGGCATCGGGTTTCGTGCGAATGATGCTGGAGTTCAGATCGGACCGTCCTGGCACCATGCGGCATGGCGCTGAGAGCAAAGCAGCGAAGCCGCCGCGCGCCGCACAACTGCACCGCGCGTGGTCGTCTTGGTATCTTTGTTAGCACGCGCCTGACTTCACGGACACGGAAGCCGGCAGGAGGAGCATTATGATCTCACGTCATGACGTCCCCGTTCACGGCCTTGGCGCCGGGCGGCGTGATTACCTTCTAAAACCACTGTTTTGCCAATCCGACGTTCGACTCGTCGAGCGAGCGGGACCGAGTGTGCAGCCTCACGGCGGCAGTTTGACTGTCTGGTCGGTTGCCTGCTGAACCTGTCGTGCAAGTTCGGCTACCTGCGCACGCTCCTGCTTGTTGGTCGACATAACGTGCACAGCGAGAAGCAGGCCGAGTGTGTCAACCGCCATATGTACTTTGCTGCCTCGCTCGCGCTTATGACCGTCGTAACCCGCACGCGGTCCGCTTTCGCGGCTCGACTGCAACGTGCGCCCGTCCAGAATCACCGCGCAGGGCTGGCCATGACGCGCCTGAGCGACCCGGACTACCAAACGCAGATCGCGCTCTGACCATTGCCTCAAAGCGGCCCGCATTCCGCCAGCGTTGCCAATGCCGCGCCGGTCTATGTGAGAAGGTGAAGGACTGCGGTTCTACAACCGGTCATGTTGGGCTAATAGCCCGGACCCTGATGAAAGACGCGCACGGAGGTCTCATTCTCTAGCCGGGAATGGATATCCCCGCCGTGTTAGTCAGGTACGCCCCGCGCGGGTCCAACCCGCTTCACATCACCGCTGGCAGTGCAAAGTGATCGTTTCTATGTGCTCATGATATCCGTGCTCGTGTCTCGTTGGCGTTTGATCGACAGGCTCGAACCGAAATCAGTCGGCCAATGGGTCGAGCTTGAAGTCATCGCCATATTTCAGCGCGGCCCACGCCAATCTCGCGTTCTTTGCGGCGATCGCGATCGCTGCCCGCCAGTAGCCCCGGCGTTCGACCAGGGTTCTGACCCACCGGCTGAAGCGGTCCTGTTTCTCGCCGAGACTGGCAATGACGGCGCGAGCTCCGTTGACCAGCAGGCCGCGCAGGTAGGCGTCGCCTGCCTTCGTAATGCTGCCCAGCCGCGCCTTGTCGCCGCTGCTGTACTGCCCGGGCGTAAGTCCGATCCAGGCTGCCACCTGGCGGCCGCTTCTGAAGTGGTGCCCGGCACCGATACTGGCGAGCAACGCGCTTGCTGTGGTTGGGCCAATGCCGCGCAACTGCATGAGCCTCCTGCTACGCGCATCCTCACGCGCGATCTCAGCGATCGCACGATCGTATTCGAGCAGGCGGTCCTCGATATTGCCGGCATGCTCAAGCAGATCGCTGATACTACGCTTCGCCCAGCCAGGCAATGTGTCCAGATGCTCCGTGATGTGCCTGCGCAACTTATCCGGACTCAGTGGCAGCACCACGCCGAATTCCGACAGCAGGCCTCGCAACCGGTTGTAGGTCGCGGTCCTCTCTTCCATGAAACCTTGTCGTGTCCTATGCAGGCAAAGCGTTGCCTGCTGATGTTCGTCCTTCAGCGGTACGAAACGCATGCTCGGGCGCGTCTCCGCTTCGCAGATCGCAGCTGCATCCGCTGCGTCGTTCTTGCCGCGCTTGCCGGACATGCGATAAGGCGCCACAAGGTTGGGCGCCATGAGTTTGACCGTATGGCCGTGCTGCTGGAACATGCGAGCCCAGTGATGTGCGCCGGAGCACGCTTCCATCCCGATGAGGCACGCTGGCAACTGCGCGATCAACGTCACCAGCTGATCGCGCGGAACACGCGGCCGGACCAGCATCGCTTTACCGGCTTCATCTACACCGTGAACGGCGAATACATTCTTGGCAAGATCGATTCCGACAGTGACAATAGGCATGGACTTCCCCTCTCGCTGGTGTTGATGAACGTTCGAAACTTCATCATGGCACGTCGATGCCGACTCGCGGCTTCCGCCGCAGCCTCGGGACGGGGAAGTCCCTTCTATGAGGAGCTGTTTGTCAAGCCGCTTGTGGCTTGACAAACAGCTGGTTGCCGATGTTTTGGACTGCAGTTTAGCGACGAGAAAGCAGTGTTTGCATTAAGGTCCGTCACATCTTTCCATGACTAATCTGAGGCCGATCAATCGCGCTCGTGAGACTCAAGGTCTGCACTCACCTTCTATCCGCTGGCCAACGGTGTGACCAGCCTCATCCTGCATGCGCGCTTCGCCCGGATATCTCCGGGGCACGCGTCCCATCTTTCAATCGGTTGCACTACAGGCAACCAGGACTTCCCACGGACGCGTACACTCCAGACCGTTTGGACTCGCTAATTGGCTAACGGACGGTTCCCTCCCTTCTGTCTACCCTTCAGGGATTATGCAGACTTCAACTGGGCGCCTTCGGGTAATACGCCATCCTGCAGATAACGCCACAACGCAATCGCAAGACGGCGGGCGACCGCCACGATCGCAACCCGCCGGATTCGGCGACTCGAGGGCGTACCCTGCGTGCGCCGATGGAACCAGAGCGTGAGCGCGCTGCCTGGCTGATAGCGCAGCCAGGACCATGCCATCTCGATGAGCAGCGCACGCACTCGCCGGTTGCCCTGTTTGCTGATGCCCTGATCCACGCGGCTTTCTCCACTGTCGAAGGGTTGCGGCGCGAGGCCAACACATGCACCGACCTGACGGCGGTTGCTGAATTGCCGCCAGAACAGTTCTAGCGCCAGTCTGGATCCGCCAACTGGCCCAATGCCGTTCAGGCGCGTGAGGCGATCGATTCGCTCACGCGCAGGCTCGGGCAGGCTGGTTTCGCGCGTCTTCTCCAAGGTAGCCAGTTGTTGCTCGACGAGTGTCAGCCGCGCGCACGCGCGAACCAACCGTTCGTGGAGCTCTGCCGGGAGTGGTGCACCATCGTGACACCGTAGCTCTCCGCGAGCGAGTCGGCCGGCGAACTTCCTGCTATCGACCTCATCCCAGCAACCGAGTGTGACCAGCAGCTTGCGCATGCGGTCACGATGCTGGAGGACTTCCTTCTGCAGTTGCCCGCGATCGCGCATCAGATGGCGGGACGCTTCGTCCTGCGTCGATGGCACCCGGATCACCCGCAAGCGATCACGTTCGCCACGTAACCACGCACGCAGACTGATGACAAGTTTGATTGCATCGAGCCGGTCAGTCTTTGCGCGCCGTTTATGGCGTTCAACCGGGATGCTCGCAGGATCGACGACATGACATTCGATCCCGCAAGCCTGTAGCGCCCGAAAGATCCAGAACGCATCCTGACCCGCTTCATAGCTGACGACGACTCGTGCATCCGCTGGCAGGGCCCATTTCTCCTTTTGCTGCCCGATCAACGTTAGCACCGCCTGCAGACGGGATACGGCTTGTGGCTCCGCTACCGTGTGCACCGCTGGGCTATCGCGCCGACCATCATGTAACGCAACCTTCCACTTCGCCGCAGCCAGTTCCAGCGACACTGCCAGCACGGGCGCTTCGGAATGTGTCATGTTTGCCTGATCTGTGCGCATGATCCTCTCCTTTGAGTAACGGCCACACGGCTGATTTTACGACCGGCGTAGGGCGCGTTCCGTGGGCCCGTCCTGCATAGGATCTTTCATTCTCTAGTCTTTGAGCGTTACTATGCACAATCCCTTCCCACGCAGAGATCGTCGACAATCGCGGTGTCGATAGAAGGATTGCGATGGCAGCCGGGTTGATGCACTGCTGTCTAGTGGCGAGAAGGCTGAAGGTATCCCGAGTGCGGACTAGAAGCAGTGTTCATGGCCAGGGAATGCCCTCGACTTTACAGCCTTGATATAGGCGCCGATAGCGGCTTCGATACTCGGCATTCCATCCATAAAGTTACGCACGAAGCGAGCGGTCTTGCCGGGAAATACACCCAACATGTCGTGCATCACAAGCACCTGACCAGAACAGTCTGGACCGGCGCCGATTCCGATGGTCGGAATCTGAAGCAGGTCAGTCAGTTCTTTGCCCACCGCCGCCGGGATAGCTTCAATCAGCAGCAGTGATGCGCCCGCCTCCTGGAGTGCCAGTGCATCCGCTTTCAATTTTTCGACATCCTCCGCTTTTTTCCCTTGAACCTTAAATCCACCAAGACGATGAACCGATTGTGGTGTCAATCCAAGGTGGGCGAACACTGGTATGCCGCGTTCCGTTAAAAATTTCACGGTATCGACCAACCAGGCACCACCTTCAAGCTTGACCATTTGCGCGCCCGCCTGCATCAGTTTCACCGCGCTTTCAAACGCAGACTCGGGCGTCGCGTAGGCGCCGAACGGGATATCAGCGGCCACCAGAGCAGACCGATTTCCACGGGAAACGCACGCTGTGTGATACGCAATATCTTCGACGGTGACCGGCAACGTCGTGGCATGGCCTTGCAACACGTTGCCCAAGGAGTCGCCGATCAGCAGCATATCGATTCCACAGCGGTCCATCAACGAAGCAAAGCTTGCGTCATAGCAGGTCAGCATCGCGATTTTCTCGCCAGCTAGTTTCATGTTCATCAGCGCTGGTGCCGTGACCGCCTTGCGTGCGGTGCTTTTGCTCTCTTGAAGATAGCAGGTCATTTCGAATTCTCGTCGTTAAAGAAAGCGTGCTATTGCAGTGGACGGAGTTTTGGCGACAGCGTATCGCCAGTGAGGATCCTTGGCATTGTACTTAGATCACCGCAGATTTGACGGCCTTGAGCGCGCCCCAGTAGCGCACGTCGAAAGCTCGCTGTGCGGCCTCGGTGCTCAGATATTCAAGGTCTTGCAGGAGCGCTGTTTCACCGATAGTGTAGACAAGGTGGTCGAACGCGTCGACGCGCACAAAACGCGTTCACTTGTGCCTTGTCTGTGAAGTCAAGCGTCTCTCCGCGTGCCATGAGGCAGTCGTTCCAGTGCAGCCGCGACGCGTTCCAGGTTGCGAACCGCACACATCGCCGTCGACGCTTGCCGCGCGGTTTTTCTCAGTGACGTTGGTTCAGCAGCCTGAATTTCGGCCAGATAGGTCGTGCGACCGTCTCCTGGACGCCGATCAGCTTGTGCGAGCTCAACCACCTCAGAGCGAACCTGCGCACTGGCGACCGGTCCGTTTGACCGAGCACCCGAAGCGACTGGGGTAGCGAATGCACCGGCAATGCGAATACGGGGTTTCTTGCTAGCCCTAGGACGGTGGTTATTTCATTCAAAAATTCTTACGTTATATTGGCGATACCGTTAGCAATGCTAATGTCATGCAAATTTTCGTTCACGAAATACAGCAATTTCCCGATGGCGTCGCACGTCATACCAGCACGCGGGGCTGTCGCTGCGCGCCTGTAATCGGAAGGGGAAACCCCAGTATGCTCCTTGAAGAAACGCGAAAAATTGCTAGCCGCAGAGAATCCCAGTTCATCGGCAACATTTATCAAGGGTACATCTCCGATCACTAGCTTGCGAATAGCCTCCTCAAGGCGAATTGCGCTCCAGAACACCTGTGGCGTGGTGTTCAGTTGGTCGCGAAATAGCGCAAACAGTCGTGCCCTCGATAATCCTGCCTCGCTCGCAATCTCGTCGATGGTTGCACGTACATCAACTCTTTCGCGCATGAGCGCTATCGCCAACCTCAACTTGCGACTGAGCAGCGGGATGCCTGCAGCCAATGGACCTGGTGAGTGCGCAACCAGCGACGCCTGAATTGCACCACTAATGAGCTCCTCAGCTGCAATCTCAATCTTCTCTTGCAGTTCCGGGTGGAACATTATCAGGTCCAAAACCTTCCATAGACTGGCGCGCAACTCAGGACTGACGGCAATACGCGGGGAGGTAAACACGAACGGCCTACCTGCCGTAGCGGCCCTTTTGTCCAACCACTCCTTATTGATGTACGCCGAAAGGAAAATGGCTGGCGCAGTTGCCGACAAAAGCTTCCCGTCGTGCTGCTCGAACGGATTAACCGCAACAGCGTGCGTCTCGCTGAAGCGGAAAACCTGCGTGCCTATCCTCGCTTCAGCGTCAGCGCCACCGAGCCACCAGACGATATGCGCTTCAGAGTGCGCGTGGGAAACTAAACACGTCCGCAATGGCAGCAGCGAAATGCGACCGAACGCTCCTTCGTGCATGGCAAATATCTCAGGCATCATCGTCTCCTACAGCAATGTCACAATCGGTCAATGTCTATCAACTTATGGTGTTTTTATTTAGTATTGCTAAGATATATTGATGGTCGTTCCAGCATGACGTTCCCTGTTACCGTTTCATATGGCGTGAAGGTCAGCCTGCCACCTCTGTTGCAAGTTCGCGTAATAGCCGCTGTGCAAGAACAGATATGCCCTCAAGTCGTGTACTCATCCAAATCGGTGCAGACATCGTGTTGACTTGAAACAATGAATCGCTTCTCGCCTACCCGCGGTGACCGGTTCGAACATTCTACGAGTTTCTTTTCTTACATTGCGTAACTCCTTCGGTCGTCAGTGATCGCTACAGGTGGAGAGCACCCATGCTCCCCGAGTAGCTATCGCATGGCCCCTTGGTCGTCTTTCCCGTCGCGTCGATCTGCGCAGGTAAATCGAACGTTGCGCCGTATGGGTCCAATTAGCTGCATAGGAAGTATTCCCTTCGTCGGTCATCACCAACAACCTAGGCGAGATGACATTCGCCACCTCACGGGCAAGCTCAATGCGGCACGCGGCCGGCAACTCCGTCACCTTGCGCTGCATGAGGAAAACTCAGTAGCAGCACACTTCATAACCGATGGTGTCGACCGAATCCCGCATCTCGGATATGAAACTGTCTCGGCGGCGCTATCGCTGCCTAGCCGTTGTTGCATACCCGAATTTGTCGCCGAGCTTCGGCCAACACCCTTCCAACGCAACACCCCCTACGCGCCGAACAGCCAAAATCTGGCTGTTCTTGTTTTCGGCGCGAGGTCTTCAGATGTGAACGACCGCATTCCTCAAGATGCCGATACGATCGATTTCATTTTCGATGACGTCACCTGGCAAGCAATAGCGTGTCGCCGCGACCAATCCCTCCTGGCCTTGCCACTTTCCGCCGAGTTCGGCGTCGGTCGACCAAGCCGTGCCTGCGGGCGTTCCGGTCAGGATGACCATGCCGGGACGTAGGGTGAAGTTGATCGAGAAGAAATGAATCAGGTCCGCGCACGTCCAGATCATGTCGGCAGTCGGACTTGATTGACGCAACTCTCCATTGATCCGGGTACGCAGTGTCAGAGTCTGCGGATCACCGATCTCATCAGCGGTGACAATGCAGGGTCCTAGCGGCGAACTGCTGTCGAAGGCTTTTCCACGACCCACTTCGTACCATGTGAAACCTTCAGGAGATCGACGAACCTGCCGATCTCTTGCGGTGACATCGTTGGCAACCGTGTAGCCGAAAACGTAATCAAGCGCACTTTCAACCGGAATGTGTCGACCTTCTCGACCGATGACAATGGCCAGTTCGGTTTCGCAATCGAGCTTCTGTGTAAGTTCGGGGTCGAAGACGATCGGCTCATCGGGCCCCACCACACAGTCCGATGTCATCACGAAAAACTCCGGCTCTTTGCCGCTGATAGGAGCGCCGACCTTTTCAGCGTTATGCGCGCGATAGTTACTACCACTGCAGAGAATAGTCGAAGGTAGAATCGGCGAGGTCAATCGCACGTCACCAAGCGAGTGCCTGCCCTCGCCGGAGTTCACGATTGCTTTCGCCACCTCCCGGCCAGCCGCGCCAGAACGAATGAAGCTTGCGGTATCGGCAAACAGAGCCCTGTTGTCCGATCTTTCTCCGATGCTAGTCGCTAACGGATCGATCATCTCGTCATCGAGCAGAAAACCAAGTCGGCGCAAGCCGCTGACTGTGAAATTAACGATTTTCATCCTTATCCTTTGCTCCCGGGGTATCCCTGTTCGTTTGTTGATGGCGACACCTCGCCCTCAAAACCAAGGTTACACCATTAGCCGACATGGTTCAACCAAAAAAACACTAATCATCGCGCCACTCCCCTGCCGGCCCTGTGATCGCCGGTTCCGATTTCCGCTCAAGAGAACGGGATCCCCCAAGCATCTACACGAGCGGAAAACAGCAGCTCACGCAGTAACTGGGTATGGATCGCCGCTTGACCTAAGTCCCGATCTACCTAGCCACAGGCATTCATCTACGGATAAAACCTTCAGGGGCGTTGCCTCACTACCCGTCGCAATATCAACGTGGCGTGGCACATTGGATCGGGTACCTTGCGAAACCGTTCGCCTACCGAGTTCCGTCGCCGAGGTAGAGGTGCAGGTCAGCGCCACAGTCTTTTTTAAGTTCATACATCACTAAATGGTGACTAAGTAGTTGACAATTGGTCACACCAAGCATTACATTGGTGCAACCAATGGCCGAATTGACGTGACTGCTGACCAAAGTCTGGTTGGCGAAATTAGACGGGATGCAAGGAGAACGCGTGATATGGAGAAGCTTGATTTTGGCGTGACGGACGTTCGTCGCCGCGTCCGACGTCTGGCCAACGTGCCATGGTTTTCGGACACTCCGAACCGGCGAATTTTCAACGCGCATGAATTGATTAGGCGCAACTATCAGATCGATAAACGCGAGCCTCTCCTGGCGCTTTTCTCCATCGTTCCAACGTTGGAGCTCGTCGAAATCGCCGCCGAATCCGAATTTGACGGCACTATTCTCGATACAGAACATGGCAGCTATGGAACCGAAACGCTACCCGCTCTGATCCTCGCAGCAAGGGCCCATCGCATTTTTCCTATCGCCCGAGTGCGATGCAATGATGCCTCTCTAATCGATGTGGTGCTCGACGCAGGTGCAGCTGGAGTGTTGGTCCCCCAGATCCGATCAATCCAAGAGACAACACAAGCAGTACGGGCCGCTCGCTTCGCGCCGGAAGGTGCGTATGGCGCCAATCCATGGATGCGAGCCGGCGGCTACGGTTGCTCTCCACGTTGGTTTGAGACGGCAAACAACGAAGCCGCCGCTCTCCCGATGATTGAAGGTTCAGAGGGCTGGAAGTATTTGCCAGCATCACGGGCATCCCCGACTGCCTGGGTCCGGTCGGCCTGTCCCATGCACTGGGAGTACCCGAGCAAATCAATCATGCGGCAATGCATGCCGCAATTATCAAAACGACTCCCCGTGCACTTGATGCGAGCTTCGCGCCGGGGACCTCTCACCCACGGCAACGGGGGCAAAAAACCTGGCTCGATTGCGGCGCGAGGTTCGTGGCGACCGATGTTGACAGAGCACACATCAGTTTCACCCTCACCAACTTCGCTCAAGACTTACGATCCGCCGCTCAGGCAAGCAGGCGCACCCAGAACTGATCACTAGCAAGGAGTTTATACGCAATGACCAAGACGAAAGTAGCAATTATTGGGTCCGGCAACATCGGGTCCGATCTAATGATCAAGGTGATACGGAACAGCAAGTATCTTGAAATGGGCGCAATGGTTGGCGTCGATCCCAGCTCAGACGGTCTCGCGCGTGCATCCCGTCTAGGTGTGGCGACAACTGCCGAAGGTATTGCCGGCCTGCTGTCCCTCGACGTCTTTAAGGATATCGAAATCGTATTCGATGCGACTTCCGCCGGCGCACATAAACACCACAATGAAGTGCTGCAGGCGCACGGTGTGCAGGTGATTGACCTAACTCCTGCCGCTATCGGCCCATATGTCATTCCCGCCATCAATCTGGAGGAAGAGGACGCGACGAATATGAACATGGTGACATGCGGCGGGCAAGCCACCATTCCAATCGTTGCGGCTGTCTCACGCGTTGCAAAGGTCCACTACGCGGAAATCGTAGCGTCGATTGCAAGCAAGTCGGCGGGCCCTGGCACTCGTGCCAACATTGATGAATTCACTGAGACCACGCGCAGTGCGATCGAGAAGCTCGGGGGTGCCACGCGCGGAAAAGCGATCATCGTACTCAATCCGGCCGAGCCGCCACTCATTATGCGAGATACCGTGTTCGTCCTCTCTGAAATGGCCGATCAACGAGCCATCGAAGAAAGCATAGAGAAGATGATCGCGAAGGTGCAGACCTACGTACCAGGTTATCGACTTAAACAGCAGGTGCAGTTCGACGTGATTCCGGCTGATAAACCGCTGAACATACCTGATGGCGGTTTGATACACGGCCTGAAGACATCGGTGTTTCTCGAAGTCGAAGGAGCAGCACACTATCTGCCTTCGTACGCCGGCAACCTCGACATCATGACCTCCGCCGCCCTCGCCTGCGGCGATCTAGTGGCACAACGTCGGCTGGCTTCAGGCATCACACGCGGCATCAAGGAGGCTGCACAATGACTCTCAATAAAAAGATCTACATTTCCGACGTGACGCTGCGCGACGGCAGCCACGCCATCCGGCATCAATATAGCGTTGCCAATGTCAAGTCAATAGCAGCCGCCCTTGATGCAGCTGGCGTCGACAGCATCGAAGTTGCGCACGGCGATGGCATCGATGGATCAAGCTTCAACTATGGATTCGGCGCACATAGCGATGTAGAGTGGATTTCGGCGGCCGCTGAAAGTGTGAAAACTGCGAAGATTGCCACGTTGCTGATTCCAGGCATCGGCACCACGCACGATCTACGCAACGCTTACGATGCGGGCGCCCGCATCGTACGGGTCGCCACGCATTGCACGGAGGCTGATGTTTCGCGCCAGCACCTTGAATTCGCACGCGAACTGGGCATGGATCCGGTCGGCTTTCTGATGATGAGCCACATGACCACACCTCAAAAGCTTGCCGCGCAGGCAAAGCTGATGGAAAGCTATGGCGCAACCTGCGTCTACGTCGTGGACTCGGGCGGCGCACTTGGTATGAATGATATTCGCGACCGGTTCCGTGCATTTAAGGATGTGCTCAAGCAAGAGACACAGACGGGGATGCATGCACACCACAATTTAAGTCTCGGCGTGGCGAATTCGATCGTTGCCGTCGAAGAGGGCTGCGACCGCGTCGACGCAAGCCTTGCCGGTATGGGTGCGGGTGCGGGTAACGCGCCGCTCGAGGTGTTCATTGCCGCCGTGGAGCGACAAGGCTGGAACCACGGTTGTGATCTATATAAGCTGATGGACGCCGCCGACGATCTGGTCCGACCGTTGCAGGACCGACCCGTGCGCGTGGATAGGGAAACGCTCGCGCTGGGTTACGCAGGCGTCTATTCGAGTTTCCTGCGCCACGCGGAGCTCGCAGCGGCCAAATATGGGCTGAAGACGGTTGACATCCTCGTCGAACTTGGTCGCCGGAAAATGGTAGGCGGCCAGGAAGACATGATCGTGGATGCTGCCCTGGATCTGCTTCGCCAGAATGCTCGTCCTGTCACCCAGCACGGTTAGGATCGCTGTGACCGCGAGGGGCTCCTCGAGTAACTACTCTTGGAGTCCCTCGCGAATCCATTTCCATCGAAATGATTGCGTCTTTTGGCGGTTGCGACAGATGGATGAGAGAATTAAAGATTATGCGCAGAATTTTACTAACGCATCAAAAGAATAGAATTGGTAGGCCGCAGTGACCCGAATTCGAGTGCCACTGATCTAATATTGCCTGATCAGCTACGTTAGTTCGATGCTCGACAGAATGATGTTTGTAAGCACTTGAAATTCTCGAAGCCCATCATCGGTTTGGCGATGCGTTTGATGGCGCGATCGCCCTGCCCGACGCCGTTACTCATGATTCTCGCCCGAGGTATTCTTCGCTCATTGCGTGGCGTGCCATCCAACACCGCCGAAACTGCGAACTGGATTTCCGGCAGCTATCCGACGGCAATCGATCATTGGATGTTGCTAAGTCCTTGAGGCAGAGCGGGCGACTATTTGCGATGCCAAATGTCCACCTTTGGTATTCGTCCGTCGCTCACTACCGGGAGCGCTACCATCCAGTCGTTTAACAACTTACGGCCTGCCACCAGAGATTCGAGAGAGCAAACTGCATTGTCGGTTGAACCGCGCTCTCATATACCGAGGCACCGCTCGCGGATACCCGGTGCTCGCTGCGTTTTCCAAATAGCTGTTGATTTTTTATTCTTCAATGGGGATGGCGGCCGGCCTGTCATCCTCATCCCCGCTTCCTAGGTTCTTGTGCTTGTTCGGCAACGCGATCCGTGCGCACATGCCATAGCATGTGCGCCACGATACAGCTCAGGCGGCTACTTGGATTCTGGCCGTGACCCGCTCTGCTAGCGGCGCACTGCTTCGGACATATCGTGCGATATGCCCAACCGGCAGTTGATAAAGAGCCAAGTGCACACAATAGCTCCGTCTAGTACGCGTATCCAACAAAAAAACTGATCAGGAGATGCTGACATCGGATATTTACGTCAGCGAGCCGAGGTCTAAAGCAGACTACCCCCGATTTTTCCGGCTAGTCCAGCCTATGCCTGGACGATTCCTAGTCAAGTGTTGCGAGGATGGCATTTGTGAGATCAAGCATAGCGGTGTGATACTCCACAGGCAGCTTCAGATCATCCATCAGCGACCTGGCTTCCTTGATGCCCTGCCTGAATGTCTCGGCGGTCTCGGCGCGCTGCTTCGTCGTGAGGTGCGGCAGCACTGCATCAAAAAACTTCCCCAATACCATAGATTGCGCGCCGAGTAGACTCACTGTCTTCGTGTTGGTGGTCACAATCTTGCCCATTTGTTCGATTGCGTCGTTGGCTTGATTCAATTTTTAAACCCCTTCTAGAACGTTCAACAGTCCTCCACATCGTCGTCAGCGACGAACGAGACTCTTCTTCCCAAGGATGACGACCGGCGCTGTTTCCGGTTTTGGCAATGCCAACACGATGAGCGACACGCGCTCTTGGTGCCAATGGACGCAACTCCTTATGTGCAGGTCATGCTTGGCGCGGCCAGCCGCACCTTTGCGATCTCAAAAAAGCTACGGCGTCGCGCAGCGCGTCAGCCTGTTCAGCCGTCGAATCGTCAGGTCGGCTCGCCGTCGCGACCGACGACAAACGGCCGGCCCGGGGATCGCCGTCTGAACTTTGTTCAGACGACTTTCGCCAGCTGGCCCTGTTTAGCAATCCTACGTGTGTTCGATTACGCGCTTATCGGAGCATCCCGTCGCGTATCTGGGAATCCAGCTCCGTCATTACGGAGGGTCTACAAACTTCGTGGTATCAACGTCGCAACGCTCTATCCCGTAAGCGGCAAAGTTATCGATGACGAGAATTGATGGCTCAACGTGGTCTTGTCTCTACCCTATTCAAGCACGTGGAGCCGGCAGCAACCCGGCCTAAAGTGCTCGGGCGTTCTACCCACCGATCTATTCAACTATTCAGTCGCGTGCGCTGTCAGCGTTCCGCGTTCAACCCCAGATCGCAGTTTGCTGTCGCATAACTCCTGGGTCTGTCATTGACTGGGGCGTATAGAGTATGTCCCCGCTCAGGGGACCCTCCAGCAGTGAGACATGGGAAATCCGAGT
>NZ_JARESS010000097.1:0-14918 GCF_046027915.1 Paraburkholderia sp. RL17-347-BIC-D
GGTGTGAAGCGGCTTTCTTTGCCTACTTTCTTTGCCGCGGCAAAGAAAGTAGGTGCCCGCCCTGCACAGGGGCGACGCCAATAGACCGACATGAATTCAAGGAAAGGCCAACGCCCTACAGAACACAGGCAAAAAAGCCTAGCACCGTCAAATCCCATTATCTGAATCCAACACTCACATATTGGAGCTTTCTCAAAAACCGCCCTACAATCCAACCCAACACGCAAAGCGCCGCAGCGAAAGGCAAACAAAGCCAACCCTGCGCAGCGCCAAAAGCAACAGCAAAAAAACCGGAGACAAAACCAACCATGCCTAAAACGCAAAGGCAGCACCACGCCCGCGACACCGCGAGCAACCCAGGCCCAATCTCCGGCCCCGCGCTGTAAGCGCAAAAAAAACCACCGAAAAGCGAATCGCCATGAACAAAGCGATGCCTACTCACGCCGCGAGCGAGTCCGACGCCGATCTGTCGCCATCAGCCGATCACGAGCCCGGCGCCATCCCGCGCCCGGCCGCGGCCACGGCCACGAAACCGCCCCGACCCAGCATCCACCCAGCCCCGGTAGACGGAATCGCGCTGCCCAGCACGCTGCTCGACATCACCCCGCAGCAAGCCGGCACGCAAACCCTCCTGCGCGGCCTGGCGATCCTCGAAGCGGCAGCAGCCGGCGTCCGCGACCTGCGCACCTTCGGCGCCGCGCTCGGCACGACCCGCAGCACCACGCATCGGCTGGTGAGCAGCCTCGTGCAAGCGCGCTACCTGCGCCAGGTGCAAGGCGGCTACCTGCTCGGCCCAAAGCTGATCGAACTCGGCACCATCGCACTCGAACAGATGCCGCTCACCGCGGTCGCCCGTCAGCATCTGGAATCGCTCGCGGAACAGACGCTCGACACGATCCACCTCGGCGTGCGCGACGGCGACGACGTCCTGTACATCGACAAAATCCCCGGCACCCGTGGCCTTGAAATGCGCTCACGCGTCGGCCACCGCATGCCGCTGGCGTCGACGGGGATCGGCAAAGCCATGATGCTCGACCTCACGCCGGACGTCTGGCAATCGCTGTTCGACGCATCGCGCCGCGCGCTCGCCGGCGTCAGCTTCAAGCCGGATAACCGCCCCGACGCACAGACCTTCATGCAGCGCATGACCAACTACGCCGCCGGCGGGTACACCTTCGACCTCGAAGAAAACGAAGCGTCGATCCGCTGCGTCGCGGCTCCGGTGCGCGATGCGTCGGGCGCGGTGGTGGCGGCGCTGTCGGTGGCAAGCACGATTCCGTACATGTCGCTCGAACGCATGGACGAACTGATTCCAGTCGTGCAGCGCGAAGCGCGCGCGATCTCGGAAGAACTCGGCTGGCGCGCCCCGCAACCGGCAACCCGCAGGATCAAGCGATGAAGCGAGCGGGTTCTCCCACCCAGGCAGTCAGCCACGCCGCAGCAGTTGCGGTGGACGCCAGCCACGCGGATGCCGCGCTGATCGCGCTCGACTGGGGCACGACCTCGCTGCGCGCCTATCTGTACGACGCGTCCGGCAACGTGCTGGCGACGCGCGCATCGACGGCGGGCATCATGAATCTGCCGCGCAGCGCCGAGCAGGGCGGCTTCGACGCGGCCTTCGACGACGCCTGCGGCGCCTGGCTCGAACACGCGCCCGCCGCGCCGGTGATCGCGGCCGGCATGGTCGGCAGCGCGCAAGGCTGGCTGGAAGCGCCGTATGTGGACACGCCGGCGAGCGCCGATGCGCTGGTGGCCGGCATCGTCCGCGTCAAGGCGGCGTGCGGCGTGACGCTGCATATCGTGCCGGGCGTCCTGCAACGCGGCGAACTGCCCAACGTGATGCGCGGCGAAGAAACGCAAATCTTCGGCGCACTCGGCGAGGAAACGAACACCGCCGACAGCGGCAAGCGTGCCCTGATCGGCCTGCCCGGCACGCACGCGAAATGGGCGGTGGTGCAGGCGGACCGCATCGAACGTTTTCACACTTTCATGACCGGCGAAGTGTTCGCGGCATTGCGCGAACACACGATTCTCGGCCGCACGATGCTCACGCCGGATCTTCCGGACACCGGCGCGTTCCTGCATGGCGTGAACATCGCCCGGGAAAAAGGCCAGGCGGGTGTGCTCGCGACCGTATTCAGTTCGCGCACGCTCGGCCTCACCGGACAACTTTCGCGCGAACAACAACCCGACTATCTGTCGGGATTGCTGATTGGACATGAACTGGCCGGCCTCGATGCCGTGCTCGCGCAACAACAAAGCGCGCTTGCTGGGCAGAGCCTGCGCCTGATCGGCAACGAAGCGCTGTGCGAGCGCTATCGGCTCGCGCTGGCGCAATTCGGCTGTACCCAGGCGGAACTGGTCAAGCACGCTACCGAGCGCGGCCTGTGGCGCGTCGCGTCGCAGGCGGGGCTCGTCCAACCGGCCGCCAAGACGGCGCGCGCCTGACCGGCAGCGCCGCCGCCCACGAAACAAGGAACCGACATGCAACCTCACATCAATCTGCCCGCTCCGTACATGCCGCACGCGGGTTTGATCGCGGCGTTCGAGGCGTGTCCGCTGATCGCGATCATGCGCGGCGTGACGCCCGCCGATGCCGCCGAGCACGGTCAGGCGCTGTATGAAGCCGGCTTCCGGATCGTCGAAGTGCCGCTGAATTCGCCGCAACCGTTCGACAGCATCGCCGCGATCCGCAAGGTGTTGCCGGCCGACGCGATCGTCGGCGCGGGCACGGTGCTGCATCCGAGTTTCGTCAACGACGTGAAGTCGGCGGGCGGCGAACTGATCGTCATGCCGCATAGCGATCCGGAAGTCGTCAGTGCCGCGAAGGCGCAAGGCATGGCCTGCGCGCCAGGCGTCGCGACACCGAACGAAGCGTTCATCGCGCTGAAGAACGGCGCGGACGTGCTGAAGATGTTCCCCGCCGAACAGCTCGGCTGTCAGGTCGTGAAAGCATGGCGCGCGGTGATCGCGGCGGAAGTGCCGTTGGTCCCGGTCGGCGGCATCACGCCTGACAACATGGGCCCGTTCCTCAGCGCGGGCGCGAACGGCTTCGGTCTCGGCTCGGCGCTGTACAAACCGGGTCAGAGCGCGGCCGTGACGGCATCGCACGCGAAGGCGTTCATCAACGGTTTGCGCATCGCCCGTGCGGGTGCGAAGAAATGAAACGGCTCGCCGGTAAAGTCGCTCTCGTCACCGGCGCCGGTCGCGGCATCGGCGCGGCGATCGCGCATGCGTTCGCACGCGAGGGCGCGGCGGTCGTGCTGGCCGAACTGGATATCGACACCGCGCAGCAGACGGCCGAGCATATCAAGGTGCAGACCGGCGCGCGCGTGCTCGCGGTGCATACGGACGTGACGCAATCCGCGTCGGTTCAGCACGCGGTGAGCGAAGCCGAACGCGCATTCGGCGCGCTCGACGTGCTGGTGAACAACGCCGGCATCAACGTGTTCTGCGACCCGCTCACCATGACCGACGAAGACTGGCGCCGCTGCTTCGCGGTCGATCTCGACGGCGTGTGGAACGGTTGCCGCGCGGCGTTGCCGGGCATGGTCGAACGCGGCGCGGGCAGCATCGTGAATATCGCCTCGACGCATTCGTTCAAGATCATTCCGGGCTGCTTTCCGTACCCCGTGGCGAAGCACGGTGTGATCGGCCTGACGCGCGCGCTCGGCATCGAATACGCGCCGCGCAATGTGCGGGTCAACGCGATCGCGCCGGGTTACATCGAAACGCAATTGACGCATGACTGGTGGAACGAGCAGGCCGATCCGGCCGCCGCGCAGCAGGCGACGCTGGCTCTGCAGCCGATGAAACGCATTGGCCGCCCGGAAGAAGTGGCGATGACCGCGGTGTTTCTCGCCTCGGACGAAGCGCCGTTCATCAACGCCACCTGCATCACCGTGGATGGTGGCCGCTCGGCGCTGTATCACGACTGATTTTTGCAGGACCCGAATTGCGCAGGGGCGCATGGAGTACACCGGACGACGCGCTGGCCGCGTGTGTCACAACCGGTACAAGAAGACGCGGCCGATACCTTCTCGTTATCAATTAGTCAGGAGACACGCATCATGAAACGTAGAATTTTCCTCACGCTGGCAGCAGCGGCGACGGGTGTGCTCTTCAACGCACCGGTCGCGCAAGCTGCCGATCCGGTGAAGATCGGCTTCCTCGTGAAGCAGCCGGAAGAACCGTGGTTCCAGGACGAGTGGAAGTTCGCCGAAATCGCCGCCAAGGAAAAGGGCTTCACGCTGGTGAAGATCGGCGCGCCGTCGGGCGAGAAGGTGATGAGCGCAATCGACAACCTGTCGGCGCAAAAGGCGCAAGGCTTTGTGATCTGCACGCCTGACGTCAAGCTCGGACCGGGCATCGTCGCGAAAGCGAAAGCCGACGGCCTGAAGATGATGACGGTGGACGATCGTCTGGTCGACGGCTCGGGCAAGCCGATCGCATCGGTGCCGCATATGGGCATCTCGGCGTACAACATCGGCAAGCAGGTCGGCGACGGTCTGGCCGCGGAAATCAAGAAACGCGGCTGGGACATGAAGGACGTGGGCGCGATCGACGTGACCTACGAACAACTGCCGACCGCGCATGACCGCACCAGCGGCGCAACCGACGCACTGATCGCCGCCGGCTTCCCGAAGGCGAACATCATCGCCGCGCCGCAAGCGAAGACCGACACGGAAAACGCGTTCAACGCCGCTAACATCGCGCTGACGAAGAATCCGAACTTCAAGCACTGGGTCGCTTACGGCCTGAACGACGAAGCCGTGCTCGGCGCCGTGCGTGCAGCGGAAGGCCGCGGCTTCAAGGCGGACAACATGATCGGTATCGGCATCGGCGGATCGGACTCGGCACTCAACGAGTTCAAGAAGCCGTCGCCGACCGGCTTCTACGGCACGGTCATCATCAGCCCGAAGCGCCACGGCGAAGAAACCTCGACGCTGATGTACGACTGGATCACGCAAGGCAAGGCACCGCCGGCGCTGACCCTGACGACCGGCATGCTGGCCACGCGTGACAACGTCGCCGATGTGCGCCAGAAGATGGGCCTCGCGGCAAATTGAGCGGTTTGATTCAGCAAGTGGTGACATGAAGTGAACTGCCGGCGCGTGTTTCTCTTTCGCGAAAGAGGGCACGCGCCGGCAGCAGCAATACAAGATGAGTAGTTGAGACATGCTCTGCTTTGCACCTGCCCATGACGTAATCACGCAGGCGCCACAAAGCAAAGGTTCACACGAAGCATTAGGAGGCGAAGTGTCAGCGACGCTACGTTTTGACAATATCGGCAAAGTCTTTCCAGGCGTGCGCGCGCTCGACGGTGTGTCCTTCGACGTCAACGTCGGCCAGGTGCACGGCCTGATGGGCGAAAACGGCGCAGGGAAATCGACCCTGCTGAAGATTCTCGGCGGTGAATATCAGCCCGACTCGGGCCGTGTGATGATCGACGGCAACGAGGTGCGCTTCTCCAGCGCGGCGTCGTCGATCGCGGCGGGCATCGCGGTGATTCACCAGGAACTGCAATACGTGCCCGATCTGACGGTCGCGGAAAACCTGCTGCTCGGCCAGTTGCCGAACTCGCTCGGCTGGGTCAACAAGCGCGAAGCCAAACGCTTCGTGCGCGAACGCCTCGAAGCGATGGGCGTGGCGCTCGACCCGAACGCGAAGCTGCGCAAGCTCTCGATCGCGCAGCGCCAGATGGTGGAAATCTGCAAGGCGCTGCTGCGTAACGCGCGCGTGATCGCATTGGATGAGCCGACCAGCTCGCTGTCGCATCGTGAGACCGAGGTGCTGTTCAAGCTGGTGCGCGATCTGCGTGCCGACAACCGCGCGATGATCTACATCTCGCACCGCATGGACGAGATCTACGAACTGTGCGACGCCTGCACGATCTTCCGCGACGGCCGCAAGATCGCCTCGCATCCGACGCTCGAAGGCGTGTCGCGCGACACCATCGTCAGCGAGATGGTGGGGCGGGAAATTTCGGACATCTATAACTACTCGGCGCGGCCGCTCGGCGAAGTGCGCTTCGCGGCGAAAGCGATCGAAGGCCACGCGCTCGCGCAACCGGCCAGCTTCGAAGTGCGCCGCGGTGAGATCGTCGGCTTTTTCGGTCTGGTGGGCGCGGGCCGTAGCGAACTGATGCATCTGGTGTACGGCGCCGATCACAAGAAGGGCGGCGAGTTGATGCTCGACGGCAAGCCGATCAAGGTGCGCAGCGCGGGTGAAGCGATCAGGCACGGCATCGTGCTCTGCCCGGAAGACCGCAAGGAAGAGGGCATCGTCGCGATGGCGACGGTGTCGGAGAACATCAATATTAGTTGCCGCCGTCACTACCTGCGCGCGGGGATGTTCCTCGATCGCAAGAAGGAAGCGGAAACCGCGGACCGTTTCATCAAGCTGCTCAAGATCAAGACGCCGAGCCGCCGCCAGAAGATTCGTTTCCTGTCGGGCGGCAATCAGCAGAAGGCGATTCTGTCGCGCTGGTTGGCTGAGCCCGATCTGAAAGTGGTGATTCTCGACGAGCCGACTCGCGGTATCGACGTCGGCGCGAAGCATGAAATCTACAACGTGATCTATCAGCTTGCCGAACGCGGCTGCGCGATCGTGATGATTTCGTCGGAACTGCCGGAAGTGCTCGGCGTGTCCGACCGGATCGTCGTGATGCGTCAGGGCCGGATTTCCGGCGAGCTGGCGCGCCAGGATGCAACGGAACAATCGGTCTTGAGCCTCGCCTTGCCGCAAAGCTCGACCGCGTTACCTGGAACCGGCACCGGAACCGCATCGGCTGCCCAACAGGCAGCCTGAACATCATTCGGACGAAAGTCCGGCAACCCGTGGGGAACGGGAGGAGTCTTCAACATGCAAGCCAGAGAAAACCTCGCGCAACAGGCCGCCAAGAGCGCCGCCGAAGCGCTGATTCCGCAGTCCAACGACAAGGCGAAATGGTGGCAACAGATCACCGAGTACAGCCTGATCGTGATCTTCATCGTGATGTTCGTCACGATGTCGCTGACCGTCGATCACTTCTTCTCGATCGAGAACATGCTCGGCCTCGCGCTGTCGATCTCGCAGATCGGCATGGTCTCGTGCACGATGATGTTCTGTCTCGCCTCGCGCGACTTCGACTTGTCGGTGGGTTCGACCGTCGCGTTCGCCGGCGTCTTGTGCGCGATGGTGCTCAACGCCACCGGTAACACCTTCATCGCGATCATCGCGGCGGTGGCGGCGGGCGGCGTGATCGGCTTCGTCAACGGCGCGGTGATCGCGTATCTGCGCATCAACGCGCTGATCACGACGCTCGCCACGATGGAAATCGTTCGCGGCCTCGGCTTTATCGTCTCGCACGGTCAGGCGGTGGGCGTGTCGTCGGATACGTTTATCGCGCTCGGCGGTTTGAGCTTTTTCGGCGTGTCGCTGCCGATCTGGGTCACGCTGCTGTGCTTCATCGTGTTCGGCGTGATGCTCAACCAGACCGTGTACGGCCGCAATACGCTCGCGATCGGCGGCAATCCGGAAGCGTCGCGTCTGGCCGGTATCAATGTGGAACGCACGCGCGTCTACATCTTCCTGATTCAGGGCGCGGTGACCGCGCTGGCCGGTGTGATTCTGGCCTCGCGTATCACGTCGGGTCAGCCGAATGCCGCGGAAGGCTTCGAGCTGAACGTGATCTCGGCGTGCGTGTTGGGCGGCGTCTCGCTGCTCGGCGGCCGCGCGACGATTTCCGGCGTCGTGATCGGCGTGCTGATCATGGGCACGGTCGAGAACGTGATGAACCTGATGAACATCGACGCGTTCTATCAGTACCTCGTGCGTGGCGCGATCCTGCTCGCCGCCGTGCTGCTCGACCAGTTGAAGAACCGCGGATCGCGCGATTAAACCCGCGACTCACTCACTTGCTCTAAAAGGAATCGAACGATGTCGTCTCCGGCCAATGCAAACGTCCGTCTCGCGGATAACGTCTTTGCGCGCTATCCGAGCCTCGTCGACCGCACGGTGTTGATCACGGGTGGCGCGACCGGCATCGGCGCATCGTTCGTCGAGCACTTCGCGGCGCAAGGCGCTCGCGTCGCGTTCTTCGACATCGACGTGAGCGCCGGCGAAGCGCTCGCCGACGAGCTCGGCGATTCGAAGCACAAACCGCTGTTCCTGCCGTGCGATCTGACCGACATCGACGCGCTGCAAAAAGCGATCGCCGACGTGAAGACCGCGCTCGGCCCGATCCAGGTGCTGGTGAACAACGCCGCGAACGACAAGCGCCACACGATCGGCGAAGTCACGCGCGAGTCGTTCGACGCGGGCATCGCGGTGAACATTCGGCACCAGTTCTTTGCTGCGCAAGCGGTGATGGAAGACATGAAAGCCGCCAACAGCGGCTCGATCATCAACCTCGGTTCGATCAGCTGGATGCTGAAGAACGGCGGCTATCCGGTCTATGTGATGTCGAAATCCGCGGTGCAGGGTTTGACGCGCGGTCTTGCGCGCGACCTCGGCCACTTCAATATCCGCGTCAATACGCTGGCGCCGGGGTGGGTGATGACCGAGAAGCAGAAGCGCTTGTGGCTCGACGACGCGGGCCGTCGTTCGATCAAGGAAGGGCAGTGCATCGACGCCGAGCTGGAACCGGCCGACCTCGCGCGCATGGCGCTCTTCCTCGCCGCCGACGACAGCCGGATGATCACCGCGCAGGACATCATCGTCGACGGAGGCTGGGCGTGAGTGCGAGCGGTTCATCCTGCACGGCCGCGCTGCTGCTCGATACGAAATGCACGCTCGGCGAAGGCGCGACATGGTGCGCGCAAAGCGGCCGTTTCTATTGGACGGATATCGAAGGCGCGCGCCTGTGGCGCTATGACCCGAGGGACGGTAGCACCATGTCCTGGCGTATGCCCGAGCGCCTCGCCACGTTCGCGCTGTGCGCGGATCCGCGTTACCTGCTGCTCGGCCTGGCCACGCATCTTGCCTTTTTCGAGCTGGCCACCGGCGAGACGCGGCGCATCATCGACGTGGAACCCGGCTTGAATACGCGCGTGAACGACGGCCGCTGCGACCGTCAGGGGCGCTTCGTGTTCGGCACCAAAGATGAAGGCGCGCCGCTGCAGGCAATCGGCGGCTTCTACCGGCTCGATCACGATCTTTCGCTCGAGCGTTTGCCGTTGCCCGCGCCCGCGATCTCGAACAGCATTGCGTTCAGTCCCGACGGCACGACGATGTACTACTGCGATTCGCCCACACGCGAAATCCGCGCGTGCGACTACCGCGCTGACGGCGGCATCGCCAACGACCGCCTGTTCACCCAGCTCACCGACGCCACCGGCGAACCCGACGGCTCGACCGTCGACCGCGACGGCGGCTTGTGGAACGCGCAATGGGGCGGCCGGCGAGTGGTGCGCTACGGCCCGGACGGCGTGGAAACGGAGCGCGTCGACGTGCCGACCGCGCAGCCCAGCTGCGTCGCGGTGGGCGGCGCGCAACTCGGCACGCTGTACATCACGAGCGCACGCTGTGACCTCGATGCAGCGGCGCTTGCGGACGATACGCACGCCGGCGGCGTGTTCGTCGCCACGCCCGGACGGCAAGGTTTGCCGGAGCCGGTGTTCCAAGGCGCGCCAGCTTAGCGCAGAATGACGCTGCCTCGTTCTCGAGGCAGCAATGAAGTAATGAAACGATAAAGCGCGGTCGGGCAGTGAATCTGAAAGTGAATCGCAAGTTGATGGTGCAATCCCAGTGGCAGCAAATCGGCAGCATGCAGTTCGGACCCAGAGGCGACCAGTTTAAGAAAATCGCCCAACAGCATCCGTCAGCAATGACGGCAACGTCCCAAGCCTCTCGATGGAGCCAGATATGACTGTTGCGAATCTTGTTTCTTCCTCCCCTCAGACCTCACAGAGTCGACGCTCGCGACTCGCCGCGGCGGCCAATCCGGTGTTGCCGGGTCCCAGCACGTCGGCGGTGGCCGTCGGCGAAGCCAGCGCCGGCGATGTCGCGTGCATCACGCTCGCCAACGCGCATTTGCGTCTCGACGTCGCGCCGACGCTCGGCGGCGGCGTCACCCGTTTCGACTGGCGCAACGACGGCGCGCTCACGCCGATCTTCCGCCGCTGCCGCCACGTCGGCGCCGATACGCAACCGAACCAGTTGTCCTGTTATCCGCTCCTGCCGTATTCAAATCGCATCGGCGGCGGGGAATTCAATGTGGCGGGACGGCGCGTCGAGGTGCCGCGCAATCGCGCCGACGAACCCTTGCCGATTCACGGCGACGGTTGGCAATCGGCCTGGCAGGTCGCGGAGTCGGATCGCGAAAACGTCCGCCTCACGCTCGATCGCCGCGACGGCAAGCCGTACACGTACCGCGCGACGCAAACCTATACACTGGACGGCCCGACGCTGGTCGTCACGCTCGAAATCGAAAATACCGGCCGCGAGGCGCTGCCTTTCGGGCTGGGCGTGCATCCCTTCTTCGTGCGCGACACGGACACCGAGTTGTCCGCCGCGGCCGGCGGCCTGTGGCTCTCCGGCGACGATTGGTTGCCGGTGCGGCATGTGCAGGCGCCGCCCGCCTGGCAATTCGGCGTGGCGTATCCGCTGCCGGAAACCATCGTCAATCACGCCTTTACCGGCTGGAGTGGGCAAGCGGCGGTAGTGTGGCCGAAGCGCCGCCTGTCGCTGAACATTGCCGCCGATACCGACTACTACGTGCTGTACACGCCGCCCGGCGAAGACTTTTTCTGTTTCGAACCGGTGGATCATCCGATCAACGCGATGAACCTGGCCGGCGGCGCGAGCGAAAACGGCATGACCTTGCTAGGACGCGGCGAGCGACTGACGCGCACGTTCCGATTCACCGTCGAACGCACGGGTTTGCGCTCAATGCCGGGCGCGCGCGGCTCGAAGCGGCGGCAGTAGCGGGCGAAGGTGGCGCGGCCCGCCGCGCAGGACGGGTAAAATACGCGCCTCTTTCGTTTTCCAGCTCGCCGCGAGACCCACCATGTCCAACTTCATCCAGACACTCAACGACGCCTGGCGGCGCACCAACTCGCTGCTGTGCGTCGGCCTCGATCCCGAGCCGAGCAAATTCCCGGGCGCGCTCGCAGGCCGTCCTGAGGCGATCTTCGACTTCTGCCGCACGATCGTCGACGCAACCGCACCGTATGCGTCGTCTTTCAAACCGCAGATTGCCTACTTCGCGGCGCATCGCGCGGAAAACCAGCTTGAGCAGCTGATCACCCACATTCATGCGAACCATCCGGGCCTGCCGGTGATTCTGGACGCGAAGCGCGGCGACATCGGCAGCACCGCCGAGCAATATGCGCGCGAGGCGTTCGAGCGTTATCAGGCGGACGCCGTGACGGTGAATCCCTACATGGGTTTCGACTCGATCCAGCCGTATCTGGAGCACGCAGGCAAAGGCGTGATCGTGCTGTGCCGCACGTCGAACCCGGGCGGCTCCGACCTGCAATTCCTGGAGACGGGCGGCCGTCCGCTCTATCAGGTCGTCGCAAAACTGGCGGCGGAGAAATGGAATGCGAGCGGCCAGCTGAGTCTGGTGGTCGGCGCGACTTTCCCGAAAGAGATCGAAGTGGTGCGGGGGATCGTCGGCGATATGCCGCTGCTGATTCCGGGCATCGGCGCGCAAGGCGGCGATGTGGAAGCGACGGTCAACGCCGGCCGCACCGCGAACGGCACGGGCATGCTGATCAACTCGTCGCGGGCGATTATCTACGCGGGCAAGGGCGACGATTTCGCCGAAGCCGCGGCGAAGGCCGCGATGGAAACGCGGGACCGGATCAACGCGTTCCGATAATCGCAGGCTGTCGTTGTTCGGGCGCGCGTGGAGTTCAGTTTGGCCTCAGCCGGTCGATCAACGCGGCATGCCGCGCTTTCAACGCGTCGATATCCGCGATATCGGCATAAAAGCGCGGGCAACCTTCATTGAAGGCAGCCTATGAACGCTTGGGATTCAGGTTGGGCCCAGCCGCTCGATCAACGCCGCATGCCGCGGATGCCGCGCTTTCAACGTGCCGACATCCGCCAGTTCGAATTCGCTGAATTCAAAACCCGGCGCCACCGTGCAACCCACCAGCGCGAAGGTCGCCGGATCGGCGCATTCCGCCGCGAACCACAGACCTGCCGGCACCACGGCCTGAAACACGGCATCCGCGTGCGTCAGCGCGTCGCCGAGCTTATGTGTCACCAATGCGCCCGTCTCGTCGAGCACATGGACGTTCAACGGTTCGCCCGCATAGAAATGCCAAACCTCGTCGGACTTGATCCGGTGCCACGCCGAATGCGCGCCGTCGCAGAGCAGGTAATAGATCGCCGTGGACGCAGAGCGCGTTTCCGCTGCGCTGTGGTCGCTGTCGCGGATCACGCGCTCCGCCGAGCGGTACGTCTCGCTGAAAAATCCGCCTTCGGGATGCGGTTTAAGATCGAGGCGGCGGATCAGTTCGTCTTTGACTGCGTGCGAATCAGGCATCGGCTCTCCGCTTCGAACAAAGGTTAGTGCTCGCGTTCGTCGAGCAAGGCGAGGACGCCGCGCAATGCATGTGCGGCAGCCTGCACGCGGATCTTCTCGCGGTCGCCTTTGAAGATCTTCGTTTCCACCGACGTATGCAGCCGGTTGCTCCAACCGAACGAGACCATGCCGACCGGTTTGGTCTCGGTGCCGCCGCCCGGTCCGGCGACGCCGGTAATCGACAGCGAGACCTGCGCGCGGCTATTGCGCAGCGCGCCTTCGGCCATGGCGCGTGCCACTTGCTCGCTGACCGCGCCGTGCTTGTCGATCAGCTCGGCGGGCACGCCGATCATCTCGCTCTTCGCCTGATTCGAATACGTGACGAAGCCGCGCTCGAACCAGCCGCTGCTGCCGGAAATGTCGGTGATCGCGGTCGCTACCATGCCGCCCGTGCAGGACTCGGCCGTGACGAGCATGAGGCGCTCGTCGCGCAGACGGTTGCTCACGCGAATGGCGAGCTGGTGAACGACGGAATCGGTAGGCATGGCGTCAATCCGGAAAAACGGGGGCTGGCGGTGAATGCCCGGCGGCGCGGCGGCCGCCGGGCAGCAGTCAAACGGACATGCGCCAGAGTGCAATCACGAGCAGCGTGAAAAACGCGGCGACCAGGTCATCGAACATGATGCCAAAGCCACCTTTCAGACGACGATCGAAATAGCCGATGGGTGGCGGCTTCACCATGTCGAAGAAGCGGAACACGAGGAACGCCCACAACTGCCCGGTCAGCGTGACCGGCGTGACCATTAGCAGCACCAGCCAGAACGCGATGATTTCGTCCCACACGACCGGCGAAGGATCGTCGATGCCGAGCTTCTTCGCGGTGAACCCGCAAATCGCAATGCCGCCGAAGAAGCCGGCGACGATCAGCAGGCCCCACTCGATTACGGTCAGATAACGGCTCAGAACGGCGAACGACGCCCACGCGAACAGCGTGCCGATCGTGCCCGGCGCGACCGGCGACAAGCCGCTGCCGAACCCCAGCGACAGAATGTGCAGCGGATGCGACAGCATGAAGCGCGCGGTGGCGCGGCGCGGCTGACGGCCGGGCGGGCGCGGATCGGGCGCGCGCGGCGCCTGCGGCGGCTCGACGCTGATGAGTTTGTCGGCCGGGCCGAGCGGGGGATCAGTCTGCATGAAAGTGGTCGAAGCCTTGCAACGTCAGAGTAAGCGGCGCGCCGGCGGCATCGCGCCAGCCGATCGCCGGGCGGTCGGCCGCCGATTCGAGAGCGCTTATTGTACCGATGCGGGTGAGCTGAATGCCCACCTCCTGGCCGGCCTTTTCGACTGCGGCACGCGCCGCGGGCGGCGCGGTGAAGCACAGCTCGTAGTCGTCGCCGCCGGCGAGCGTGCAGCGTCGCTGGATCTCGGGCGCGAGGCGGCGCAGCGCGGCGGAACGAGGCACGGCGTCGACGTCGACCGTGGCTCGCAAGTTCGAGCGTTCCAGAATGTGCATCAGATCGCCCGCGAGACCGTCCGAGAGGTCGAGCGCCGCGTGCGCGATGCCGCGCAGCGCGAGCCCGAGCGCGACACGCGGCTCCGGGCGGTCGAGGGCGCGACTAAACGTCGCAGTGTCGCTGGCATCGGCGGACCATTCGCCGCGCCGCACGCCGAGGCCGGCGCGCGCGTCGCCGAGCGTGCCGGAAATCCAGATGTCATCGCCCGGTTGCGCGGCGTCGCGGCGCAGCGCCGCGCGCGGCGGCACGCTGCCGAATACCGTGATGCACAGATTCAGCGGACCGCCGGTCGTATCGCCGCCGATCAGCTCGCAGCCGTAGCGTTCGGCCAGCGCGAAAAGCCCTTCGCTGAACGCGGCAAGCCAGGCTTCTTCGGCCTTTGGCAAGGAGAACGCCAGCGTGAACGCCTGCGGTTGCGCGCCCATCGCGGCGAGGTCCGACAAGTTCACGGCGAGGGCTTTGTGACCCAGCGCCTCGGGATCGACATCGTCGAAAAAGTGGCGGCCTTCCACCAACATGTCCGTCGATATCGCCAGCATTTCGCCCGCGCGCGGGGCGAGCAGCGCACAGTCGTCGCCGATGCCGAGCGTGCCGCTCGCGGCGTCGGCGGGCCGGGCAGCGGCGCGGCGGGCAAAGAAACGATCGATCAGCGAAAACTCGGAGAGCATGGTGGCGAAGGGTGAACGATTAATTGTTGCGAACTGCGGCTAACGGCGCGCATTGTATGGAGTGGTCATCGGGTAAACATTCGATCGCCCGGCAACTCCGATTCGGGTCGCGTTGCGGCCACAGCATGCCACGTCAGCCTTTCGCTATGTTTCTGTCGCGGCAGTTGTACCCGTATTGAAGGAATTGGGCCGCCAATTGGGGCTACAATGCCGTCGAACGTCTATTCTAATCCGCCCTTCGAAGCCCGCCTTATGTCGACTCCCGTCAATAGCAAACTC
>NZ_JARESS010000098.1:0-14397 GCF_046027915.1 Paraburkholderia sp. RL17-347-BIC-D
CGCTGCTACGTGACTGCGCATGCGCCGCCTGTCCACGACCGTCGTCGCGCAGTGATTTTCCGACGATGACTTCGAACCAGCCGTCCTGCCGGCTGCTGTGTCCGGCCAGGCTGCTGTATCCGCCGTCGATCCCCACGGAGCGCACTGAAACGGTGCTGCGTAATAGCGCATCGGCCCGTGGTGAGATCTGGGGACCGCCGTTCAGTAGATCTTGCACGGGAATTCGCGAAGCGATTGGCAGTCGAGCTCGAGCTGGTCGTATTTGACTCTGCCGGAAAATCCGTCGAGGCCGTGAGCGACGAACGGACTGATATTGGTTTCTTTGCCATTGATCCACTGAGAGGGGCGAGCATTGCCTTCACCGCGCCATACGTCTTGATCGAGGGCTTCTATCTGGTCAGGGAGGAATCGACGATCCGGACGAACGAGGACGTCGACAACACAGCCAATCATGTTGTCGTTGGCAAGGGCAGCGCATACGATCTTTTTCTTTCGCGCGAACTCAAGCACGCGCAAATCGTTCGCGCGCCTACATCGCCCGCTGTGGTTCAGACCTTTATCGAACAGGGCTCGGAGGTGGCTGCCGGGGTCAAGCAACACTGGAGGCTGATGCCTCCAGGAACCACGGCCTTCGATTGCTGGGCGAACGGTTCATGGTGATTCAGCAGGCAATGGGCGCCCCGAAGAGCCGCGGCGACGCTGCCGCGGATATTCTCCGGCAGTTTGTTGAAGACATGAAAGCAACCGGGTTTGTGGCTGCTTCTCTGACAACCCATGGCATTGTCGGCGCGTCAGTCGCACCGGTTGCGTGATCCCGTAAGTCGAACGCGGGGACGGTCCGCACCTGCGGCAATCGAGGTTTGACAGCGGCGGCCGCGTCGGATGCTCCCGGATCGTTCAGCCTTCGGGAGTCCGTTACCTGATCTAGGCAGCCGTTCGAATGTCCGCTGGCAAGCGCCGCCCAATGTCCGTAGATGGCCGACCGGCCGGCGCCGGCCCTGCAACCACGGACCCATCGCACGGTTGACGGTTCGTTCTCCCCGCTCCCCTTTGTTCACCGCTGATCGGCCTTCGGCCGCCGCGATGCCCAAGCGCGGCTCCTCGACCTCGAGGCTGGTCGGCGGGTCGCGGGCCAGTTCAGAGTTAAAGTGACCAAAGTTCAGAGTTGGGACAATTTCGACATTTGCAACGTCAGTGCCGCAAGTTCCGAGCCGAACTCCGGCGCGCATTGTGGAGCGTTGAGCTATGCGCAAACTGTGCGTATAATGTGCTTGTACAGTTCGCTACTTGGAGCGCCCCATGCGCGCCATTGCCTTTGCCGACGTGCTTGAGTCCGCACGGGAAGCGGGAACGTCCCGTCTATCCGCCGCCAACCTCGCCAACGTTTTGGGCTTGCAGCAGCAAGACCTGGCAACCTTGGCGGGTGTTCATCGCAACACGCTGCGCACCCATCCTGAGTCGCCGAAACTCCAGTCCACCTTGCGCGACCTCATGCGCGTGCTGTCGGCAGCTGTGGCGGTACAGCCGGACTTCGAGCGAGCGCTGTTTCTCGTCAAGAACCAGCCAATCCCCACGTGTCGCCATAAGACTATCCTGCAACTGCTCCAGGACGGGCGGACTGAGGATGCGATCGACTATCTGGAGTCGATCAGTGCAGGATTTGTTGGATGATCCTGACGCACTTGCCGGCGGGCACTGTGCTTTGCCGCGCACATACACCCCGCTGGGCCAGCCGGCCGGCCAGTGGAGCGGGCGCCGCAGCGAAGGGCGGGCGCTTCAACCGTGAAGGTGTCGAGGCACTGTATTTGTCGCTGGAAGAACTGACGGCGCTGCGCGAGTACCAGCAGACCTCGCCCTTCCTGCCACCCTGCACGGTCTGCTCCTACACCGTCGCGCTGCGTGATCTGGTCGACCTGCGGCAACTCCACCGCAGCCTCTTTGGGACGACCTTTGGCACGACTGGCGCGAGGATTAGCGGCACCTGAAATTCGAGCTGCACATCGAGCCCCCAACCTGGGTTCTCAGCGACATGGTTCGGGAGCAGGGCTTTACCGGCATTGTGTTTCCCAGCCAGACCCACGAGAGCGGTACAAACGTCGTGGTGTTTACTGACCGCCTCGGAGATGGCAATTCGATCGAGGTCAACGACCCACATGGCCAACTTCCGCGGGACCAGGCAAGTTGGCCGCGCTGAAGACCTCTCTGAGGCTCATGCCGCTGGCAAGTTAGCAACGTGGCTGTGCCGTCGGATTCGTTCAGCACACACTTTTTAGTGTAGCGACGTCGCGTGGACGGCCGTCCCGTAACACAGTACTTCTGTGATTCCTCTTGCTATTTCTGTTGCGTCGTAGCGCATTCCGATGATGCCGTTCGCTCCTAGCCCTTCAGCTTGGGCAAGCATGCGTTCGTATGCATCTTGTCGCGCTCGCTCACATAGCGACGTATACAGTGAAATGTTTCCACCGAATATTGTCTGGAGGGATGCTCCGAGCGCCCCGACTATGGATCGCGATCGAACGATGATGCCCCGAGCTACTCCAAACGATCGCTCTATCCTGTAACCCGGAAGTCCGAACGCCGTCGTAACCATATTTCGTTCCATCATCGTAGTCTCCGATCGAACTGAGATAACTCACCAGGCGGAAAATCAGGGCGTAGGCGACGAACGGATTGGGCACCCTTGAATATTCGCAGCCTCTAGTCGCCCAGTTATTTCACTCCAATCGATTCTAGAGGTCCGGGCGCCCCGGTCGCCATTTTTCACTAGTGAACATCCCCCAACCGTGCTGCGCCACCCCGCCGCGCTACTTCGGCAGGATGATCTTCGGCAGTGTCGTCCGCTTGCTTGGCCTCGGCCTTCTTTGGAACGTCGCCGCCCTCCTCCGGGCAATGTCGGCCAATGAAGGGGTCGATAGCCCCAACTAACGGGGGCCCTTCGTTTTCAGACAATTTCACAATGGCAAAAACGAAAGCAATTTAACGCTTCTTTCTAGAAGATTTCTCACTGAGCAAAGCTGTGTTCCCGATTACAGTGAACTTTTATTTCACGGTGTTAAAGCTTCATTACGTTTAATGGGCGCATCGGCGCGGTGATGACTCGGCATTAGCAGGATTGTGTTTAATGCGTATTAGCTGGCACTCGACCATGGGAATGGTTCTCCGGGGCGAGTTGAACCCCAAGCCTGCGCCTCGCCACGAGAAGACGGCTATCAAGTCGGGAATGACGACAGGACCTGACACTGTCTGTCGAGTGAAGTGCTGCTGTCTACACATCAGTTGAACCCAGACAAACCCACATGCGTTGCTATTGCACTTTCGTGGCCATTGACCGGATATTGACGAGACATTTGACCGTTAGCGATGCACGCGCATGAATTTGCGTTCAGCAATCTGGGCATAACACTGGAGTTGCGCCAGTTATGCGGCGCATCCACCGACTCAAGGTGGCATCTACAACATCAATCTAGTGGAGTCCTGATGAAGCACTTAAGCAAGCTCGCTGCATATTTATTTCCACACGACAGCGGCGATATTTCGCACAGCTGTTGCGGTCGCCTACAGTTCTCCAAGCTTCATCGAACTCCTCAGCGTTTTTGATTTTCGACCAGTCGATTGGCGAATCGCCCAGCAAGACACGAATCTGACGGTCTTTAGGGAGCAAGGCATTCACTTCGCGTACTTGACGAAAAAGCCCCTCAAAGACTGGGCGATCCCACACATCGTGGGGTTGCGTAGTGTTTTGCCAAGCTTGGCGGAGTTGATTTTCGGGTACGTCTTCTCCCGCAACGAACCGGTCCATCATCCCCTGATAAAGGGAATTGCCGCTTTCAACTACGATATCGTTCACGATGTAAGCAAATCTGGGGTCCCGGATCAGCGAAATTCGGAACGCATAAGCCTGTTTACATCCGTGGCCCCCGTCGCAAATAGCGACGACATTGTTGGATTTGAAAGCTTCGAGAATACCAGTGATCGGATCAATCGGACTTGCAGCTATCGTCATCGTCGTTGGCTCCATCTCTCAGGCGGCAAGCTTTAAGAATCCTTGACCATCGTGCATTGATGACAGCGTGACAGGCGGCAGAGTTCTGCGTGATGCATTTGGGTGGATGTCTGGACCCAACCAATGCGGCCTTCCTATGTGGTTCGACATGAGCTGGATCCCTTAAGCAGAGTGGGCCCGAACAAGCTCGCCCGATCTCAACCGCCAGCGCATTCCTCGATACAGCTCCTGTCGAGGATGATGGGCCGCATCGTTCAATCAGCGATCGGCTCTTCGTCCTCCATCGTATCGGCGGATTCAGCATTCTCAACCCGAGTCAAAACAAACTCGGCGACCGAGTTCCAGTGCCTCAATGCGGTCACTCGCCCGTCTTCCATCACGAACTCGAATGTCCTTTGTGGCCATTTCGGGTTGCGAAACTGAAGACCTTTGAACGGAGTTAAAACTTCTGCGGGAGCCTCTGGAAAGTGCAGCATGAGCTGGTTGTCGCGCCGCAGCTTGACCGAGCACTTGGCGCCGAAAGCAGCCTGGTACGTGCCGGTAAGCCGCTCGAGCACACTTGGCGCAGGCGCATCCGGAATCCACCGGTTGAGTTGGACCTACGCACAAAACTGCGCCCTGCGCCCCACCCGTGTCGCCGTGGCACGGCCCCCCACGCGAATGCCGTGATAGCAGGTGTTAACACAGCGATGACATTCGCGTACACGTGCCCGGACTCCTGGCTCACCATGACCGAGTGCAGCATCTGCCACATCCGAGTCAACGCAGACCATTTTGCTGTCCACCAGCGGTCGACCGGCGAAGGGAGGCGAAGAATGAACGAGTGTCGAAAATCACAATGAATACGGCTGTGTCAGGGTCCGTTCCAATCCGTTTTGATTCGCCCTAGTCTATGCCAGACAAGGGTTTCAAGGATTTCCTCCGCTCCTTGATCTGCGCAATCGACTGCACTAAACGCAACGAGCGAGATGGACACCTTCAGCGGTCGTTTGCCGCTTGCCTGACTATCACCGACGAGTGAATCGCGGAGCACAGGAGTTCATGCCAGTGGCCAAGCGGCAGGAGTTAAAGAAGCGAGCCGGTCGACACCGCGTTGATTTGACACGCCTCATATGGCCCAACTACGCGGTCATCACCCCAGCCCTTCCCTCCGTCTGCCATCCGCCATCTGTCGTCTGTCGGACAAGCCATGCTCCAGCGGTCGTGTAACGCCCGCCGGTGCCGACGTGATGCCGGGATCTATCGAGCAAAGTGCCACTAAGGTGGTACCTAGATCAGTAAAGAGCAAAAAATCCCTTCGCCGAGACAAACAAGTACAACCTATGTGCCACTTATGTTCAATGCACTCGCCAGGATGCGCGGCCGTAGTTAAGCGGGTCTCAACAGCACATACAAAACGTCATTCAACATCGCTGATATAGATATATTTCCAACCAGAGAAAACGGCTGTGTCAGGGATACACGACCGCACGTAAATCGTCGGAACCTCAATACCAAAGAGCCTGAGCGAGATGCCGCCCAGCGCGACCGTCATCCTTATACGCAACGCCGTGCGTGTGACTGCCATCTCAACAGAGGTCCTCCCTTCTTCACGCCGTCATCACGCCGACCACAAACGCGATTCGTCCTGTTCATGCCGGAAATTTTTCGTAGTCGAACGTACTCCTTGGCGCGGAAAATTTCTCTTGCACGCTCAGATCACATCGGTTAATCTTTTCGCTCAAATACCGCCGCACACCGGCATGAGGTTGATCAACCGATCGACCACCCCGATGTAGGAGCACGACTGAGTGCTCATATGAAGCCGAATTGTTTAGGTCAAGTGGTTCGACCTAGCCGTTGACCATGCAATAGCACTCCGTCACCGGGTGGGAATCATTGCAATGCGCGTACGGGCCACCGACGCGCATCGTGTCCGCGTATGAATGATTCATACGTTTCGGGCGACTTTCCCCGAAATCCAAATCCCAACGTAACGTATACGTCTCGCTGGCGTGACCTTTTCACCCACGAGACCGACAGACAAACCGGGCCGGGCCTTTGGCCTAACCGCGCATCAGCAAACTTCGACGCGATGCATCCTCTCTGCGCATTGCGCTCGTCGCTCCGCTGCCTAAAAACAGCGAATCAAAATTCCCCTTCGCAATTCAATCGACTCTAAGGCGTCGCACGTTGGCCGCGCGCGCGACGCTCTCCGTAATTGCATGACCGCGGCAAGTCGTGTTCTCGAGGGGACACGCACGGCACTACGCCGGCCATCTTTCACTCAGTGCATCGACTGATCCTGTTCGCTCAGGCGATGGAGCTTTACCAGTATTACGCTCAATCGGCAGCATCGCTTGCGATTCGCCGGTTGAGCGGCAACATGCAAGACACGCACGACGGACCTAAGCACCCCTTGGCGAATATTCCGGACGCCACTTGCATTGGTGCAAGACAAACCCGCGGGGAGTGCACGTCCACCAGGAACTCTCCACAACTAACCTGATTTTCAACGACGACAGGAGCGCAACTCATGTTTAACGAACCCACCTTTGGGATTCAAAAACCGGTAGCTATCGGGGTCGATGTCGGCTACTCCTCGACCAAGTACGCATTCATGCACGATGGAGAGGTCTCAACCGGGAGCTTTCCGTCTGTTAGCGTTCGCGCGCCGCAGACCGCGTTGACGGCTGGCATGGAGGGAATCGGAGTGCGCGAGGCTGATGTCAGAATCGACCTAGAGGGAGGCGAGAGCTTTCTGGTCGATACGTTGGATAGCGAAGTTGTCTCGACCAGCACGACCCGCAGCGAAAACGACGACTTCGCGACGACCGAAGAGTACCGCACCCTGGTCCTGGCCGCACTCGTCAAGTGTGGCTTCAGGAATATCGACCTGCTGACGTTGGGTCTCCCATTTCACACGTTCCACGCCTACGCGTCGCTGCTGATCAAGAAATTTCGCGGTGTTCACAGCTTTGGGCATGGCACATTCACGATCAACGATGTCGCGGTTCTCCCTCAGCCGCTCGGCTCGTACGCGTATTTGCGCGCGACAGCTCCGGATGCATTTGTGAGCGGGACATCGTGCGCGGTCATCGACTCGGGCTGGGGTACGACGGACACGTTCGTATCTTCGGCCAGCTTTAAAATCGATCGTCAGCGCTGCGGCGGTTTGCCAGGAGGCGCAGCCCTTGTCCTTCGCGAAATTGCATCGCGACTGCAAGCTAACTTTAAAGGGCGCTTCACCAATATTGACCGGATCGACCGTGCGATAGCTCAAGGCACCCCCCTCTATCACAACGGCGAGCAGATCGACCTCAAGCCGTATTTGCAGGACGCCGTTCACGTCACGATCCCGGTTTGCCGGTCGGTTCTTACCACGCTCCGGACAACCGAGGATCTCACCGTATTCGCTGCGGGAGGCGCGGGGCACTACTACCTCTCTACTCTGCGCGACGTACTTGGGTGTAAGGTCAAGCTTCTGGATCAACCCCGTTTTACAAATGCCATCGGTTTTCTACTGGCAGGGCAATCGGCGTGCAAGGCGCGCTCATGAAATCGCACAAAATTCAGGTCACGACAAATTCGGCCGGCCAGCCCAACCTGACCGACCGTCTTGACCGTGAGCCTTCCCCACGGCGGCGCGCAGATCTCATCAAACATCTCGCCGAGCTCGGGGCCATGCTCGAGAGTATCGGGCTCACTAACATCCTGGGCAGCACAACCTCCCGGTCAGACGGCACCAAGATGAGAATAGTGCCGTCTCCCAAAAGCAAACCCATCAAAGGAGAACTGGGAGACGACTTCTTCACCAACGCTCTGGCCGACTACATGCCGGGCTCATCGCGGACCTCTGAAGAAGAACCGTCCTAGGGACTGTTCCCACAGATTCGCATCTTCACGGAATTGCAGCGCGACCAGATCGTTCGTATCTGGAGCAAGGCGGTTTCGATGGATGACAGCGAGGGAAGAAAACGGACCTCAAGCAATCGGAAAATCACGACGTGGATGGACCACCAGGATTCACATGGTTACCGCGGATGCTCGAACAACAATAATGTTCGCACTCTCTCCGGGTCAGGCGGGTAATGGACCACGAAGGCGAGCCCTGTTGCAAAGCCTTGTGCGGTCCGATCGGTGGCTGCCCCCACTCATGGAGAAGGTATATGAAGGCGACAAGACGCGACAACTCGCGCCTCGCCCCCGGCTTCATCCCTGTTGTTCCACCCAACAACCAACCTTCCTGAACCATGGGAATTCGACCGCGAAATGCACAAGCGCAGACTCGAAGTCGAACGCCGGGTTCGTTGCCCCAAAAACTTCCATCGTGTCTTCTCCCGATTCGACACGCTGGACCTCATGCTCCTCGCTTTCATCAATTTCGCGCTCGTTGTCAAAGGATTCAGATAGTGTGAACGGCCCCGAAGAGAAACTGCCTCACCAAGACAGGTACACCGGAGCTGCCATGGAACCGGTTGTGCTCTCCTCGAAGCTTCTATGAACTACCGCGCGATCCCTCGCAGTACGACATGTTGCATCCAGACAACAGCGAAGCAGGTATGCCACAAAATCTTTTTTTACTTATATACTTGTCACCAGCTGCTAGTCCAGCATGAGTCCTCCGGGACACCGCTTCAGAATTAACCTATCAAAGACTGCTCATCCGCCCAGGACGGGCAGCTCATACAAGTAAAATCCGTCTTTTTTCGAAGACGATACCTGCTTCTCGCCTGAGAGGTGGGTTGGCGTTTCCTCCCGACCAGAAAATCATCCAGGCCAATTGCTGGCGTGCTTCGACGTCCCATGCAGAGACATGTTCGACGGACGTGGCGTAGCGTCGTTCGGGCCTGGAGCGCAGAGCAATTGGGATCGCACTTCCGATGTGATCCGCCGCCCCCTCAAGAGACCGCAACTCATCAAGCATGTGCCAGAGCATCCTGCTCGTCACTAGAAATGGCTCTCGCGCCGCAGTCGCTGCCCCTGGTCAGGGCTCCGCATCAACCCGCAAAAGTTCCTGACCCGTCGTCCACTCGTGGCGGCGGCGGCATTAGCCGCGCGGGTTGCATCCCCCCTCGGGGATGCGACACTTCCTTTACAGAGGTCGATGCATGCGCACACGCAACAAACACTCCAGGCTGAACCGGTCACCGATTGTTGATCAGATCCGCCGGTTCACAACGGCCCGCCTGAAGGCGTCGGACAGGCGCGCCTATTCGCTTCAGAAACTCGCCGACAACATCGAAGCGCGGTTTCAGATCAAGGTTCACAAATCGACAGTCCAGCGCTTCCTCAAGACGCTTGGACTGCATTTCGCGTGGGAGAAATCGAAATGACCAGAAAACCGATCTCCGCCGAACAGTTTGCACGCTCACGTATCTCGGCTGTCCTGGCCCTGGGGCAATCGAAGCCTGCGCTTGGCAGTCTGGTCGATAACGTGATCACGTCCGTTGGCACTGCGCGCAACTTCGAGCAGTGCCTGCGGGATTTCCTGCGGTGGCGGATTGCACAAAATGTCAGTATTGACTGGCCAGTCACGCGCGCAGAAATGGAAGCTTACCTGCTTCATGAGAGCTCGCGTTGGCGCCAGAAAACCTTGGATCAGCATCGCCAGGCATTGAGTCTGGTGTTCAGCGTAGCCCTGACTCACTTCGACGCCGAGGTTCCGACTATCACCGAGGGACGGGCATATACGCTTGATGAGATGGAGCGGATCGCAGGTCGTCAGGCACCGCACAATGCGCTCGCAACCCGGATTGCGTTTCACGCAGGTGTCCGGGCCGCAGAGCTGTACGAACTGCGGGAGGCCCACGAACTTGCGCGAGAGCCGAACCGTCCGTGGCGCAATGATCTGTTCACCGGGATGCCTGAGGGCGTCATCTACCGGGTCATCGGCAAAGGTGGGCTGGCGCGCAGCATTCTGATTCCTCTTGAATTGCATGTGCGACTACAGTCTCTGCGGCTCGACACGCCCACCCTCGTCATCGATCGCCAGGTGCATCGAAAAGTACGTTTCCAGGTTGGTGGTGGACAAGCTACTTCGCAATCCTTTTCATCAGCCAGCAATCGGACACTGGGTTTTTCTTACGGGTTCCACGGCCTGCGGCACCGCTACGCACAAGCTCGTCTCGAGACGCTCTTGAGCATGGGCCTGGATCCATTGGACTGCCTGGAGATTTTGTCCCAAGAACTGGGCCACCTCCGCCCTGATATTTCACTTGTCTATACAACCCGGAGAAAGTCAGATGCCACGGAGAACTGATCGTCCGAAAGGGATGCGCGCGCGCCGCGATCGAAACGGGGCAGTCACCTATTATCTGCTGCGCAAGGACGGCTCAAAACTTGTACTGGGCCAGAACTTTGAGCTTGCCTGTGCGCAATGGGTTCACGAACAGCAATCGCGCGTCGCGCTCGCTCGTCCCGCGACTGCAATCGAACTTCTTCACGGCTTTGAACAGTGCTCATTGCCCTTGGCAAGCAGACAGGCCACCGCTCGCCGGCGCAGCGAAATGGAAACACTCCGGGTTTTTTTCACTGAACACGGGGACCCCAAGCTTGAGGAGATCACGGGCGAGGGTGTGTTTCTGCGGTGGTACGGAGGCGCCGTTCGTCCAGGCCAACCCGACTCTGCCATCCGGATGTTCAGGTTGGTGTGGAAATCCGCGTCGAAACTCGGGATCGTTAGCACTAGTTGCCCGTGGAATACCTTCGATTTGCGCAAAGCTCAACTGAAGATGGAAGCGGCGGACGTCGTCCGTCACTTCGCATCGGCCCCACTGTCGGAACTTCTCGAAGACCTTATGGGAAGGACTGCGGTGACCACTGTCGAGTTTCCGGGCGCTGTGGACTCGGACTCCGCAGAACGCCTGCGAGTTGAACTCTCGCATGCTGCATCCCGTGCGGTGATGATGCTGCGTAAGTCCGGTCGCCCTGATCTTGTGGCACCGGTGTATCAACTCGAAATCAACGATTTGCTCGCGCTGCGGAGATCAACTTGCCTCGCACTGATTCGTCCTCCGGGCTCCATTCTTCTGCAACATCAACGCGCCGAAATACTGGCCTCGATCAAGACGAAGACCAAATGTTCTCACGATGCAGATGACGTGAGTGCGTACTTGGCTCAAGGACCACGAGACCAGGAATACGAGCCGATGCCCGTCCTCGCACAAAAAGATTCGCTGGAGGCAACAACATGGCCGACCGACTGATGACGAATGAAGAGCTGAAACGCGTGACCGGCAAACAGCGATATTCAAAGCAGGCCGAATGGTTCCGGCAAAAAAACGCTGTCGTGCTTACCTGGGATACATTCTAGGCCTTGCAGGAGCGTCGGGCCGGGCTCAGGACCGTGTCACTGCCGAGAGACCCGACTCCGCCTGTTTATCTTTTGCGCAAGGGGTGAATCATGAACGCGAGGCGAAGGACCCGGCCCGATGGATTGCCGGGCCGGGTCTACGAGAAAGGCGCGTCGTACTATTGGGTCCGACCCGACAACCGATGGATTCGTCTGTCGAAGGTCCTCGAGGGTGACCTGAAAATGCTCGAACGCCTGGCAGAAGAAAAGCGTCGGTTCTAGCCGGTGTTTGAGGGGCGCGGCAATCTTCCGGCAATCATTTCCACGTACATGGACCAGAAGGCGTCCACCTACGCCGCATCGTACCGTGACGAGTGGAAACGCCGCGGCGAAGGTGTACGCAGTTATTTCCGTGACTGGAACGTTGAACGTATCGACGCTGCAGCCGTTGAGGATTTCCTGCTCAACAACTGGCCGGACAAATTGCCAACCCAAAGAGCAATGAAGGCGTGGCTCTCGACGTTTTTCAGTTGGGCGGTGCGAAAAAAACATGCCATCGTCAACACGACGCGTGAGGTCAAGATCAAAAAACCGAAAAAGCGCAACGTCTATATTCGTGACGACCACTTCATGGCCATCCGCGAATGGCTCCTTAAGTATTCCTTCACTCTGTACGAAGGTACGCCCCAAGCGCGCGAGGTAACCGGGAGCGTGCCCACCGGCCCGATGATGCAATGCATGATCGACCTGTGCTTTCTGACCTGCCAGCGTTCCACGGACATTCGCACGCTGACCTGGGAGCAGATCGACAGCGAGGCCGGCGTGATCCACCTTCTTCCGTCGAAGACGGAAGACTCGAGCGGTGAGGCGGTCGACTGGCCATTGATGCCCGACATCAATGCCGTGCTTGGTCGTGCGAAGCTTCTCGCACCTGCATTTGGCCAGAAGTATGTGATCCGGGACAGGCGTGGCAACCCGAAGACAGATCAGGCATGCCGTGACGCCTGGGAAGGGGCAATGGCACGGGCCGGCCTCGCAGACAAGCCCTATACGATCAAGGATATCCGGGCAAAGGCAATGACGGATGCCAAACGGGCGGGCTATGATCTGGACGCGCTGCAGGTGGCCGGCGCGCACACCGACCGCTCGACGACTCAGGGGTATATCAAATCGCGGGAGGTGCCGGTGTCGACCGTTGTACTGCACCTTCCGCAGGGTGACGCGGCCTGAATATTAGAAATTTCTAATATTCTTTCTGCTTTGACCAAATTTCAGGCACCAAAGAAAAAGCCGCACCGCCTTACGGCGTGCGGCTTTGATCTTGGTCGGGGCGAGAGGATTTGAACCTCCGACCACCTGCACCCCATAACGGTATATGCACGTTCGCCAGTGTCCGCGAGCGTTCGACATATCATGCAACCCATTGATTTACCTAACTTAAATGCATTTTCGTCGTTCGCCAAAGTTCGCAAAATCATGGTGTGATCCGGCGCATTTTCGGGTAGATTTCAGGTACGGGCGGCGCACGTCCGCATCCGGACCAGGGATACCAACATGACAAAACTGACCGTGCGGGATATCGAGGCCGCGATTGCGGCGCAGCGTGTGAGCGACGGCAAGCCACGCAAGCTGACCGCCGACACTGGATTGCGGCTGCGCATCGCCCCCACCGGCACTGCGGTCTGGTGCGTCCTCTACATGATCGAAGGACGTGAGCGCGAATACCGCCTGCCCGAGCCCTACGGGACTGGCAAAGGGCACTGCTCGTTGGCGACGGCGCGCGAGCGGGCTGCCGAAATCCGCGCGCTCGCACGCAGCGGTATCGACATCCAGAAACAGATCGAGGACGCCCGCGTGGCTGCGGCAGACGCGCTGCAGCGCGAGCGTGAAGCGCTGGCGGCACGCGAGCGGCGCCTAACCGTCCGGGCTCTCTTCGAGCGCTGGGCCGAGCTCGAACTCGTGGGCCGCAAGGACCGCGGCGCGGAAACGCGGCGCGGACTGGAAAAGGACGTGCTGCCATCAATCGGCAACCGGTACGCGGATGACATCAGGCGCCGCGACGTCATGGATATCCTCGACACGGTGAAAGCGCGTGGTGCCAATCGCCTTGCTAACCGACTGCTGTCTGAGCTGCGCCAGATGTTCGGCTTTGCGCTGGTGCGCGAGATCGTGCTGGTGGACCCGACCTTCGGCATCAAGAAAAGCGACGTGGGCGGCAAGGAGACTGAGCGCGACCGGGTCATCCGCCTGCTGCCAGGCCGGCTTGCCGCCGCCAATCTGCTGGATTCCACAACTCACGCGGTGTGGGTCATGCTCTCGACCCGCTGCCGCATCGGTGAACTTACCGGAGCGGCGAAGGCCGATATCGACCTCCGGGCCGGCGTCTGGGTTCTGCCTGAGACGAAGAACAGAAAGCCCCACACGATCTATCTCAGCGACTGTGCGAAGCGCCACCTGCAGGCATTACTGGCGTCGTCGGCCGATCCGGTGCGCCTCTTTCCGTCTCATCGGATTGAAGGCACCGTGACACCCAAATCGATCACCAAGCAATTGCATGATCGTCAACGTGGCAAGGAAAAGACCAATGGGACCAAGCTGACCAACACCCTGATGCCTGCCGGGCGGTAACTGGACGCCACACGACCTGCGCCGTACCGGTGCCACGCTCATGGGAGAACTGGGCGTGCGTCCCGATGTCATCGAGAAGTGCCTAAACCACCTGGATGAGAACCGCATGAGGCGGGTGTACCAGCGCGCCGTCAAGAAAGAGGAGCAGATGGAGGCATGGCGCAAGCTTGGCGATCGGCTCGATCTGCTCACGCGCGTGGACGCCGACAACGTGACGATCCTGAAATCCGCGTGACGGTATATTACGGATCCGCCCGCGCAAGCTCCGCGGTGAATCCGCTGTCGTCAGGAGTGTGATCGACGCGACTGACGAGAGCAGGAGACGAACATCGCCTTGCGGCGTGCTCGCGACTGCTCGGGGGGCGTCAGGCTAAACGCATGTTATCTGGTGGGGGGCGGCGGGGGCCCCCCCCCCCCCCCCCGCCCGCCGCCCCCCCCCCCCCCCGCCCCCCGCCCCCCCCCCCCGCCCCCCGCCCCCCCCCCCCCCCCCCCG
>NZ_JARESS010000099.1:0-14286 GCF_046027915.1 Paraburkholderia sp. RL17-347-BIC-D
AGCCGACCGTGCCGGCTTGCGAGAGCAGCCATTTCGCGGCTATCAGCGCATAAGGCTGCACTTGTGCAAGGATGCCACCGCGACCTGCGTCGGACAGGCGCTGCCACTCGCGTGCGAGGCCTTCGCCGGCGAGCGGCACCTGATGCAGCCAGCTGGGCGGGGGAGGCAGCGAGTAGTTCGGCAGCGCCTCGGCTTGGTCGACAATGTCGCCGCCGTGCTCGGCGATCGTCGACACCGCCCCGTACAGCGGCAGCACGATCACGACCAGCAGGCCGATCAGCATCACGGTGACGGCGATCCAGCGACGGCCACCGACGCGCTTTTCGATACCGATCATCACGGGCCAGGTGGCAACGACGATCATCGTCGCCCAGATCAGCGCCGGCAGAAACGGACGGACGATATAAAGACTGCCGAAGATCAGCAGCGACAGAATCACGATGATCAGCAGGATGCGGGCAATATCCGCTTGCGGTCGCGACTTCACGTCATTCTCCTGACACGCGATCAGGCCAAAGCCGCGCGGGGGCATGCGGTCCGGTGGCGCATACCGCCGACAGGGCCGCGCGATGGGCTGCGGGAAGGTGGGCGGCAATCGAGTGCTCCCGCAGACAAGATTTCTCGCCCACTCAGCCTATAACCTTCGAAGAACCGCCGCCATTGGACCTTGGTTCAATGGACTGGTCCGCGAGAAACAAGGAGCTGCCCAGGAAGGACCATGAAAAGGCATTGAGGCGGCTGCGCGTGGAACTGTTTAAAGCTGCCGCGACAGTTCGTGCGTTAGGGCCTGTCGCGTGTGTGTGGTGCAGGACACTACTCCTCGATGCGGGCCTCCATCACAGAGGTCATCGCGGAGCCGCGCCGTTCTGCTCCCGTGACCAGCCTTGGCGATCTGATCGGTATTGAGCCGATCGCAGAGGCGCTGATCAAGACGCTCGCAGGTAAGGCACGAACCGGTCGTCCTGACGAAATGAAAGCGCTGGAACTATTGCGGCAGATCGTGTCGCTCTGACCTGAATCGGCAGTTCAGCAGAACTCCGTGGCGGCGGGGCTGCCCGCAGAACGGCACGCCCTTTCCGCAGACGCCACGGACCCGGTCGTTGAGAAGAGAAACCTGCCTCTTCTCATCGCAGCCCTGATTGCTTGCGCCGGCTGGAGCCGAGCTCTGGAAGCTGCGGGCAACTCGCGTGGCGTTCTTTGTTCGTCTGGTGCACTCGTCGGCTCGCCGGTATAGCATGTCAACTGTGCTGCCGACGTGCAGCTTGAACGGTGCGTCAACGACCGGAACACAAGTTCAGGTGAGCAATGAATGTGAAATGTACCGCTGGAGCGCTGCTGCTCCTCGCATCATCCATTTGCGCATTTGGTCAGGATGACGGGCTGACCAATGCACAGATCGTCGGTATCATCCTTGTGGCGAATCAGGCGGAAATCGCGGCAGGGCAAATAGCCTTGCGCAGAACTCGGTTGAGAGGCGTGCAAAGCTTCGCGAGCCGGATGGTTGACGAGCATGGACAGGTCATTCAGGAAACCGCCGAATTGCTGCAGAGACTCGGAGCGACTCCACAACGAAGCAAGATCAGCGATGCGCTGACGCGGCAGAGCTACGATGACCTCGCAAGGCTTAACGAAGTCGGAATTTACGATTTCGACCAGACTTACCTTGATCGCGAGGTCATTGTCCTGCATCAGCTGGTCAAAACGGTAGACACCTTCATTCGGACCACGACCAGCATGGAACTGAAGACACTGCTCGTCCAGTCTCGCCCGTCGTTCATTTTTCATCTGGACCAGGCTCAACGATTGCAGCTGACACTGGAACGGCCGGGGTTTCGTCGATGATCTGTACGGCCTTGTCAAGTTGACGAGCGTCGGCTGTTTGCCTAGTCAAAAAGTAGTCATCCTTATCAGATAGCTTCCTCGACTGCGACATTGACGCTCCAATTGTTGGTGTTCACAAATGTTGAAGTTCGCAAATTCTGCTAATGATGTCCGTTGAAGCGCAAATCGTGCCCATTCATTCTGCTAGCGCGGCTTTTCTACCACAACGCGAACTCACTGCCCGACACGACTGACCAAGCGCAGGACGACGCCGTGCTGACCAACATCCACACAAGGGGATGTTGAAGGCCCGATGTGGCACACAAAGTGCCGTACGGTATGAAGTTTTTGATCTGCGCACTGAGATGTGCACCTTCCGAAGATCAAAAAAATGACCTCCGGTATTTGCACTTGCTGCCACTTCAAGCGAATGCACCTATCGCGCTCCTCTACAACCGCATTAGCCGAATTAGCGGACACGACGAACGCGTTAGCAAAATCAACGGACGTCCGAGCGTGTTGCGTTGCTGAAATGCAACGCCTAGAAAGACGTGCGAAACCGCTGCTATGCCTTATTTTGCGGCGTCAAAATACAGTCTTACATTAGCGTAGTCTATGGACACGATTAGCAGTTTTTAAGGACTTCAACATTCGACGACTAACGCACACCTCTGATCTGCTGAGTAACACATGCAGCAACGACTGCGAACACGGCCGCCGCGCCGAAGAGAGCAGCATAGTTGCCGGTCGTGCCTGTCGCGCCGATTTTCAATAGGACCGGGGCAAGCACGGGAGCGATCGTCTGCGGAATCGTGCTCGATAGATTGAAGAAACCCATGCCCCTCGCTGCCTGTTCACTGCTGTCAGGCAAAACCTCCGATACCAGAGCGTAGTCGACGCCCAGATACATCCCTTGGGCCAAGCCAGCAACGCCGACCCCAACCACGAACTGACTAACTGATCCGGCGTACGCGACAATAACCATTGCGACTGCGAAAAGCAAAGAGGCAGCGACGACGAACGGTTTGCGGCGGCCAACTTTATCGGAGAGCCATCCGGACGGGATGCTGGAGGCCGCAATGCAGAGGGCTAGCGTGAACATCGCTACGGTGAGCACTGGGGCGACGGTTTTCGTCGTGTAGTGCAGAGTGTCAATAAGGAAATATGTTTTGTACGTCGTCAGGCTGTACAGTGACGTCCAGACCAGAAATCGACCCAACCACGCCAATGCGAAATCGCGGTGTCTGACTGGATTGATCCACAGCGACGATGCGATGGACTTCAGCGACAACGGCACCACCTCGTCCTTGCTCCTGGGCTTCTCGCGCAGGGTCAGCAAAAACGGCAAAACCATCAGCGCACCAACCACGGCCGGCCAAACAAAAGGCCCGTATCCCTCTGTGCCAGCAAGCTGTATGAGGAAGACGCCTCCGACTACGCCTACCTGCGTGGTCATTCCCATCCATCCAGACACCTTGCCGCGCATTTCGGTCGGAACGCGCTCTGGCAAGACTGCGATTGTAGCGGCGATCGCAGCGTTGAAGCAGAGCTGCGCGGCGACCCACCCGACTGTCACCATGTTGACGGTGGTGGCGAAAAACCCGATAAAAAAGATCGACAACGTGCCACCGATCATGCCGCCAATGATAAAAGGACGCCGTTGCCCGAACCGCGAGGTCGAACTATCGCTTAGCGCGCCAAAAATGGGATTGGCAAAAAGGGCGGCAAGGGCGCCAAGACTCGCAACAAACGCCAGCGAAGTGCCCTTATGTGCGGGATCGATCTGCCCTACCCGAAGGGCAAGCGTAACCGATGCAGGCGTGATGAGCGCCACCCAGATCCCGATGATCGCTGCGATATACCGAGCGACGAACCAGCCGGTGATCTGCTGACCCGTGAGCCGAATATTGCGCTCGGGGGCGCTTTCCTGTCCTTGCCGAACGCCCGAGGTTTTGACGCCTGGAAACCTGCCCCCTTCTTCCACGTCAGAGTACGCTCTCACGTTGAATCTCCTAAGCAATAGATTTTCCGCCACAGCAACTTGCGACGGACTCATCGTTTTATCCGCTCCGACGGCGCCACTCTCCCGAGATAAGCGACAGCTCGTTACGACGTCGCTTTCACGGGATTAGGTGCCTGCGCGATTCACGCTTGGTTCAAGGCACGCCGGAACATAGAACGCCCGAATGCGACGGCGTTTCCACGAGACATCCGTCGAAGAAGCGCGCTTTCTGCGCCCTGTTCCGGGAATCTGTGTTTTATGACAGCGCTGTCATGTTCTTTGAGTTCTTAGTAGGTGTCAAACGGGTAAATACCCTAGTTTCAGATGACGGGAACGCCACAGGCTCTGCGCGTCCGGCGAGTTTTTTGCTCCTGCCTCGGGCCAAATCAGCGATCCCCCCGGCGGCCGGCAGGCAGGTGTGACGGCCGCCAACGCGAAAGCGATTACCACCGCGAACTTCGAGTCCGAGCGAACCGCTCCGAGCGAAAGACGTCGAGTAGTCGAGGTGACTAGGGGAATCTACCACCTCAGAATTGGCGATTTCTCGGCTAATATGACAGCGCTGTCATAAAAAATGTTGCAGTCAGCAAGACAACCCTCGATAAGGACGGAAAGTCGCCATAGCGATGTTTGCTCATTCCGACTTCAGCGCTCTCGCCGTTACTCGCGAGCCGCCCTCCCGGGCAAATCTTACTGACGCGAACATAGCGGCGTCATTGACTCTTTTTTTCAACGTAGTGGGAGATATCGTGAGCTTTCCAAAGGATTTCGTCTGGGGCGCGGCTACCGCGGCTTTTCAAATTGAAGGCGCAAATACCGAAGACGGTCGTGGTGAGAGTATCTGGGATCGCTTCTGCTTGACGCCGGGAAACATTGCGGATGATACGGACGGCAGCCAGGCGTGCGACCACTACCACCGCTGGCCAGAGGATCTGGATCTTGCCAAATGGCTGAACCTCAACGCCTGGCGCTTTTCCGTCGCCTGGCCCCGCATCCAGCCCACGGCTGACGGCAAAGTCAACCAGAAAGGCCTGGATTTCTATAGCCGCCTGGTCGATGGAATGCTCGAACGGGGTCTCGCACCGTTCCTGACTCTTTATCATTGGGACCTTCCTCAATATCTGCAGGACAAAGGCGGTTGGGGATCACGGGAAACTGTCGACCGCTACGTTGAGTACGCCAGTATCGTGGGCCGTGCGCTCGGCGACCGCGTCGCGTCAATCGCGACGTTCAATGAACCATTTGTAACGGCTTACCTCGGGCACTGGATGGGCGTCCATGCGCCCGGCATCCAGGATCCAGCCACGTCGGTCCAGGCGACGCACCATCAGTTGCTCTCTCATGGGCGGGCGGTTCGGGCGCTTCGTGAAGAAGGCGTGAAAGCGCCGTTGGGAATTGTCTTGAATCTCGCACCAGCGCATCCGGCAAGCCAGCGCCCGGAAGACATCCGCGCGACCGACCGGCACGACATTGCTCAGAACCGCCTCTATCTGGACGGGCTGTTTCTGGGAGAATATCCTGAACGGTGTTCGGAGCTGTTGGGCGTCGAGCCAAAGGTCGTTGAAGGCGACATGGAGATCATTTCGACGCCGATCGACTTTCTCGGGGTCAACTACTATCGGCGCGCTATCGGTAGCGCGCAAAGCGTACCATCGCCGCATTTTCTGCGAAAGGAAAACCGGCAAGATCTCGCGCAGGTCCAGCAACAGGGCGAATCTTCGAACATTGCCGATGCCACGCGAGACACGGAATTCAAGCGCACGGTGCAGTTGCCCCCAGGTGCCCAAATTACGGCCATGGGATGGGAGGTATACCATGAGGGGCTACGCGAATGCCTGGAAGATATCAAACGTCGCTATTCGAACGCACCGCCGATCTATATCACGGAAAGTGGCGCGGCATTCGATGACGAGATTTTCGACGGGCGAGTAGCTGATTCGCGCAGGACGGCATACATTCAGGGGCAAATCGCGGCTCTCGGACGCGCGATGGACAATGGCGTCGACGTTCGCGGATACTTCGTCTGGTCTCTGCTCGATAATTTCGAGTGGGCTCTTGGCTACTCCAAACGTTTTGGCATTACTTATGTCGACTATACGACGCAGCAACGCACTCCGAAAGAAAGCGCCCTCTGGTATCGACACTTTGTCGGAACACAGCGTTGAACAAAACTCGCCTGGCTCGGCGAAGCATGTAGCGAAACGCGACGCAGGAATGAAGTCCGTGACAATCACGGACGTCGCAAAACGGGCGGGCGTCTCTATGAAAACAGTCTCGCGCGTGCTCAATAATGAGCCGTACGTGAATGAGGCCACGCGCGAGCTCGTTCTTGGCGCAGCTGCGGAGCTCGGCTATGCCCCGAACCCGTCGGCACAGAATCTCGCGCGCGGCGTTAGTCATACAATCGGGCTGGCCTATGCGACGGCTGTTGCGGGATCCAGCGCCGTAATTCCTCATTATTCCCAAGGTATTCAGGTAGGCGCACTCGAGGCGTGCGAACAGCGCGACTTCGGAGTCTTGCTCCTACCCTGCGCACGGGACAACCCTGATCCAGCGGAAGAAATTGTCCGGAAGGCGAGAGGTCGAAGGGTCAGCGGTCTTATTGTCGCGGCACCCGTTTGCAATCTTCCTGGGGTCATTCCTGCATTGCAAGCTAGCCAAATCCCCTATGTTTGCGTCAGTCCCAATGCACTCGAAGATGGAGCGGGCAGCGTAAGTGTCAATGACCGAGAGGCGGCACGTTTGATGACGGAGCACATCCTCAGGCTTGGACACCGGCGGATCGCGTTCATACGTGGGCCGCATCTTTCCAGGGACAGCGATGAGCGCCTCGCGGGCTATGAGGAAGCGATGAAACAAGCGGGGGTGAAGGTCGATCCCCGGTGGATCGTCACTGGCAACCACATGTTCGAATCAGGCGTTACAAATGGGGAAAAGCTGTTAGCGCTTGAGCCTCGCCCGACCGCTGTTTTTGCAAGTAACGATGATATGGCTGCTGGAGTGATGCATGCGGCGTACCGCATGGGACTGTCGCTACCAGGGGACGTGTCAATCGCCGGGTTTGATGACTCTGATATAGCTCGCACCGTTTGGCCACCACTAACCACCATTCACCAACCGTTGCTGGAGATGGCCGCGAAGGCAGTGGATGCCCTCGTAACCAAGGTGAGAGGCCGAGGCAATGACGACTGCGTATCGATGTTGAAGCCTTTCGTCTTCGACTGCGCTTTGGTGGTCCGTGGCTCAGTCGCGCCGTTGAAGCAACCCGAGGAGTGAAGTTTATAATTTGTTGCCCGGACCTCCGCCCGAACCTCTTCGAGGTCGTGGCCGGAATCCGCAAGGTTGTGACCGCCCACAATTCGGCGTCTATGAGTTCTTTGGGCATTGCTTCGTGTCAGGCAAAGAAGACACAAAGTTAACACGGCATTGTCAGGTCGTTGGGTCAGCCACGTCACATGGGCGTGACAACAGCCACTCTGCATCGAATATGAAGCCCAATGCCGGGGTCAGTCGTCGCTCATCGAGGCTGAGGATCGGAAAGCGCGGCGCAATGAGCGCGGACGCCGGTTGTGTCGCGATAAGGCGGTCGGAACGAGCAAGTCCCAATATAATTAGGGATGCATTACATGATCAGCGAGTAGAACGGCGCGGCAACCGTTCGGTCGACGCCGTCGTCTTTCATCTGCCCCTTGCGGATCATGTGCATGAGTTCGATGCCGGCCAGGATGATGCGAGCACACCGGAAATCCTTGAGCCCCATCATTGGTTTGATGATGCGTTTGATGGCGCGGTGATTCTGCTCCACTATGTAATTCAGGTACGTGTTCTGACGGACCATGATCGGTGTCGACCGCTCGGCGTTAAGTGCTTCGAGCGCGGCCAGATTGGCGCCGCTCTTATCCACGGCAATCGTTTCGGGCTCACCGTTCTGGTCAATCGCCTTCTCGAAGTAGCGGCACGCAGCAGCCTTGTCACGGTGGGCGCGCAACAGGAAATCAACCGTGTTGCCCTGCTTGTCGACGGCGCGGTACAGGTACTTCCATTGGCCTTTGACCTTGACGTAGGTTTCGTCCATCCTCCAGCTCTTGCCAATCGCTCGCTTGTGCCGTCGAAACGCCTTTTCGAACAACGGCACGAGCTTGATGACCCAGCGGTGCACGCTCGAATGATCCACCTCAATGCCCCGTTCGGCCATCATCTCTTCGAGGTTGCGCAGGCTCAGCGAGTACGCCACATACCAGCGCACACACAGCTGAATCAAGTCCAATGGATAGTGCAGTCGCTTCAGTACCTTGCCAATGCCAGCGGGCGGTGCCTTGCGTGGCGTCCTCGTCTTTGCCATCATGCTCATCATGCGTTACGGTCCGACCGAATCTACTTCACCGCGTTAACTCGACAGAGCCACAGACACTTCCCTTTCGAAGCCATATCGTTTCTCCAGGACGAGTTGCTGAACCGGTTGCCGTGAATTGCCCGGCAGGACGGTCATCCGGACTGCGGTCACATCGAGGTCCGCAGTGCAATCGCCAAGCCGTATTGACAAACTGAACGGTTCCAAGTCCCGAACTCCCGGTGATAGTTGGCTTGGCGAAGAACGGCTATTACATGTATATGCAATGAATCCAGCGAGGCTGTTGGCGCTCGACGCTTGTTCAGCCACGACGGCAGACACCCGCACTTGCCTCGGATTACGTAAACATGCAATATCTCCGCCGGACACAACGTTTTATGTTGGTTCTGTGGACGCGGCTCTCTCTCAAAGAGAGCCCGAATCAACCTGACAGGCTTAAGAGACATGGATAGTGGCAACGAGGACAACCTTCACGCCAAGATCTCGCCGCGTACTGCGGCTGCTGAGGTTGCCAAGGTCCTCTGGCACCTGCGCCGCATTCTGGCCATTCTGGTCGTGCTTTTCTTCTTTCTGTCGATCGCGATGTATTACGGTGGAGGGGCCGTCAACACGGTCACACGTACGCAGTCATCTCTGGGCGAGACGTTCTATTTTTGCGCGGTCACTGCGCTGACCATCGGCTACGGCGACGTCGTGCCGACCACTACGCTTGGTCGGATCATCGCGGTTTTGCTTGCTTTCATCGGCGTGTTGATGACGGGGGTAATTACTGGCTCGACTGTTTACGGTATTCAGGTGGCTGCCCAGCGGGCTGGCCTACGGCCAGGCTAGATATGAGGACTCGACGGGCTTCGCCTAAGCATTGCCCAAGACTAAGGGTGTTCCTCGGCCTGGGGTGTCATTCACGTCATCAAGTTCAAGGCCGTCGGGGGACGGCAAGCCCAAAGTCGCGGTTCAGCTTGCCCGGCGCCTAGCCCCGGTCCGCGAGGACAGGATGTGTACGGCGAGCTCGTGCTGGTCCCAATACATCTTGTCCAGTCGATACTTCATGCCCGTCAGCATCAATTCGATCGCGCCGGCTGTCAAATGACTTAAAGTCGTCCGGACCCGAAGACCAGTCTATAAAGCACAGCGAGCACTGCTGGACAACTTTGCGTCAATTTTGATGAGAGTGAACCAAACCGTGGGAGGTCAATTCACGCGCGCTCGGCGCGCACTCGGCGAGTTTGCAGCTGCAGAAGTGTTGGTCAACACGGCAAGTGTCTTAACCGAGAATTCTTCGTTGAGAACAGCAACTCTGACTTGTGCCAGGCAGTGCGCTCCCTCGTCCGTCAATCGCATTTGTTGCTTCTTCGCCATGCGATGGCTGACCACCAGATTCACCGCGGACTCGGCAATGCTGCTGATCGGCAGCCCCTTGTGATAGCGCATGCCATAGTTCACGAGCGTACCGGCGTTGTTCTCGTAAAACGAAGTAAAGTCGTCAACACCCGGTTTTGCGTATCGCACACGACAGTTTTGGGGCGTCGATCATTGGAAGCTTCTCAAGCACCGCCCCTGCCACCTGAGCCCGCGAGCTACAGGTCGCAATCGTCAATGCTGTAGGTGGTCAGAATTGCTGCTAGCGAATGTTCATAGGGCGCTAGTATGTTCGTTAATGATGCTAGCGTGCCTTGCACACGCCTGACAATTCATTTCGAACAACGCGCTGAGCCTCGAACCAGCAATACCCCTTACTTAGAGCGGGCGCTTGGCACAGTTGGGTCATCGCGGAACGCCACCATGCGTGTCGTTCAGAATATCCCTTCTTACAAGCAATAAAGTTTGGTCCAGAACTCGTCCACCAAGAACAGAACCTGTTTCTGGCAACGTGACACCCCGCTCAATAAAGATTGCAGATTATGGCAAGCATCTTTCGAATCACATCCGCCGCGAGATTGATATCCGAGACCGCCAAGGACCACGCTCGCAGAGTTACTGAACACGCTTCATCTCGGTTGTTGCACCATCGCAACAGGCATCGAATCGCGCCGATCGTGTCTTCCCTTTACGCAGCGGGGCATTCGACGTCTTAGCCGCTAGCATTCCAGTGAACACGGCTAGCGGCAATTATGAACACCTACAGACGGAGACAATGACACGGTCGAGGAAGGTGACGGAGTTCTGGCTGTGATTGAGCGCCCTGATTGCTGTCTTGCCGAACTGGGCCTGACTCTCGCGGAAGGACGGCCGTTGCTGGCACAGATGCAAGCCGAGCTCATTTCGAAACAGGTGCAGTCGTGCTCTCAGGCCAGACCCATTGTCGGAACTGCGGTTCGGCCTGAGAGCACGAGGACAGCCGCTCGACGGTCTGCGCACCGTCTACGGCAAAGTGACGGTGAAGAGTCCGCGGCTGTGGCCGTGTGCCTGCCAGCGGACTGCGCGGACGGCACAGCACGTAGTGCATCTCCTGTCCAAAGACCTAAGCTGGCGCGTCACTCCGGAGCTTGAATACCTCCAGGCGAAGTGGGCAGCTCATTTGCCATACCGGCAGGCCGCCGCGAACATGCTCAAGGAAGTGCTGCCGCTGGACAAGGGCATTTCGTCCAGCGGCATCCGGAACCGGATTCTTGACATTGGAAAACAGCTCGACACTGACATCGAGCGTGACATCGCGAAACTACCCCAAGCCGTTACAGACGTGCGGATTCGCGAATCCAGCCATGTCGCGGCCGTGAGCGTCGACTCGGACAGCAACAGTAATTCCGGCGAAGCTCAGTCTCCGCTCGGCGCCTGGTTGCGTGGATCGTCGGCAGAATCGTGATAATCGAGGCCGAGCGGCCCAATCGCCATGACCTGCGTGACGTACTCGCCGGATTTGGCCCAGTGGAAGTGCCAGATCTCACCAGGTAGAACGATGACACTGCCCGGTGGATACGCCTCGACCTTGCTCCCATCGAATTGCTCGCCGAGCCCGATATAAAAGATGCCCGACATCACCGTGTAGATGCGGTCTTCCGGGTGCTTGTGGGGCATCAGCTTGACACCCCCGGGCACTTTCACGCGGATCACATAGGGGCCGGGCTCCGAGGGTTCGCCGATAAGGACGGCGAGACGGGCCGAAGGTGGAAAGGCCGGAAACTGCTTCCACTCAATGTCCTCGGACAGAATAGTTTTGAAGGCAGACTCACCCGGTTGATGTGTACGAACCATTGCAATGCTCCATTGACAATCCAGATAAGCAATGAGGCTTTTACTCGAGAATCCGCCTGAACTGCCGAAGCAACATTCCGGTTCCGGCGCCACATCCCTAAAGGCCTCTCGAAAAACCGGCTTCTACGGCATCTAGAATGGCCTGATCACCAAGCACTGTAGATTCCCGATCCGGTTACGCAAATATCGCTCGGTAAAAGGAGTTATTCCTGATACGCCACAATTCACTCCAAACCACCAGTTGCCGGAAGTCGCGGGACGCCTCGGCGCCGAGAACTTCCAGACTCTCGTCATTTGCTCGCTCATTACGAACGTGGTAGCTTAGTTTTACGCCAAAGCCTGCGGGTTCGTCGGCTTCGGAGTGGGGATAATCGCGCAGGCATCAGTGCGTGCATGGCGGAAGTTGTGAGCGACAAAGCAGCGGTCTTCTCGAAAGGCAATTGGCGCGATCCACCTACTATGTCGAGGACGATATGCCAAGACCATACGACACCGTTACGCTCGAAGACGCCAAGCGGATGTTGTCCGCCGCGGAGGCAAAGGCTGCGAGCCTGGAAATCGCTTACAACATCGCGGTGGTCGATGCTGGTGGACATCTGGTGGCTTTCTTGCGCCAGGACGGCGCGCTCATCGGCAGCATCTCACTCGCCATCAATAAGGCGGTGACAGCAAGAATTTTTGAAAAAGCCACAGCTGACCTGGCCAAGCTCGCTCAGGCGGGCATGCCGCTCTTCGGCATCCAGGAGAGTGGTGTAGGTAAGGTTGTCATCTTCGGCGGCGGCATCCCGATCGTCATCAACGGTAGCATTGTCGGTGCGGTCGGAACCAGCGCAGGAACCGTCGAGCAGGACATAGCAGTTGCGGAGGCTGCGTTGGCTGCGCTCGAGGGCTGAACAACGCCGTCCGGTGCAACGCGTGCGATGGGACACGGCGCCCTGCCGCGGGGCCGATTACGATGAAACGAACACGGAAACCATGAGCCATCCATTACTCGCGGGGTACACGCTCGTAATAGTCGACATGCTACTTTGGCGATTCGGGCGTCCGGAGAATGAAAACACCCGGCTATCCATTCGACTGCTTCTTTTCGCTCTGCTGACTCTACTGCTATTCAGCACAGGACTTAACCCCGTTTCGCCAGCACCCGATGTGCATTCATCTGCTCAGCATGTTGCGGAACAGGTTCTTGAAATAATCTGGTGGCTCAACGGGGCGCGCCTGTTGTCACTTGCGCTCGACGCATTGCTGCTGCCGAAGCGGTGGCGTAAGCAGCGTCTTTTTCAGGATGTGTTCGGGGCGGTGGTTTTTCTTGCCGCAATTGTCGCGGCCCTCGCCTTCGTATTGGACTTGCCAATACGAGGCGTGGTCGCAACTTCAGGGGCGTTGGCGATCGTTCTTGGCCTTGCAATCCAGAGCACGCTGAGTGATGTTTTCGCTGGTATCGTCATTAACACGACCGAGCCGTATCAGGTGGGCGACTGGATTGCTATCGACGGTGATGAAGGCAAGGTGCTTGAGATGAACTGGCGTGCAACGCATCTTTTGACGTCACAAGGCAACGTGGTCATCGTGCCAAACGCCCTGGCTGCAAAAACAAAGATCATGAACCATAGCCGGCCGCCCTCGCTGCATGCCATCAGTGTCTTACTGGAGATATCGCCTGAAGAGCGCCCCAGGACTGTTCTCGCAGCACTCGAAAATGCGCTGGCGGCAACATGTTTCATTTTGCAGACACCCGCCCCCCACGCTCAGGTTAAAAAGACAAATGTCAATTCGATTCAGTATGAGGTTACAGCCTATGTCGACGATATGGAAAGGAAACGCCCAGCCTCCAACGATCTGTACGACCTTTGTTATCGACATCTGGCCGCAGCGGGGATTGACCTGCATCCGCTCGGCGTGACGGGGCCCTCCCGCAATCCGATTGATTCCAGGGAACGGCTCCTTCGCAATGTCGACCTGTTCACAGCGCTGGAAGACGACGAGATCAGGCAACTGGCAGCCAGGCTCACACGACGGGAGCTTGACCGCGGACAAGTACTCGTGACTGCAGATACCGCGCCAAATACTTTGAGCATTGTTGATTCCGGCGTGCTGTCTGTGACAGCTGACGAGACCTCCGGCCAGTTTGAAGTGACACGTCTCGGCCCTGGTGATGCCGTTGGTGAGGCGGGCTTGCTTGCTGGCCTGTCGACAAAGGTCCGGATTACCGCGCTCACAAAATGTGCCGCGTATCAACTCCAGAAAGATGACCTTACGCCAATCCTCCAAACCAATCCTGAAGTCGCGAAACGAATGTGCCGAATGTTGTCGCGCCAGGATGCGACGTTGGGCAAGCTGTCTTCCGAGGTCCAGCAGTCCCCTGCTTCCGAACAGTCTGTGTTTCAATGGCTACTTGACGAGGTGCGAAAACTCCACTCGCTGACATTCTAGATTTCGGTCTCCGATCCGTAGCAAAACTAATTTATTCGCTTCGGAACACGGTTTGGCCGATGTCTTGATGCTCAGCCCAAGCGCCGGCAGCGCGCAACCCCAGTCACCATCCCCCTATCGCCGCAATGCCTAATCAGGTGTCGTACTGAAAATCGCTTTCACCACCTCAGTGGTGAATCTAGGGTCGCCCACCTTGATATCTGCGGACAAGCGCGCTGTAATCTCCTGCAAGAGCCAACCGTTGCCATCCGGATCGCTGAACGAAGCGTACGAGGCATAACTTTGCCGTTGCGGATTCAGGCCGCTAACCACGCATTTCGCGTCGGCATGGTGGAACACGCCGCCCGTGTCGTGGAATGGCTCGCTGATCTCGATGCCGCGACGGAGCAGTTCATTGCGCGCGGCCACGATGTCGGAGACGACGAGATGAAGCGCCTGGGCTGAGCCCGGGGCGGCCGCGGTAACGTTCGTGCCGAACATGACTGAG